>DASPYE010000061.1:0-13060 GCA_035636935.1 Candidatus Dormiibacterota bacterium | reverse complement strand
AACGTCGGAGCCGAGCGGTTGATCGCCGCGCGCAGGTAGGTGTTGAAGAAGCGGACGCACAGCTCGGCCAGCTCGGAGTCGCCCACGTCGATGGCGGCGAGTCCCACCTTGCGGGTCGCGACGGCGATCGTGTAGACGGCTTCCTTGCGGTGGACCGGCGTCAGGCCGACCATGTCGACAAAGCTCGACAAGATCGTGTAGGCGAACCAGGTGCCGGCGCGATTGACCTCGGCCACGATCTGGTCCGATGCCCCTGGGAGCTCCGCGTGCCCGACCTTGAACCACTCGGGGTCCATGTTCTTCTTGACCGGCAGGTATTCCCTCGCCAGGAAATCGCCCATCACCTCGATGCTGTGCTGGCACACAGGCATGTCTCCGAGTTGGATCGATCCAAACGCGATGTCGGTGACCTGCTCCATGCATGTCAGCAGCGCGCGCCGGCGCTGCAACACTCGACGCTTGCGGGTGGCCGCGCGCAACTCCTTGCGGGCGCGCCGCATGATGCCCGACACCAGCGTCTCCGCGCGCATGACCTCGAAGGTGTAGAGCACGTAGGGAAACAGGAGCGCGAAGTTGACCAGGGCGAGCAGCTCGGCGACGGCAACGCTCGCCAGCGGAACGTAGTTGGCCTTGACCTCGGAGCGAACCAGGAACGTGTAGAGGATCGATGCCAGCGCGAAGCTCAGCACCAACGCGTTGAGCGGATTCCGCGTGAAGATGCCGATGATGCGGGGTGAGTAGCGGGACGAGGAGGTCTGGATCCCGAACATGACGCCCAGGAGGACGATGCTCAACGTCACGCCCTCGGCGCCACCCACCAGACCGAGCGTCCCGGCCGCCGCTGCGGGGTCTGGCGTGAAGAAATCGGCGAGCGAGCGGTAATGCAGCGCGTCGAGGAAGCCGAACAGGATCACCAGCATCAGGGCGACGGTGACCAGCGCCAGGCCCGACAGCATCGCGCTCCCCAGGCCGATCGATGAGGGCTGCTCTACGGTCGGCGAAAGGGATTTCGTCTTCGTCTCAGGCATACGCTGCGTCCCGGATCACGGCCACGGCGATAGTAGGGTTTGGGCACGTGATTCGAGCCATCGTCTTCGACTTCGACGGACTCATCCTCGACACCGAGGAGCCTATCTACCGGTCGTGGCTCGAGGTCTACGAGGCCCACGGCGAGGACTTGCCGTTCGAGCGCTGGGTGCAGATCGTCGGCTCGACGACGGCGGGCTTCCATCCCCAGCATCACCTGGAGGAGCGGCTGGGCAAGCCCCTGCCGAAGGAAGTGCTCGACCGCCGTGTCGGACGCAGAACCGAGATGATCCTTGCCAACGCGGTATTGCCCGGCGTGCTCCAGCATCTGGACTCTGCGCGGGAGCTCGGCCTGAGGCTTGGCGTCGCCTCGAGCTCTACCAGCGACTGGGTGAGAGGCCACCTTGCGCGCCTTGGCATCCTCGACCGCTTCCAGTGCATGCGGTGCCGGGACGACGTCGCGCACGCCAAGCCCGAGCCTGACCTCTATATCGCCGTCCTCGAGTGCCTTGGCGTCGGCGCAAGCGAGGCGATCGCGGTCGAAGACTCCCCGCACGGAATCGCCGCGGCCAAGCGGGCTGGCATGCGCTGCGTAGCGATCCCCAACTCGATCACCGCACGGCTCGACCTCTCGCAGGCCGACGTGACGCTGACGTCCCTGGCCGACGTCACCCTTCGGCAGCTCCTGCAGAGAATCGACCGGCCTTAATCTGTCTCCAGTGCGCATCGGAGTCCTGACCGGCGGCGGAGACGCGCCCGGCCTGAACGCGGCGATCCGCGCGGTGGCGCGGCGCGCGTTCCAGCTGGGCCACCAGGTGAGCGGCGTCAAGAACGGCTGGGCCGGCTGCCTCGAGGAGGGCCTTATCGGCGAGCTGACCCCGGCGGACGTGCGCGGCATCCTGCCCACCGGCGGCACCATCCTGGGCACGTCGCGCACCAATCCCGCCAAGGAGAAGGAAGGGATCGCGCGCGTGATCAAGACGCTCCGTCACCACGGCGTCGACGCGTTGGTGCCGATTGGCGGCGACGACACGCTGAGCGTCGCGGCGAAGCTCCACGAGGCTGGGTTTCCGACCGTGGGTGTGCCCAAGACGATCGACAACGACCTCTCGGTCACCGAGTTCTGCATCGGCTTCGACACCGCTGTCGGCGTCGTGACTGAAGCCCTCGACCGGCTGCACACGACGGCGTCCGCGCACCATCGCGTGATGGTGGTCGAGGTGATGGGTCGCGACACGGGTTGGGTCGCGTTGGTGGGCGGCGTCGCCGGTGGCGCCGACCTGATCATCATCCCGGAGTTCGAGTCCACGCTTGCGGACGTGGTCGCGCACCTGTACCGGAGGCGGGGCGAAGGCAAGCTCTTCAGCATCATCGTGGTCGCCGAGGGCGCGCGAATCCCCGAGCTCGAACGCGAGGCCGGCGGCGAGGCGGAGAAGGATGCGTTCGGGCACGTCAGGCTGGCCAAGCGCGGCGTCGGCGATCTGCTGGCCGGCTCGGTCGAGCGCGAGACAGGCTTCGAGACCCGGGTGACTGTGCTCGGCCACCTTCAGCGGGGGGGTTCGCCCTCGCCCGTCGACCGGATCTGGGCGACACGCCTGGGGGTCGCCGCAGTCGAGCTGATCGTCGAAGGCAAGAGCGGCGTCATTCCCATCCGCCGCAACGGTGATGTAGAGGTGGTACCCCTGACCGAAGTGATCAAGGAAACCCGGCGCGTGCCGAAGGAGCTGTACGAGCTCAGCCAGGTCTTCGGCTAACAAGGGGTCTTCCCGTCGCAAGCCGATGCTCGAGCTTGCGGGCACCGGCGACGACGGCACGACCGGGCTGCTCGGCGGCGGGCGGGTGCCCAAGGACGACGTCCGGATCGAGGCGTTCGGCACGGTTGACGAGGCTTCCAGCGCTCTCGGGCTGGCGCGCGCCCTCAGCTCTCACGCGCGCGTTACTTCTATTTGTGAAGAGCTCCAGCGCGGTCTGTACACAGTCGGGTCGGAGCTCGGGACCAACCCGAAAGCCGGCAAGCCCTTCGCCGCGACGGGTGCCGCCGACATCGAGCGCCTGGAGCAGTTGATGCTCGGTCTCGAGGCCGAAGTGTCGATGCCCGAAGGATTCATCCTTCCGGGCGCGACCCCCGCGTCCGGGGCCCTCGACCTGGCGAGGGCGATCACGCGACGGGCAGAGCGGAGGTGTCTCACCCTCGAGCGCAGCGGCGGATTGTCCAATCCGGAGGTCCGCCGGTGGCTCAACCGGCTGAGCCTCCTGCTCTTCGTGCTCGGCCGCTATGAGGAGAATGTGAGCGGCCGCCCGGCGCAACCGGCGAAAACGCCGCGCCAGAAGCGTTCTAATTAAGCTCAGACTCACGTGGCCCCTCTGACTTACGCCGGCCTTGTTCTCGTCGCCGTCGTCTTCCTCTTTCTCGCGCTCTCTTATCAGGTCTACCGGCGCGCGTTCCTACCTCCAAAACCGATCTGGCTGGACGACTTCACATTCACGCCGTTTGAGTTCCAGGCGGACTACGAGGAGGTCGAGTTGGTGACCGCAGATGGCCTCAATTTCGGCGCCTGGCATTTCCGCCAGCCCGGCTCGCCGCAGACGGTGATCATCTCCGGCGGCCACAAGGGCCAGCGGCAGGGGGCGCTGGGGATCGCCGTCGCGCTGTGGCGCAAGGGCTTCAACGTCGTCCTTTACTCCTATCGCGGCATGGCCGGCAGCGACCGCGCGCCGATCACGTTCGGTATCAAGGAGGTGTTGGAGCTGCAGGCGGCAATCGCTTTCGCCCGCAAACGCATCCCGAATGCCCGGATCGGACTCCTCGGCTACTCGATGGGGGCGGTGGTGTCGCTTCTTGGCGCGGCGGGCGAGCCGGGCGTGCAGGCGCTCGTCCTCGACAGCCCGTTCAGCGATCTGCGAACGCTGCTCGTCGAGAACGTGCGGAGCGCGAGCAAGCTGCCGGGGACTCCATTCGTCTGGCTCGCCGGGCTGATGTTCTGGCTGCGCACGCGCTGCTGGCTTTCCGCGTGCAGGCCGATCGACGTGCTCAGCGCGCTCGAGCCGCGACCGCTGTTCTTCATCCACGGCGGCGCCGATTCCATGACGAAGGTGAACCACAGCCGCCGTCTCTATGACGCGTACAGGGGGCCGCGCGAGATCTGGATCGTCCAGGGCGCCCCTCACACCGGCGCGTACTTCGCCGACCGGCCGCTGTACGTGGAGCGAGTCGCCGGATTCTTCGCTCGCCACCTGGGGCTTGACGTGAGCAGCCACCTGCGGCTGGTGGAGGAGGAAGAAGTCTCCTAGCAGCGCGCCATGATCCCGACCGTTTGGGCACGGATGTGCGCAATCGATCCGGGAACTACGACCATGTCGGCACGAATGTCGGGATGAATTTAGATGTGGCCCCGGGACGAGCTCGGAACCAAATGCAACCCCTGGCTGTATTCAGATCTGATGGAGCTACCAGACAGCAAATCTATAATCGCGGGAGTGGGGGGGAGCGAAGCGGTCGGACGAGTCGCCGACGCGTTCATGTCGAACGTGAGCCGGGCGATCGTCAACAAAGAAGACGAGATCCGGCTTTGCCTCGTCACCCTCCTGTGCGAGGGGCACCTCCTGATCGAAGACGTCCCGGGCGTCGGCAAGACGATGCTCGCCAAGTCACTCGCCCGCTCGCTCGACTGCACCTTCCGCCGGATCCAGTTCACGCCCGACCTGCTGCCCTCCGACGTCACCGGGGTCCGCGCCTTCAACCAGAAGCTCAACGAGTTCGAGTTCCGGCCAGGGCCGGTGTTTGCTCAGATCCTGCTCGCCGACGAGATCAACCGCGCCAGCCCGAAGACCCAGGCCGCGCTTCTCGAGGCGATGGAAGAACGCCAGGTGACGATCGACGGGGAGACGCACGTCCTGCCGAAGCCATTCATGGTCATGGCCACCCAGAACCCGGTCGAATACTCGGGCACGTTTCCATTACCCGAGGCTCAGCTGGACCGTTTCTTGATGAAGGTCAAGCTCGGTTACCTCACCGAAAAAGAGGAGGCCAACCTGCTCAACCAGCACAAGATCGACTCGCCGATGGAGGAGCTCCAGCCGGTCGTATCGCCCAACGAGCTGAAAGCCGCGCAGAGCGCGGTCCGCGAGGTCTTCGTCAAGCCCGAGCTGCGCGAATACATAGCCCGGCTGGTGGGCCGGACGCGTGGCAATCCCGAGGTGGCGCTGGGCGCCAGCACCCGCGGGACACTGCACCTCTACCACGCGAGCCAGGCGTTGGCCGCGGTGCAGGGTCGGGCCTACGTGCTGCCCGACGATATCAAGACCCTGGCCGAGTCAGTGCTCGCGCACCGCATCATCCTGCGGCCGAACGCGGAGATGCAGGGCCAGAGCGCGGGCAAGCTGGTTGCGGGCCTGCTCGAGCGCGAGCACGTGCCCCAGATGGCGTACGACGGGTAACCGCGTAGCCGGTCAGCCATGAGCAAGGTTGCGCTCGGTGGTGCCCTCGGGCTGCTCCTGTTCTTCACCTACCTGACGGCGATCCGTCCCGCGTACGCGTTCGCCTACGCCCTGTGCCTCCTCTTCCTGATCGCGTGGGCGTGGCCGCGGCTGGCCATCCGCGGCGTGACAGTCGCGCGCAAAGTCGATCCCGGCACGCCGACCGTCGGCGACACGTACGAGGAGTCTTTCGAGGTGCATCGCGACGGATGGATCCCAGCGCCATGGGTCGAGGTCCGTGACCTCAGCCAGATCCCGGACTACCAGCCCGGCCGCGTGATCTCGCTCGGCAAGGACGTGGTGCGGTGGAAATCTCGCGGCATCTACCGCCGGCGCGGTTGGATGGCGCTGGGTCCCACCTCACTCCGCGTGCGCGAACCTTTCGGCCTCTTCGACCGCGAGCTGAAGCTCACCCAGCGGACCTCGATCCTCGTTTATCCGCGCGTGCGTCCTGTCCCCGACCTCTTGACGCCAAGCTCCCAGCAGGTTGGCGCCTCCCAGGCGTTCGGCGCGTGGGCGGACTATCCGCCAGAGACAGGCGGTGTGCGCGACTACAACACCGGCGACAGCTTCGGGCGCATCCACTGGGGGCTGTCGGCAAAACACCAGCGCCTGATGTCGAAGACGTTCGAGCAGCCCCTGACGACAGACCTGTGGATCCTGCTCGACCTCGACCGGAGCGTGCATTTCGGGGAGGGCGAAGAGTCGACGGTCGAGTACGCGGTCAGCCTTGCCGCCTCGATGGCCGCGCAGGTGCACAGCCGCGGCCGTCAGATCGGCCTCATCGGCAACGATTCTCGCGGCACGGTGCTCGAGCCGCACCGCGCGGTGCGGCAGGACCGGCTCATCCTCGACTACCTGGCCGTGTGCCAGGCCGACGGCCGCACTCCTCTGACCGACACGCTGGCGTGGGACCGCATCCGGCGCCTGCCGCGCCGCGCGATCGCCGTGATCACCCCGAGCGCCGACCCCGCCTGGGTCCACCTGCTCCAGGCGGTGCGCGGCCGGCGTTCAAGCCTGATCGTCTTTTACATCGACGCCGCGAGCTTCGGCGGACCGGACCAGAATCCGAGCTTCGACCTGGGGCAGGACGTCGACCTCTACGTGGTGCGGCGCGGCGACGACTTCGCTCGCCTGATGAGGACAAAGGATGCGATACGTATCGCCTAGCGGCCGTCTCGTAAGCCCCGAGGCGGGGTTCGATGACAGCCCGCAGGCGCTGATCTGGGAGCGCGTCCGCGACGCCATAGGTGGCGGGCGCTTCTGGTCCGCGGTGCTCGTGGTCCTTCTGACCTTCACCGTCGCGCGCTCGACGTCCACCGTGCGTTGGGTGGACGGCATCGACGCGATCGTGTGGGTGGCCTTGGCCGGCGCGCTTGTCTTGGGCGTGCTCGCTGTGCTGCCGGTGCGCGAGCCGATATCGCTTGGAATCGGCCTCGTGCTCGCGCCGGCCGCGGCGTTCGCCGGGGCATGGCCGCAGATCCACGCCCGCCATTCGGGGGATGTGATCGGCCCCCAGATCGTCAGCGCATGGTGGGATCGGATCACAACGGGCGCAGCCGCGTCGGACCCGTCGTTCTATCTCGTTCTGATCTGCCTGTTGATGTGGATCACCGGCGCGTGGCTCAGCTGGTGTGTGCTCCGGTGGCGCAAGCCGATGCTCGGCCTCATCCCGGGCGCGGCGGCGTTTGCGACAAACGTGCTGAACGTGCCGCAGGACCAGAACGGCTACACGCTCGCGATGCTCGTCCTGACGCTGGCGCTTCTCCTGTGGACCAACTACACCGCCTCGATCGCCAACGCGCAGCGCGCCAATGTGAAGCTAACCGGCGACGCGCGATGGGATTTCTGGGAGAGCGGGCTCGTCGCGATGGCCGCGCTGATCGTGCTCGGCATCATGCTGCCGCCACTGTCTACCGCCGACCGCACGCTCGACGTGGAGTCGGGCATCTTCACCAGCTGGGCGCAGCTGCAGCAGCAGCTGAGCCACCCGGGATTCTTCAGCAACGGAAAGTCCACCGGGGTCACCGGCTTCACCACCGACGTGCGGCTGAACGGAGCACTGCAGAGGACGCGCGATGTCGTCTTCACCTACACGATCGCTGACTACAGCGGGCCGAAGTACTTCCGAGGTGTGAACGTCTCCATCACCTCCGGTGGGGAGTGGCGATACTCGCAGCCGAATCGCATCGAGCTGCGCCAGCTCGTGGCCAAGAACGACGTGTATCAGTACGCCGAGGACTACGAAAAACTGGCGCTCGGCAAAGTGACAATCAGGATGCTGCGTCCGCCCATTGGCAGCCAGGATGTCTTGTTCTATCCGGGGCTGGCGTACAAGGTCGATAGGCTGACCGTGAGCACCCAGATCCAGCTGTCGGACCCCAACAGCACGACGGTGAACACGATCGACCGCCTGGGCAGTGTGCAACCGACGACTTCGTCCGGCAACTACATCGCCACGGTCGAGTACTCGACGGCGACCGCGAGCGATCTCCAAACGGCCGGTACCACTTACCCGGAATGGCTGCAGCCATACATGTTCCTACCGGGGAGGGGCTACCGGACGCAGTTCGTCGAGCAGGAGATCCACGACCTCGCGGTCAAGATTGTGACGAACGCCGGAGCCACCACCCCATATGACAAGGCGGCGGCGATCGAGGCGTATCTCCGCAATCCAAGCAACTTCACCTACTCGCTCGATGCCAAAACTCCCGACGGCGTCGACCCCATGGAGTATTTCCTCTTCCAGTCGAACAAGGGCTACTGCGAGTTCTTCGCCACCGCGATGGGCGACATGCTGCGCTCGCTGGGCATCCCGGCGCGGCTCGTCAACGGTTTCGGGCCGGGGACTTTCGACGCGCAGACCAACCAGTTCGTGGTTCGGGGGGAGGACGCGCACACGTGGGTCGAGGTCTATTTCCCCAAGTACGGCTGGATCCCGTTCGAGCCGACCGCCGACAACCTCAGCGTGTATACGCAGATTCCGCGCGGTGCGGGGCCCCAGGCGACGTGTCTGCGCGACAACAACTGCCAGGACCCGACAGGCGGCGTCACGCTACCGGTCGGCGGTGGCTCGACCCCCGGGAGCGCCCGCGGCGAGCGCAACGATCCCGCGAGTGGCCCGTCGATTGCCGGCATCAGGGTTTCCTCGGTCCTCGACGCGTCGACCGCGACCAAGATCCTCGGCGGCTTCATCGCCCTGCTGCTCCTGTTGCTGGTCGTCATCTCGAGGTACTTGCGGCCGCGCAGCGTCATGGCGGTCTGGAAACGCACGCTCGCGCTCGCGCGGCTGGCCGGCGCCGAACGCCGGCCGGGCGAGACTCCCCTGGAGCTCGGCCGGCGGATTCGGAGGACGTTTCCAGAAACCGCCGAACCGATCTCTGCGCTGGCCGACGGCTTCGTGGTCGCGGCCTACGCTCCGCCCGAAGTCGCGGCGACAAGCCGCTCGTCCGTGATGGAGGCGTGGTCGAACCTGCGCCCGATGCTGCTGCGCCGCGTGCTCGCACGTCTGCGACCGACGAGACCGTAGAGTCTTCCGCGTGGCAGCGGTCGCCGGGCGTACCTACCCGGCGGTTAGATTCGAGATCGAATCCGAGCGCGTCGCGGATTTCGCTCGCGCCATCGGCGCCGACCCCTCCGACGGTGTGCCGCCGACATTTGCGGCGGTCTACTCGCTGGGCGTCACGGCTCCGCAATTGTTTGGCGACGACGAAGCGGCGGTTGATTTCGCCCGGCTGCTCCATGCCGAGCAGGAATTCGAGTGGCGGCGCCACCCGCGTGTCGGCGAGACCGTGACCTCGCAAGCACGCGTGGCGTCGGACACGAGCCGGCGCGGCATCCGATTCGTCTCGTTCGAGACCGATACGAGCGACGAGCAAGGCTCGCCCGTCTGCCGCTCCCGCGCACTATTCGTGATCCGTTCGTGACCGAACGCAAGGTCACTTTCACGCGCGAGCAGATCGCCGCCTACGCGGAGGCGTCCGGCGACATGAACCCGATCCACCTGGACGACGAGGTCGCGCGCTCGGTTGGACTTCCAGGCCTCATCGCGCACGGCATGCTGCAGATGGGCATCGCGGCCACCGTGGCGGCCGATGCCGTGGGCGGGCCGCAGCGTCTGCGCCGCCTCGCTGTGCGATTCGCGGGCATGGTCGTTCCCGGCGACGCGGTCACCTTCAGCGCCGAACCGGCGGGTGAAGGCAAGCTCGAGGTGAAGGCCGTCAACCAGCAGGGCGCGGCCGTGCTCACCAAGTCGGTCGCGGAGTATGGCGCGTGACATTGGGCTTCTCCCTCACGCCCGAGCAGGAGGAGATCCGCAAGCTTGCGCACCGGTTCGCCGAGAAAGAGATCCGCCCGGTCGCGGCGCATTTCGACGAGACAGAGGAGTTTCCGTACGAGGTCGTCGCGAGAGCGCACCGCCTCGGTCTGAGCCCAGCCGCGTTCATCCCCGAGGAGTACGGCGGGCAGGGACTCGACTTCCTCACCGAGCTGATCCTCAATGAGGAGCTGAGCTGGGGCTGCGCCGGGATCGCGGTGTGCATTCAGTCGATGGCGCTCGCGATCGCCGGCATCCGGTCGAGCGGGACGGAAGAGCAGAAGAAACGCTGGCTGCCGGAGTTCACCCATCCAGACCGTCTCGTCCTCGGCGGCCTCGGGCTGACCGAACCGGACTCGGGATCCGACGCGCTCGCCATGAAAACGCGCGCGACTCGGGTCAAGGACGCGTATGTCCTTAACGGCACCAAGCAGTTCTGCACCAACGGCGGGATCGCGGATTACCACGTGATCTACGCCAACACCGACCCTTCGAAAGGCCCTGCGGGCATAGCTTCGTTTCTAGTGCCCAAGGACACGCCGGGCCTGCGCATGGGCCGCAAGGAAAGGAAGCTCGGCGTGCGTGCGAGCCACACGGCGCAGGTGATCCTCGAGGATTGCGAGGTTCCGCTCGACCACCGGCTGGGTGGAGAGCCGGACGCCGACAACGCTGGTCCCGGTGCGCTGGCCGCGCTCATGACGCTCGAGGCGACCCGTCCCGGAGTGGGCGCCGGGGCGTTGGGGATTGCACGTGCGGCGTATGAGTTCGCGCTCGAGTACGCGCAGGAGCGCAAGCAGTTCGGCAAACCGCTGTGGCAGCACGAGGCCGTCGGGTTCAAGCTCGCCGACATGGCGATGAAGATCGATGCCGCGCGGCTCTTGATCTGGCGCGCCGGCTGGATGGCCACCCAGGACGTGCCATTCGAGCGGGCGGAAGGCTCGATGGCGAAGTGCTTTGCCGCCGACGTCGCGATGGAGGTGACGACGGACGCGATCCAGGTCCTGGGCGGATACGGCTATATCAAGGAGTACCCGGTCGAGAAGTGGTTCCGCGACGCGAAGATCTACCAGATCTGGGAGGGCACCGCGGAGATCCAGAGGCTTGTCATCTCGCGTGCCATATCCGGCCAGCGCGGGACCATCAAATTGAGGGGGTAGGTGATGTTCGATCTTTCTGGAAGAGTCGCTTTGGTCACCGGCGCCTCGCGCGGGCTGGGCCGGCAGGATGCGCTGACCCTCGCGGGTCTCGGCGCCGACGTCGTCATCACCGACGTCCTGGTCGAGGACGACCCTAACCTGCAGGAGACCGCGGAATCGCAGGGCAGCATGCTCGCGCAGGTGGCGGTGTCCCAGGGTTGGGTGCACTCGAACGCGACCGCTGAAGCGATTCGCAAGATGGGCCGTCGCTCTCTCGCGATCAAGATGGACGTCACCAACCGCGATCAGGTCAAGGACGTCTTCAAGAAAGTCAAAGACGAGCTCGGCAAGATCGACATCCTGATCAACAACGCCGCCACGCTCGACCACGCGGCGCAGATTCCCAATCAGTCCTACGAGCTCTGGGACCGCGACGTCAAGGTCAACCTGACGGGCGCCTTCAACTGCACCAAAGAGGTCTGGCCGTACATGGCCGAGAACAAATGGGGCCGGCTGATCTTCATGTCATCGGTCGCCGGCACGCTGGGCGGCTTCGGCCAGGCCAGCTACTCGTCGACCAAGGCGGGGCTGATCGGCCTCGCCAAGACCGCGGCGCTCGAGGGCGGCCGCCACAACATCACGGCCAACGCCATCGCGCCCGGCATCATCGAGTCCGAGGCGGGCAAGGCGGCTGCGGCCAACAACCCGATGTACGAGCGCTTCAAGTCGCGCACCGTCTTCAAGCGCTTCGGGCAGCCCGAGGACATCGCGAACACGATCGCCTTCCTGTGCACAGAGGAGGCCGGCTACATCACCGGAACGGTGATCGAAGTGGCCGGCGGCATCCCTCTCTTCACGGCGTAACTGTGGGCGAGACGGTCGACGTCCGCCGCGAGGGCCCGATCGCGCGCGTCGTCATGCACCGCAAGGGCAACAACGCCATCGCGGAGGACATGATGCTGGAGCTTGCGGCGGCGTTCGGCGAGCTGGGCCAGGAGCAGTCCGTCCGGGTGATCGTCCTCGCGTCCGACTACGAAAAGTACTTCAGCGTCGGCGCCGACCTGACATCGATGATGGGCATCGACCGCGACGCACCCGATGCGGCCGACCAGATCGCGCTTTTCATGCGGCGCATGAACCACCACTTCAATTCAATCGAGCGGTGCCCCAAGCCGGTCATCGCGGCCATCAACGGCCACGCTCTCGGTGGCGGCAGCGAGCTCACCCTGTGCTGCGACTTCCGGATCATGGTCGAGGACGGGCGGTCCCGCATCGGCCAGACCGAGTCTTCGCTGGGGATCATCCCGGGCGCGGGTGGAACGCAAAGACTGCCCCGTCTCATCGGCAAAGCCCGCGCGACGCGCTACCTGATCGAGTCGACGCGCATTTCCGCCAAGGAAGCCGAGGCCGTCGGCTGGATCGACCGCGCCGTCCCGCCGGAGGAGTTTCACGCCGCGGTCGACGAGCTGGCCGGCAAGCTGGCCAGGGCCGCCACGTTTGCGATCGCCATGATCAAGGACTCAGTCCGCCGGGGGTACGACCTGCCCCTGGACGAGGCCCTGGAGGTCGAATCGCAGAACTTCGCCCGCGCCGCCTTGAGCACCGACGCCGCGATCGGGATCATGTCGTTCCTCAGCAAGCAGGAGCCTGAGTTCACCGGATCGTGAATCTGTCGATTTCGAGTCCTCTCGTTCGTCGTGCATAGAGGAGGTTTGACATGAAATACGTGCTGCTTTTCGTGGGGACCATGGACGACCAGGAGCGTTTCGACAACATGTCGCCGGAGGACATGGCGGCCGGCATGAAGCTGGCGGAGCAGTGGTTCGAGGAGTACAGCCGCGCCGGCAAGATCGTCGGCGGCGAGCAGCTGAAGGGACCGCAGACCGCGACCACCGTACGGTTTCAAAACGGCAAGCCCATCGTCACCGACGGCCCTTTTATCGAGTCCAAGGAGATCATCGGAGGCTTCGCCATCGTGGAGGTGAAGGATCTCGACGAGGCGCTCGAGATGGCCAAGGCATGGCGCGCCGGCCCTGTCGAGGTCTGGCCGGCTGTGGAACGATGAGGGCCTGACCGAGACAAGGAACGTCACCGATGCGGCACTCAC
>DASPYE010000060.1:0-13474 GCA_035636935.1 Candidatus Dormiibacterota bacterium | reverse complement strand
GAGATAGCGCTGTTCGCCGGCGTCGCCGGCGACTTCTCGCCGCTGACCATCGAGGCAGGCCGCGACGGCCCCCGACCCGCCCCGCCCGCCCTTGTCCTGGCCATGGCCGTCGGGTTGGGCTCGGTCGACATGCCGGTGCCGTCGGTGGCCGAGTGGGAGTGGCTGAACTGGAAGTTCCCGCGCCAGGTCCACGCCGGCGACACGATCTACGCCCGCTGGACGCTCACCCAGAAACGGCCGCCCCGGGGCGGGGCGACCACCTCGGTCGTCGTCTGGAGGGTCGACGTGCACACCCTCGACGGGGCCCTGTGCGCGGAGGGCGAGATCGGGGCCAAGGTCAAGCGAAGCCTGGCCGGCCCGCATCAGCGCACCCCATCCGCCGAGCCCACGGCGCCCAGCGCTCCTGGGGCGCCACGGCGGCGGCGCCGCCGCTCCCGCACGAACGGAACGGTGCTCCCTGAGCCGCCGGCGGTGGCCGCGCCCCCGGCTGCAAGCGCGAAGCCCGAGCGAGCGTCGGGTCCCGCCAGGCGAAGACGGCGGCGGCGGTCGTCCGGCTCGGCGGCACGGGAAGAAGAACATGAGCCGCGGGCGAGCCATGTGCCCGAAACGGCCGCTCCTCCGGCCACGCCGACGCCTCCACCGACGACCCCACGACGCGCCAACCGCAGTGGCCTCGGCGGCGTGATCCGCCGCCTGCGCGGGAGCTCTTAGGCCGGGACTTCCAGCGCTTCCAGGTACTCGATCACGCGGCGCGTCAGCTGGCTGGGAGTCGAGGCGCCGCTCGTCACGCCGACCTTCCGCATCCCCTTGAGCCAGGCAACGTCAAGGTCCTCGAGCTTGTCCACCAGATACGCCGGCTTGTGACCAAGCTTATTGACCACCTCGACCAGCCTTAGCGAGTTCGATGAGCGCGGGCTGCCGACGACGATCACGACGTCGACCTCTTTGGCCGCCTCCACCGCCGCTTCCTGGCGCTCCTGCGTCGCGCGGCAGATCTCGTTGTAGACCTCGGCCCGTGGGTATCGCGCCCTGACCCGGCCGATGAGGTCCTCGGTGTCCCAGACCGAGAGCGTCGTCTGGCAGGTGACCGCGATTCGATCGCCGGTCAGCTGGAGAGCGTCGATGTCTTCGGGTTCCTGAACGAGGTGGACGCGCCCCGGCGCCTCGCCGACGACCCCTTCCGGCTCGGGATGTCCTTTGCGGCCGATGTAGACCACCTCGTAACCCTGGTTTGCAAGATCCGCCACGAGCTCATGAGTGCGGACGACGTCAGAGCACGTCGCGTCGACCGGTTTGAGCCCGAGCTCGACCGCGCGCTGCTTGACCTGCGGCGACACGCCGTGCGCGGTGAAGATGACGGTGCCGTTCTTGATGTGCTCGAGCCCGGCAAGGCGGTCGGGCTGGTCCACGAGCGCGATGCCCTGTTTTTGAAGGTCGTCTGTGGCATGGGTGTTGTGCACGAGCATGCCGAGCATGTGGACCGGGCCCTCGGTCTCCTCACGCACTCGCTTCGCGATACGAAACGCGTCCACCACGCCGTGGCAGTAGCCCCGCGGCGTGATCTTCACTACTTCCATATCGATCCGAGTCTACGTGAGATGATTTCGCCCACCATGGCCGTAGCGGCAGCCGGATCGGCCACGTCTGAGCGAGCCGCCTTCGCGAGGCAAGCGCGCGTTGCCCGTTCCGCGGCGCTGGTTCTGGACGCCATCATCTTCGGATTCATCACGTTCATCGTGAACGGCGCCTACGGGGTTACGGAGATCACCTCCAGCTCGATCCTGGCGGGCGGAACCTTCATGACGACCACCACCGCCGTCGCGTGGCCATGGCTCACCTTGGTGGCACTCCTTTACTTCACCGTCTCGGAGGCGATGTTCGGTGCGTCTCCAGGCAAATACTGGATGCGGTTGAAAGTCGTCCGGCTCGACGGGCGGCCACTCGGACTGGGCGAGGTGATCGTTCGCAACCTGCTCAAGCCAATCGACTTCCTACCGGTTCTCTATCTCCTCGGCGGTCTGTTGGTGCTGGCCACGCCTGGGGCCCAACGACTCGGTGACCTGGCCGCGGGTACGACTGTCGTGTATCAACATCGAGCGCTGGAGCCCGGCGCGACTCGCCACTCCGGCGCGACCGCAAAACGAGCGTTGCTGGCGGCCCTGTTGGCGGCACTTTTGTTTACCGCTGCGTTCGATTATTTCGGCCGACCCCCCATGTTCATCGACGGCTTGTTCAAGCAAGGGCTCCTGCTCAACCCCGATTTGGAGAGCTACTCGCTCGGACAGCCGAGGTGGGGATTGGGGTCCGTGACATATCCGTTGAGCGGGCGCACGGCGACAGAAAGCTGCAGCGGCTCGGTTCAGCTGTCATGGCAGCTGTTCGGCTGGGCCGAATCGACAAGCCAGCTGCTGTGCGTGCCTAGCTGATACCGGCGAACAGATCTGGCTCCGGCAGTTCCGAGCCCGGTTTGCCGCGCACCAGCTGGTAGTACTCGGTGCCGAAAGCCATCTCGTAGATCTGGTCTTGCATGGTCGCGAACCACGAGTTGGGGTCGTTCTGGCTCACGTGGGCACGGAACGCTTCGCGCTTTCGTTCGATGTAGTCGTGCACGTCGACTTTCGTCGTGACCAATTCGTCCGGCGTTCCCGCGATGCGCATGTTGCCGCTCATGGCCCGCTGCGCCTCCTCCGGCATCTGCTGAACGAACGCCTCCATCATCGAGCGCGGGATCGCGGTGTAGTAGAGCTTCTTGAGTGCGAGGCCTTCCTTCCCGACAAGCTCGAGCGCCGCATTGGTCACGAAGTGAGCCTTGATGTGGTCCGGGTGGCCGTACACGCCGTCCTCGGCGTAGGTGACGACCACGTCCGGGCGCTCCTCGCGGAGGAAGACCGCCAGCTTGCCCGCGGCCTCGTCGAGCTTTGCCTGGTGAAAGGAGTGAGGGTCTTTGTTGTCCGCGGTGTCGACCATGCCCGAGTCGCGATAGCCGAGAAATTCCTGGCGGTCGACGCCGAGGATCTCACTCGCAGCCTTCAGCTCCTCAGTCCGGATCTCACCGAGTCGCGGCCGCGACGCGGCCTCGTCCATGTTGTAGATCTCACCGGCCTCACCCCGCGTCGCCGTCACCAGCACGACCCGATGGCCGTGCGACTTCGCCTTCAGCATCGCCCCTCCGGTTGAGACTGCCTCGTCGTCGGGGTGCGCGTGGACAAGCAGCAGGGTGGCCATCTATTTGAGCAACGCCTGCACGAGCTGCTGGATTCCACCATGGCCGGGGCCTGGAATTGTGCGATCGGCGGCGGCGATCACCTCGGGCGGCGACCCCTCGACCGCCACGCCAAGTCCGGCCCAGGCGATCATCGAGGCGTCGTTGCGGCCGTCCCCGACAGCTACGGACTGATGCTGCGTGATGCCAAGACGCCCACACAGAAAACGTAGCGCGGATGCTTTGTCGCTCTCTACGCTCGTGAACTCGAGGTATTCGGGCACCGACGTGGCTGCGTTAAGCCGGCCGCGCCATTCGGACCGGACCACCGGAAGCAACCTCTCCAGCACCTCGGGACTGGACACGATCACCAGCTTGGGTGTCGTCTCGCCCATTCCCTGGTCGAGGTCCTCGACGACATGGACCTGCATCCCCGCGTGCCTTGCGTAGATCTGAGCCTCTTCTCGGTCATGCTCGACGATGAGCTGGTCGTCCCGATATGCCTGCACGTGCAGGTTGCGCTTGCGCGCGAACCGGATCACCTCCATGGCGGTCTGGTGCCCGATGCCGTGGTCGAGCAGCACGGTGCCGTCCAGGTTGCGGACCTGCGCGCCCTGGTAGCAGATGATCGGTCCCGCCAGGCCGAGCCGCTCCACCCACGGGAGCGCCCCCGGAAAGGGCCGTCCCGTGCAGGCAATCACCGCGACTCCGGCGGCGACCAGGCGCTGGACCGCCTCGACGTCGCGCGGATCCAGCTCGAGGTGCAGGCCGAGGATCGTGCCGTCGAGGTCCAGGGCCAGCAGCCTGTAACGAAGGGCGAGAGGGGGAGTGGTCCCCGACCGCGCACCCACTATCGCTTGACCTCGGGGTTGACCAGGTTTGGCGGCCGGCCGCCGCGGACGGCCGTCGCCATGTTGCGGGCGGCCATCGCCGACATCTCCGAGCGTGTGCGCACCGTGGCGCTCGCGATGTGGGGCGCGAGGACGACATTGGGCATCGCGAGCAGGCCGGGGTGGACGGCCGGCTCGCGCTCGTAGACGTCAAGGCCGGCTCCCGCGAGCTTCCTGGCGTTCAGCGCCTCGACCAGGGCGGCTTCGTCAACGACCGGCCCACGAGAGGTGTTGACCAGGATCGCGTTTCGCTTCATGGCGTTGAACTGCGGCGTGCTGATGAGGTGCAGGGTCTCCTGGGTCAGGGGCACATGGACCGAGATGAAGTCGGACTCCGCAATCAGGCGATTCAGATCGACGCGTGTTGCGCCCAGCTGCTCTTCGGCCTCGCGCGGCATCGGTTGTGGATCGTAGTAAATGACGCGCATGTTGAAGCCCTTCGCGCGATGGGCCACCCCGCGGCCGATGCGGCCGATGCCGACGATCCCGAGCGTGGCGCCGAAGACGTCCTGCCCGAGCATCATGTCGATCGCCCAGCCACGGAAGCGGCCGCTGCGAGTGAAGCTGTCCGCCTCGACCACCCTCCGGGCGGCCGCCATGAGCAAGGTGAACGCGAAATCCGCGGTTGCATCGTCGAGCACGCCCGGGGTGTTGGTGATCATCACTTTGCGCGCGGTCGCTGCCGGGATGTCGATGTTGTCGAACCCGACTGCGACGTTGCTCACGCATTTGAGCCCAGGAGTGGAGAGGACCGTGTCGCGGATCGGATCCATGAGCTGGCTCACGATTCCGACGCAGCCTTCGGCGGCCTGGCGGATGTTGGCCTCGTCGAGCGGGCGGCTCGGTTCATATGCAACGACCTCCGCGGCCTCGGCCAGGATCGAGGGGCCAGGATCGAGGATCGGGTGCATGAGAAGGACTCGCGGTCGGGATCGCGCGCTCATGGGTTCAGTCCCAGCTCCTGTGCGATCGGCTTCAGGGCATCGCGGACAAACTCCACGTGCTCGTCGAAGGGTATACCGAGGACCTCTGCGCCCGCGACCAGCTCATCCCGGTGCACGCCGCGGGCGAACGCCTTGTCCTTCATCTTCTTGCGCACCGTCGATGCTTCGACAGAGCTCAACGCCTTATCCGGCTTGACCAGGGCGCACGCGATGATGAACCCGCACATCTCGTCGACCGCATAAAGAGCCTTGCGGGCGTTGGTATCGCGCGGCACGTGGAGATAGTCGGCGTGCGAGGCGATGTCCTCGAGGATGTCCTCCGGCCAGCCTTTGTCGCGCAGCATCTGGATGCCGCGCATGGGGTGCACGTCGAGGGTCGGACCGCTTTCGTAGTCCCAGTCGTGGATCAGGCCGAGCACCCCCCAACGCTCCTCGTCCTCGCCGAAGCGCCGCGCGTAAGCGCGCATCGCGGCTTCCACGCTTCGCATGTGCCGGCGAAGCTGGTCGGATTTCGTCATCGACGTGACCAGCTCCCAGGCCTCGTCCCTGGTCGGTGTGCTCACAGAAGCTGAGACCGGAGTGCCGGCCGAGAGATTTGCGGATCCAGGTGGTCCGAGCCGCAGGCAGGGGTGGACCGAGGAGGAGCGCACTCCTGCTGGGGTCCCCGCGCCGTGGATAGCGGGGGCAGCGACGAAGGGACGGGCCCCCTAACGCACGGATCGGGCCGCATGGGCCGCAAAGATCCGGCTGGCATCTCTGGTCTCAGCTTCCTATCTCCTTCAAAGCCGCCAGCAGCGTTTCGTGCTGCTCGCGCGTGCCTACCGTGATGCGGATCCAACCCGCGATCGGCTCACGATCGTAATGGCGGACCAGAATCTTGCGCTCGCGCAGCCCGGCGACGACTGCGGCGGCGGCATGTGGAGGCTTGGCAAAGATAAAGTTCGTGGCCGAAGGAACGAGGTCGAACTCCATCTCAGCCAGTGCGCGGGCCAGCTCGCCACGGTTCTTGACCACCTCTTCGACGAGCTTGCGGTGATGACCTTCATCCTCGATCGCCGCCACCGCGGCGGCAATGGCCAGCCGGTCGACGTTGTACGAGTCCTTGACCGAGCTCATCGCCTCGATCACGTCCGGCGGACCCAGCGCGAAGCCGATGCGAAGGCCGGCCAGCCCGTACGACTTGGAGAAGGTGCGGAGGAGAACGACGTTCTCGTGATGCTCGAGCAAGGGAAGGCAGGAGTGCGGAGCGAAGTCGACATACGCCTCGTCAATGGCGACCACCCCGGACGACACTGCGACCACGGATTCGACATCGGGCATCGGAAACAGCGCGCCGGTGGGCGAGTTCGGATTGACGATGAACTTGAGGGGAGCGGGGTCAGGCCCGAGACTGGGAGGCAGCTCCCACGGGAGCTCGGTGGGATGTGTGGACGGCTTGGCCTCGTGCATGCGGCACAGCGGCTCGAGGAGCGGATAGGTCGGGGTCGGATAGGCAACGGTATCGCCGGCGCCCGCGAACGCACGGAAGCACATCTCGATCAGCTCGTCTCCGCCGTTGCCGACGATCACCTGCGAGGGTTCGAGCTCGAATCGCCGGGCGATGGCTTCGCGCGCCGGCTGCGCGGTTGGGCTCGGATAGAGTCGGAGCGAATCGGTCGCGGCAGCCTTGATCGCCTCTATCACCCTGGGCGATGGCGGCAGCGGCGACTCGTTCGTGTTGAGCTTGACCCAGCCCTCGCCATCCGGCGGCTGCTCGCCGGGCGTGTAGGCCTGGAACCCCTGGAGCGCTCGCCTTATGACGCTTTTCGACATTCGAGCAGAAAAGTTTCGAAGGCCAATCGCGGGCTGACGTTCTGCTCCAGATAGCCGAGCGTGTCGTAGGAGAGCTCCAGCAGCCTCGCCCAGCGTCCTTGCTCGCGCCCGCGGCTCGCCAGCATGCGGCGGCGAAGCTCGATCTGCCAGCTGGCGATCGCGAAAAGCGCGGGGTCTTCCTCGTCGCCTTCGCTGCGCCGCCACCCCATCTGCTCGGAGTCGAGCTGCGCCGCGAGGTGCAACGGAACGTCCGCCGGCGCGCCGAAGATTTCCTGCAGGCGCTGCGTCCACGAATGATGTAGCTCGATCACGCTCTCGTCGCTTGCCCTTCGCATCGCCCAGCCCGGGCGGCCGCTGGATAGATCGGCAAGCAGCTTTGCGCGCCTGGCATCGACGCCGTGCGAGCCGAGCAGCATCTCGATCTCTGTTGCCGGCACGGGGTGGAAGAACAGGCGCTGGCATCGGGAGACGATCGTGGGAAGGACCACGAATGGGTTCAGGCTCGGCGTGGTGAGCACGATGACCCGGTGGGGATGTGGCTCCTCGAGCGTTTTCAGCAGGACCCCCTGGTCCTGGTCGCGGAGCCGGCCGACGTTGGTCACGACCGCGACCCTGCGTGAGCCGACGGCGGGCTTCAGGTTGAGGAACGCCTGCAGGGAAAGCTCGTGAAACTCCGGCGGCTTGTCGGGCAAGAGCCGGATCTCGTTGATCGACAGCGGCTTGATCCTGTCGTCCTCCCAGTAGTCGGGATTTCGCTTCAGGGGAGCCTCCGGAAGCAGGGCTGAGGCGAGCGCACGCGCGGTGGTGGACTTGCCGAGGCCCGACTCGCCGACAAACAAATAGGCGTGGGAGAGGCGCTCGGAATGGATCTGCGCTCGCAGCTGATCCAGCGCCTGGCCGTGGCCGACGACGGCCCCGAACGGATCTGTCAAGGCGCCTGGTTGGGGGCGGGGCGGCTCGCGGTGGCCTGGGCCTTGATCTCACGCTCGCGCTCGAGTCGTTGCGCGCGCCCCTGCAGCCAGACCTCGCGGATACGTTGCAAGGCTGTGATGTTAGTCACGATCGCGAGGAGGAAGACGATCCCATACAGCCACCAGCCCCCCAGGAGCAAACCGATGACCGTTAACACGACTCGCTCGGGGCGCTGGAAGAGACCGGTCTTGCACGCGAATCCCAGGCTCTGCGCCCGTGCCCGCACGTAGCTGACCAGGAACGAGCCCGCGAGCGCGGCCAGCGTGGCCAGGATGAGCCACTCTTGCAGCGGCGGGTCGATGGTGACGAAGTAGGCCGCAAGGCCCAGATACACGGCGCCTTCCGAGTAGCGGTCGAGGGTGGAGTCCAGAAATGCGCCGTAGGGATAACTCGCCTTGGTCGTGCGAGCAAGCGCGCCATCGAGGATGTCGCACGTGCCGGCGACGATGAGCACGACTCCCGCCCAGCGCAGCTGGCCGAACGCCGCGAGGCCCGCCGCGAGAAAGGTCAGCCCGAGACCGACCACGGTGACCTGGTTCGGGGTCAGGGGCGTGCGGCCCAATGCAGCCATCAGCGCTTCCGCATGCCTCCGAACCCAGGCTTCAAACCGCGTGGTGAACACTGCTTACCTCCAGCGTCGGCAAGGGTTCTGCGGCGAGTGCCTTGCGCGCGTCTTGATAGACGTCGACGACCTCGGAAGCGACAAGCTTCCACGAGTAGCGGCGCGCCTTCTCGAGCGCGTAATCGGCAAGTCGCGTGCGCAGCTGCGCGTCGCGAGCGAGAATGACGAGCGACGCGGCCAGCTCGCGCCAGTTCTTAGGCGGCACCGTGATGCTGTCCCGCCCCGGCTCCAACACCGACATATAGCCGGGCACCTCTGTCGCCACGACGGGCAGCCCCGATGCGAGTGCTTCCAGGAGCACGATGCCGAAACTCTCGGCCCCTGTGGCCGGCGCACAGAAGATGTCGGCGCTGTTGTAGTAGCGCGGCTTGACGGAATCGGGCAC
Source organism: Candidatus Dormiibacterota bacterium (assembly GCA_035636935.1). Lineage (GTDB taxonomy): Bacteria > Chloroflexota > Dormibacteria > Dormibacterales > Dormibacteraceae > 40CM-4-65-16. Next base: position 4,647 of record DASPYE010000060.1, on the reverse strand, counting down.
GTAGCCGGCCATGACCACATTGGCCAGTCGGTGCCGCGCGATGTACGACTCGACGCGGCCGCGCAGCGGGCCGTCCCCGACGATGATCAGCCGCACGCGCGGTACGCGCGAGCCGATCGCGCGATATGCACGCAGCAGATCACCGAGTCCTTTTCGCTTTTCGAGGCGACCCACGAACAGGATGTTCAGGTTGTCGTCGCGCAGGTGGCGGATCGGCGCAAGACCCGGCCGGTAGACGTCGAGGTCGATGCCGTTCGGGATCACCCGCATCGGGAACTGGGGGAAGTATCGGTTCACAAAGGTGCGCGCGGGCTCACTGACCGCGATAGCGCGATGAAGACGCATCAGGTACGGCTGGAGCAGGGGGCGCCCGTAGTAGTAACCGACGTTCGACGCGGCGAATGCGTGGAAGGTGCCCACATTGGCGGTGGTCGACATCCGCAGCATCGTCATCGGCAGCGCGGGCATAAGTGGCTCGTGGAAGTGAAGGACGTCGAAGCGCTCGTCCGCAACGATCGCGGCGACCTGGTTGGCCAGGTGAAAGCTGAGAGTAATCCGAGCCACCGAGTCATTGACCGGGATTGCGATCGGCGTTCCGATCCGGTAGAAGCGTGCCTTGTCGAATCCGACGTCGGAGCGACTCGAGGGCGCGAAGATGCGGCTCTCGTGGCCGAGCTCTTGCAGCCGGACGGCAAGGTTGCGGACATGGTCGTTCACGCCGCCGGGAGACGCAAAGTCATACGGCGAGACCAGCCCAATCCTCATCGCGCGAACTCTTCCCCATTTATGGGGAGGTGGGGCCCCATCCGGCCCGGTCGCCGCGCGACGGGTCCACCTTGCCCGGCATGCGGGGAAGGGGAAAAGGCCGGAGAGGTGTTCAAGGCGTGCCGGTCCAGATCCGATGCGGCACGTGCCACTGCTCGGGGTGGCGCTTGATGAACCCTTCGATGCGCCGCAGAAGCTGTTCGGTTGCACTCACCTGGTCGGCGCGCGCGTTGCCGGTCGACTCCGCGTAGATCAGGGGAGTCCCCTCTGCCATGTACGTATCGTCCGGCAACCGGTACACGCAAACCGGAAAGAGCGGGGTGCCCAGGCGCAGCGCGATCGCGGCGGGGCCGAGCGGGATGGGCGCCAGCTTGCCGAAAAAAGGCATCAAGTAGCCGGTCCCGGTGATGTCGCGGTCGATCGCCGTGATCACCATCTCCTGGTCGCGCAGAGCCTCCAGGACCTTGCGGATACCGCCGTGGTCGAGCGTCAGGACGCTGATCCCCAGCCGCGCCCGAGTGTCGCGATACCACTCGAAGAGCGCTCGCGGCTCCAACTCCTCGGCGAAAAAGCTGACCGGCGCCAGCGTCGCCGACCAGATCGCCGCCACGACCTCGTACGACCCCATGTGGCACGACACGACAAGGGCCCCCTTGCCCTGAGCGCGAGCCGCGTCCACGTGCTCCCAGCCCTGCACCTTCAGTCGCGGGCGCATCGATTCGACCCTCGCACGAGGCAGCTGCATCAGGTCCGCGTACGCCTTGGCGTGGTTGCGGAAATTCAACTTCGAGATCCGGCGCAGCTCGGCGGGATCGCGCTCGAGCTCCGGGCAGGCGATCTTCAAGTTGAACTCGAGCCGCGGGCGAGCGAATGGCGAGAACCACCACGCGATCCTTGCCGCAAGCACAGCGAGGGCGTAAGCCCAGGACCGTGGAAGCCGCTCGACAATCGATTGCACGATCTTGAAGGCGCGCCATGTCCACTCGCCCATCCCTCAGCGACTGAACATTGGCCGGAACGCATACCACTGGTCGGGTCGCTCCTTGATGAAATCCTCGAAACGTTCCACCACTCGCTGCATCAAACCTTCTTTGGTGTCCTGACCTGCGAGGGCGAGAGCGGGATCGAGATGGACGTGATACTGGCCAGGCGAGATCGCGTACTGGCAGGCCGGGACCAACGCGGCGCCCGTCTTGAGCGCGATTGCGGCGGGGCCACCGGGCACGACCGCGTGGCGGCCGAAAAACCGGACCGGGACTCCAGGTCCCTGTTCCAGGTCACACAGCAACGCGACAATCGAGTTCGCCTTCAGCGCGTCGGTGATCTCCCGCACCGCCGAGCGGCCGAGCATGATCACGTTCAGCCCAAAACGCTGACGCGTCTGGACGACGGCCTCGTTGAGCGATCCTGGGAATCGCTCGGCGACGGCGGCGATGCGATATCCGAGCGCGCCGGCGTAGGAGCCGGCCATGTCCCAGGACCCCATGTGGGGCACCGCCATGATGGCGCCGCGTCCACCCGCCAGGGCGGCATCAAGATTTTCGCGGCCATCGTTCGTCATTCGCGCGATGAGCTCAGACGGGGTGAGACTGCCGAGGAGTAGGAAGTCCATCAGTGTTCGGCCGTAGTTCTGAAAGGCGCGCCTTGCCACGCGCGCCACATCCGGATCCTCACGGTCGCGACCCGTCGCGGCGGCGTAGTTGTCGAGCGCGGCGCGGCGCTGGGCGCGGCTCAGCCAGAACCAGGCAAGGCCACCAGGCGCGGCGGCCGCGTGCCGCAGCCCGGATGGCGTCGCGCGCAGTAGGCGCGCGCCGGCCCGGTAGCTAGCGGCGAGCAGCTGCGGCCGATTTCGTGCGGGTCGAGACGCGGCGGACGCGTCCGTCACGGCCGTTCCGCCCATTGACCCCCGCCTTATCACCTTCGATGAACTCCTCCACCAGTTTTCTGGCTTCGTTGTCGCTGTACTGCACGGGCGGCGACTTCATGAAGTACGAGCTCGGCGCCTCGAGCGCTCCCCCGATGCCGCGGTCAAACGCGAGCTTCGCGCAGCGCACAGCGTCGATCACGATGCCGGCCGAGTTGGGGGAATCGACGACCTCGAGCTTGAGCTCCACGTTGAGCGGCACGTCGCCGAAGGAGCGGCCCTCGAGGCGGATGTAGGCCCACTTGCGATCGTTTAGCCACGGCACGTAGTCAGAGGGTCCGATGTGGACGTTGTCGTTGCCGATGTCGTAGTCGAGCTGCGAGGTGACCGATCGCGTCTTGGAGATCTTCTTCGACATGAGGCGGTCGCGCTCCAGCATGTTGAGGAAGTCGGTGTTGCCGCCGAAGTTGAGCTGGTACGTGCGCTCGAGCTTGACGCCGCGGTCGCGGAACAGGCGCGTCAGCACACGGTGGATGATCGTGGCTCCGACCTGGGACTTGATGTCGTCGCCGATGATCGGCAGATTCTTGTCGAGGAAGCGCTTCTGCCAGTAAGGCTCGCGCGCGATGAAGACGGGGATGCAGTTGACGAAACCGACGCCTGCCGTCAGTGCCTGTTCCACGTACCACTTCGTCGCCTCTTCCGAGCCGACTGGGAGGTAGCTGACGACGACGTCGGCTTTGGTCTTCTTCAAGATGCCAACCACGTCGGACGTCTCTCCCGGCGCCTTCTGCACGATGTCGGACAGGTATTTGCCTATACCGTCGTGCGTCATGCCGCGCTGAACCTTGACTCCGGTCTTGGGCACGTCGCTGAACTTCACCGTGTTGTTGGGCTTGGCGAAGATTGCTTCCGACAGGTCGAGGCCGACCTTGTTCTTGTCGATGTCGAACGCGGCGACGAATTCGATGTCGCGTATGTGATAGCCGCCGAGGTCGACGTGCATCAGGCCCGGCACGGAGTCCTTGGTCGATGCGTCGTGGTAGTAGTGGACGCCCTGGACCAGCGAGGAGGCGCAGTTGCCCACCCCGACGATGGCCACGCGGACTTTGCCATTGCGATGACCGTTCTTGTGATTGGCGCTCATGCCCCAACCTCCTCACGAACTTTGCGACTTGATGTGATGCCGAGCATCTCGTCCAGGCGCTCCCGAAAGCGCTGGATGTTCTCCACGTCGAGCGAGCAGTAGACCTGGCGCCCTTCGCGGCGCGTCCGGATCACCCCGCCGACCCGCAGCATCCGCAGGTGCCACGAGATGCGCGGCTGGCTCATGTGGAGAAAGAGGGCGAGGTCGTTGACGTTGACCTCGCCGACGGCCGCCAGGCGCTCGAGGATGCGCAGGCGCGTCGGGTTGGCGAAGGCCAGGTAGTGGTCGGGCAGCTCGTTTCGCGAGTTCTGGAGAAACATAAAGGTTCCTTTATCGAATATAACGCATAAAGGCTGCGTTATGTGTCGCGGCGGCTAGCGGCTCAGCAGCTCAGCAGGTGGATCTTTACCGTGGCGGGAGCGGACGAGCAGTACGTGCCTGGACCGCAGATGCTCCCGTCGACGAGAACCAATTTCACCACCGCGTCGTAGCCAGTCGAACCAGGTGCGCTGCAGCTTTGGCCCGGAAAGACACCCGTGACGAACCCGCTGCGTGCAGTGAACTTGACGTTCGGCGGCAGCGCTGACCCCGAAACCAGAGTGACCTTCACAGGAGGCACCGCAAGACCTGGAGTACCGAGCGTGTATGGCAGCTGCGGCTGCATTGTGCAGCCACTTCCCCAGGTACCGCCGCCGCTGCAGTCAGCGCCCAGCGCACCCGTAAAAGCGATGTGGGGAAAGACGTGGAACTTCGCGGTCGTCTGCGCGGTGGCACCGATCGCGTCCGTGACTCTCACAGAAAAGATCCAGTCCTTCGCCGGCGACGGAAAGGCCTTCGTGAGCGAGAAGCCGCTCAGTCCCATGCCGGTTGG
>DASPYE010000059.1:0-4981 GCA_035636935.1 Candidatus Dormiibacterota bacterium | reverse complement strand
ACAGCCTCCAGGCTGACCCCGATGTTGGAGCGTTCGGAAAGCTTGCGGCGCAAACGCTGCACGTGCGGGTCTACGGAATGGTCGTCCAGGTCGTGCGGGTAGCCCCACACCTTGTCGCGCAGCTGCGCTCGGGTGAGCACGCGCTCCGGGTTGGCCGCCAGCACGGCGAGGAGGTTGAACTCGGTCATCGTGAGCGTGATCTCCTCATCACCCACCTTGACGCGACGTGCGGCGTTGTCGATCTGCAGCGCGCCGATGCTCAGCACGCCCTCGCGACCGCCGCCGGTTTCGGCCAACGCGGAGCGACGCAGGTGAGCATTGATCCGCGCGGCAAGGATGCGCGAATCGAAGGGCTTCGTGATGTAGTCGTCGGCGCCGACTTCGAGACCGACGACCTCGTCCATCTTGGTGGAGCGACCGGTCAGCATCACCATCGGACTGACGACACCCTGCCGGCGAAGCTCGCGGATCACCTCGGTGCCGCTGATGTCCGGCAACACCCAGTCCACGAGCACGAGGTCGGGTTGCGCGCTGCGGCCGAGCTCGATCGCCTGCGCGCCATTGCCGGCCTCCACGACGTCGTGACCCTGGAGCCGGCAGACCTCCGCCACCAGCATGCGCACCGGCACGTCGTCCTCGACCACGAGGATGCGCCGGCGACGGCGCGGCGCGGTGCTGCTCAGTTGGTAGCCGGAGGCGCGAAACCCACCCGTCGTGACTCACGGGCTGAGCGCTTCGGTCTGCGCATCAGGATTACGCGCTTGTCCCCCCCGTCCATCACGCTGGCCAGGTCCCAGCCCTCGGCGCCGGCCTCCTGCAGGATCCTCACCACCGTGACACCGTCCGCCACTTGAGCCACGCTCAAGACCTTGGTCGTGTACTCCCACTCGCGACTCGGAAGGCCGACGGTCGGCACGAGACCCGTGGCTGTAGCGCGCGCGCCGTCGGGCTGCGCCGGCTGTCCAGGCTCGTCCGGCTCTTCGTCGGGGTCTTCTTCGAATCGATGATCCATTGTCGTCAGATTGTAGGCGGCCCCGCAGTCCGAATACCCCCGGCGGGGGTCGAACCCGCGCTGGACCGGGTTTAAGCCGGCTGCCTCTGCCATTGGGCTACGGGGGCAGCTCAATTCTGCCCCGCCGCGCGGCCGATTCGCCGAGAGCCTACTCGTAGTCGAAAAAGCCCTTCCCGGTCTTGCGGCCCAGGCGGCCCTCCTCCACGAGGCGGCGCAGCAGCGCAGGTGGCGCGGAACCCTCGCCCAGCCGCTGACGATCCTGCATCGCGCCGTAGAAGATGTCGAGGCCGCTGAAGTCGAGCAGGTGGAACGGGCCCATCGGCCAGTTCAGGCCCTTCTGGACGGCGACGTCGATGTCCTCGGCGCTGGCGTAACCGCCCTCGAGCAACCGCATCGCCTCTTCGGAGGCGGCGAACAGGATTCGGTTGACGATGAAACCCCAGATCTCTTTGGTCAGCAAGACCGGCGTGCGGTCGATGCTGCGCACGAACTCCATGGCGACGGCGACGGTTTCGTCTGACGTTTTCGGGCCCCGCACGACCTCGCAGAGCTGCATGACCGTGACCGGGTGGAAAAAGTGCATGTTGCAACACCGTTCCGGCCGCCCGGTGAAGTCGGCGATGCGACTGATCGCGATCGTGCTCGAGTTGCTGGCGAGGATCGCGTCGGCTTTCGCGTGCTTTCCCAGGGCCTCGAACACGCTCTTTTTGGCGTCGAAGTTCTCGATCACGGCTTCGATGACGAGGTCGCCTTCGCCGACCGTGCCATGCAGGTCGCCCGAGGTCGCGATGCGCTTGAAGGCCGCGTCAGCCGCCTCCTGGGTCAGCCGCCCCTTCTCGACCGAACGGTCGAGTAGCTTTCGGTTGTTCGCGCTCGCGCGGTCGAGCTGCCCCGCGACCGTGTCGACCAGCGTGACGTCGTACTGACCGCTGAGCGCGGTCTGGAGTGCGATCTGGGAACCCATCGTGCCCGCGCCCACGACCACCACGCGCTTCAATTCATGCATGCGAGTGAGCATGCAGGAATTCGAGCAGCTGGTGCAGGGAGTGATCGAATCGATCCCCGACGAGTTCCAGCCTTACCTCGAGAACATCATCTTCGTCGTCGAGGACTCGTCGCCCGACGGACTGATGGGTCTCTATCACGGGTCGGGGGCACTGCACGCCGGGTATGGTTTTCCCGACCAGATCACCCTGTACAAGCGTTCGCACGAGCGCGCGACGACGACCATGGAGGAGCTGGCCGAGGAGGTCCGGGAGACGATCCTGCATGAGGTCGGACACCACTTCGGGATGGATGAAGGCGATCTTCCTTATTAGGGCCATCGGGCGCGTCCGCGAGCGGAGAAGAGTTGACGACCTCCCGTATTTGATCCTTCCGTCCTTCCTTATTAGTGCAACGTCCAGAAGGTCCGGTCCCACAGGATGAGCGGATCGCCCCGACCGACCGACGCCGCCTGCACCTCGCCGACCAAGATCTCGTGGTCCCCGGCGGGGTGGTTCTGCACCAGCCGGCACTCGAGCCACGCTGCGCAGCCGTCGATGAGGGGGATGCCGTTGGCGCCCATCCGGTGGGACAGCGTCCGCCAGAGCGGATCGAAGGTCGGCGCGCGGCCCGCAAAACGGTCGGCAATGAACTCCTGGGATCGCGTGAGCAAGCTGACGTTGAACGCCCTGGTCTCCAAGACCGCGACCCGCGTCGCCGACTCGCGCTCGAGGCCGACCAGCACCATGGGCGGCTCGAGGGAGATGGAGACCAGACTGCTGGCGGTCAGGCCGCGGAACTCGTCTCCCACTCGGGCGCTGACGACGACAACACCCGCGGGAAGGCGCGCCAGGGCGTCGCGAAATTGGTCGCTGGACACGTGATCGGCACAGCCTAGCGGTCAGCCTGGCCGCGAGCACCCCAACGCTAGAATCGGTTCAGACCTGGCGGCGACGTAGCCAAGTGGTAAGGCAGAGGTCTGCAAAACCTCCATCCCCAGTTCGATTCTGGGCGTCGCCTCCACCCCGATCCGTTCCGTTGAAATACAGGTGCCCGGACCGGAGTTGGGTCTGGGTGATGCGAGCGTTCGCGTTAGACACGTTCGGTGCGCCTGGCTCGGTCCATGAGCTCCCCGACCCCAAACCAGCGGAAGGGGAGGTGCGGGTCAGGGTGCGCGCCGCCTCGATCAACCCTTTCGACAATTTTGTCGTCATGGGTTATGTGAAGGATCGGATGGAGCACCGCTTTCCACTCATCCCCTGCGGGGACCTGTCGGGCACGGTGGACGCGGTCGGCACGGGTGTGAGCGGTTTTGCCACCGGTGATGAGGTCTTCGGCGTAACCGGCAAGATGGTGCTCGGCCTAGGCACCCTCGCCGAGCTGGCCACAGCGACAGCGTCGACAATCGCGAGGCGCCCGGATGGCATCGACGACGTCGAGGCCGCTGCCATGCCTCTCGCCGGCGTTTCGGCACTGATGTCCGTGCAAGCGGTGGATCCGAAGGAAAACGACGTCATGATCGTTATCGGCGCCTCAGGCGGAATCGGCGGCTACGCGGTGCAGCTCGCGAGAACGCGTGGTGCTCACGTCATAGGTGTGACGAGCACCCCCAACCTCGAATATGTGAAGAGCCTGGGAGCTGCGGAAGTGGTCGATCGCAACGCAGGCGACCTGCTTGAAGCCTTGCGATCGCGATTTCCTCAAGGGGTTGCCGCTCTCCTCGACACAGCCAGCGACCAGCCCAGCCTCGCGCACCTGAGCCAGGTTGTACGCAAGGGTGGCATCGTGACCTCGATGCGCGGCTCTGCCGCAGTCGACGAGCTTGCCGGGCGCGGGATCAAGGGGGTCAACATCGGCACCCAGGTCACCACCGACCGCCTGGTAGAGCTCGCAAAACTGCGACTCGCGGGCAAGATCAAGCGTCCTCGAATTCGCACCTTCACCCTGGAGCAGGCTGGCGAAGCGTTCGAGGCCATCGCCAAGGGTGGCGGTGGCAAGATCGTGGTTACCGTCTAGGGCGGCGACCCTGCCCGAGCCTCGGGCCGACCGTTCAGCCCTTGGATGACCCTCGGGTACACTCGCGGTCATGGGTGTGTCGCAGATCAAGATGCCCCAGCTCGGCGAGTCCGTGACCGAGGGCACCGTCGACAAGTGGCTCAAGCAGGAAGGTGACTTCGTCAAGCGTGATGAGCCATTGGTCGAGGTCGTGACGGACAAGGTGAACGCCGAGATCCCCTCCCCGTTTGAAGGCAAGCTGGTCAAGATCGCCGTCAGCGAGGGCGAGACTGTCCGGGTCGGCGCGGTGATCGCGCAGATCGAGACGGGCGCGGCGGCCACGGTAACGCCGAGCGCGCCGGCCAAAGAACAGGAAGCCGCCGGCTCTCACACGGAAGTGCCTCCGGAGCCGGCCGGTGGTAAGGCCCCCGCCCCCCAGCCGACGAGCGTCGCATCTCCCGCAGGGACCTCGGATGGCGAGCGGACGCGCCTCTCACCTGCCGTACGCAAGCTCGCCGCGGAACACGGCATCGATCCGTCGACGTTGCAGGGGTCCGGCATGGGCGGACGCGTGACGCGGGATGACATCCTTGCCGCGGTCGGCGGCGGGCAAGCGGCAGCCGCGCCTCAAGCTCCCGCCAAGCCGACCCCTCCTACACCGGCTCTGGGCGATGGCAAGCGAGAGGAGCTGGTGAAGCTGAGCGTGATGCGGAAATCCATCGCCGAGCACATGGTCCGGAGCCTGGCCACCTCACCGCACGCATGGACGCTGCAGGAAGTCGATGTCACCGCGCTCGTGCGTTACCGCGAAGCCGAGAAGGGCAGCTTTCAGTCCCGCCATGGCGCGGCTCTGACCTACCTTCCTTTTGTAGCGCAGATCGTGTGCGAGGCGCTCAGAGAGTTCCCCTGGCTCAACTCGTCGTGGACCGAGGATGGTGTCGTCCTGAAGCACTACGTCAACCTCGGCATCGCGGTGGCGATCCCCGACGG
>DASPYE010000058.1:0-2700 GCA_035636935.1 Candidatus Dormiibacterota bacterium | reverse complement strand
CTCAGGGCTCGGCGCGAGCACCAGGTCGTGCGCCTGCACGATGCGACCCTTGGCGACGTCGACCAGGTGGCGACCCAGCACATCCGTCGCCAGCAACACCTCACCGGGTCGACGCTGGAATGCCTCGGTGCGAATGGTGTGGGTGTTGAGCCGCACGCCGCCCGGCTCGAGCGATTCGATCACCGACTTGCCGATGAAGACGTCCTGCGCGCCGACGCGAACCTTGAGGCCGGTGACCGGCGGGTAGGTACCATCGCCGAGCTTGACGATGAAGTCTTCCACGCGCCCGACCTCAGTCCCGGCCGGGTTGAGGACCGGGCTGCGCAGAATCTGCGTCAGCATCAGCCGGCGCTTGTCTTGATGGTGTCTGGGCTGGTCCATGTCTCCCTCGCTCACCCGGCCATTATTCTTCACCTCCCTGCTCACGGGGGAGGTCGGCGGCGGAGCCGCCGGATGGGGATGATTCGAGCAACGCTTCGCGTGCTTCTGGTACAAGCCACGCAAGCAACCCCAGCGCAGCGAGGTACTGGATCCACCACAAGCCGGTGAGCATGCTCACGACAAGGCCGACCAGGGTCATCCCGGCGAGATACGCGCAGCTGATCGACTCAGCGATGTCGGCCCGCAGCGCGGGACTTTGCAACACGGCGTTGACGCGGCGTTTGCGGTGCGCCAGCACCGGCATGGCAACGATCGCGATGGCGCTGACAGCGATGCCGGCGAGCGAGGATTCCGGCTCGATCCGAAAAATCAACCCAGCGATCGAAAACAGAAGGACGTAAGCGCACAGCAAGATCAACAAAACGGCAGAGATACGGGTTGCGGCGGTCTCTCCGGATCGGCCAGTCAAAAGGCGAAACAGGACAATCCCGCTCAGGAGCTCGACTACCGAGTCGATGCCGAAAGCGGTCAGCAGGACGCTGCGCGCGACGATCCCCGCGCCGACGGCGACGCATGCCTCGATCAGCATCCAGGCGATGGTCAGGATCTCCAGCTGGACGCCGCGACGGAGTGCGCTCGCCCGTGCCGCTTCCATGCTCGAATTGTCGGTTAGGATCGCGGGCACATGGGTCCGCGCGCCGACGGATATCGCAACGAGCTCCGCGGGCTCAAGAACTGGGAGCCCTACCTGCGGAAGCATTCGGGGCTACCGGGGCCACGAGCCAACCTCGAGTTGGTCGCGGCGGTCGCCGAGGAGGCGGACGCGGACCGCCTATGGCGGTTGTCGGCCTCCCACGACGAGTTTCTGGCCCTCTGCGGCACGGCCGGCTTGGGCCGCATCGCCCTGATCGAGCCCGACGCGGTGATCAAATGGCTGCACGAGCTGGCTTCAGACCCGCGTTGGCGGGTGCGCGAGGGCGTGGCGATGGCGCTCCAGCGTCTGGGCTCGGAGGACATGCCCGGGCTGCTTTCGCTCATGAGGCTGTGGGCACGCGAGGGCCCCTACCTTCAGCGCGCCGCTGTCGCGGGGTTGTGCGAGCCGGCGATCCTCAAAAGGAATGAGGATGCGGTGGCCGTGCTGGTGATCCTGGACGGAATCACCAAGTCGGTTGCCTTGGCTTCAGCTGCCGATCGCCGCGACGAGGGATTCGAGGGTTTGCGCAAGGCACTGGGTTATGGATGGAGCATCGCCGCCGCCGCAGCGCCGCGGAACGCGAAGCCCTACCTGGAGAAGTGGCTCCGCTCGACCGACAGGGACGTCGCATGGATCATGAGAAGCAACATGAGGAAGGCGCGGATGGACGGGCTGCGTGAACAGCTTGTCTCTTCCCCGCCGGTCAGGACGCGTGGCAAACATCTCGCCTGAGGCGATGGCGGCGCTCGAGTCCGGCCGCCTCGCCCACATCGTGACGCTGAATCCCGACAACAGCCCGCAGATGTCGTGCGTCTGGATCGGCGTGGAGGATGACGAGATTGTCATCGGCTCGCTGCCGCGCAACAGGAAGGTGCAGAACATCGAGCGCGACGCGCGTGTGGTGCTTTCGATCGAGACCGGGCGCACGGGCAACCATGGGCTGGCCGAGTACCTGGTGGTGCACGGTCGGGCTCGCGTGACGCGAGGCGGTGCGCCAGAGCTGCTGCAGCGGCTTGCTCACGTCTATATGGGCCCTGACGTCAAGTTCCCGCCGATGCCCAACCCACCGCCCGGCTACGTGATCAGGATCGAACCGCGCCGCTTGAGCGGCAACGGCCCGTGGAGCGATTGAGCTAGACGCGCTCCAGGATCACGATCGGGATCTCACGCTCAGTGAGCTTCTGCTGAGGCCCCAGGTATTCGATCAGCTTGGCGATCTCCGGGCGCTCCTCCGGTGACGCGACGCGGGTCCGGACCTTGAATTTCTCGCTGCCCACCTCCACAGTCGCGACCGGGTCCTTCTCCAGGTTGGCGAACCATTGCGGAGCGTTCGGCGCGCCGTTGTCCGAGGCGATGATTGCGAGGTCGTCTCCATACGGCCGGTAGCCGACGACCGCCGTTCGTTGCCGGCCCGATTTGGCCCCCGTCGTGGTCAGCAGGAGAAGCTGTCTCCCCGCCATCTGGCCACTCATCTGACCTTGGTTGGCGCGGAATTCCTCGATCAACTTCGCATTGAATGCCCTCATATCGTTCGGAATTTGCGGGCGCTGTTGGTTCCTCGACATGTCTTAACAGTAAAACGCCTTTGCGAGTAAGGACACCGGGCCTCCCGTTTCCTTCCTTAG
>DASPYE010000057.1:0-9710 GCA_035636935.1 Candidatus Dormiibacterota bacterium | reverse complement strand
GCGCTGACCGGGAACTGAGTGAGCTCGCAGTGCCCGATGGCGCCCCGGTAGAAAGCCTCGGCCGATCCGGCCGCGCCTGGATCCAGCGAGCCGACCAGGATCAACTTCGGTGCGCGCGCGTCGCGCACATCAGTCAGGTTTGCCACCCGGTCGTCGATGATCGGGGAAAGGGCGACGATCGAATCAACCTGATGCTGGTCGCGAGCGGCGGCGGCCAGCACCGCGAGCGCGCCGATCTCGGCTCCGATGAGATGAACCTGCCGGGCACCCCTCGACCTCGCAAAATCGACGGCCGCCATGACCGAAGCAGTAGCGAGCTCAGGATTCCATTCCGCATCGGAGGCACCGTGGCCAGGCAGGTCGAAAGCCAGGGCGCATAGCCCGCGGTCGGCGAGCAGGTGGGCCAGCGGCCGCCAAACATCCAGGTCCTGTCCTTCAGCGTGGACTAGGATCACCCAGCGCTCGCCCGCGCCGAAGATCAAGCCTCGCAATGCCTGTGTGGCGGGGCCGCGGAACTCGATCGGGAGCACCCGCGGGAGCGGTGTTAGGATCCTATGAATTATCGACTCACGCTGAGATTGTTGTGAGGGAAGCAAACATGGACGGTGCCAGCAGTCGGCCGGCGGTGCAGGGTCTCGTCGATCAGTACGTAGGCGGCAGGCTGTCCCGGCGCCAGTTCGTCAAGGGCGCTCTGGCTCTTGGCCTCGGTATAACCACCATCGGCGGAATCCTGGCTGCCTGCAGCGGCGCCACCAACTCGACTTCCGGCACCCCCAAAAAGGGCGGTACGTTGAAGGAAGGCTACGACCTCGACTTCTCGCGCCTCGATCCCATCAACACCAACTGGTACGACCCGGCGTTTTACGCGGTCTACGAGTCCCTGGTGACCAACGACCCGCAGGGCAACTACGTGCCGCAGATCGCATCCAGCTGGACCGCCGCCTCAGATGGCTTGTCGGTCACGTTCAAGATTCGGAGCGGACTGAAGTTTCAATCGGGAGCTCCGCTCAACGCGGCGGCCATCAAGGCCGTGTACGACGGCATCGCGGATCCCAAGAACGGCTCCCCATTGGGTTCGGTCTGGGTTCCCGTAGCCAGCACCGACGCCCCCGATGACACGACGCTCGTGATCAAGCTGAAGCACCCCTACTTCGACCTCTTCAACATCGTCAAGACCGGCTACTGGGACATCATCAACATGGCCTACCGGACCCAGCTCGGCGACAAGTATGGGCAGCAAGGCGTTGACGGCTCGGGACCCTTCAAGCTCACCGAGTGGGTGCCAGGAAGCCACACGTCGGTCAAGCGCTGGGAAGACTATCCAGGTACCGTCACGCCGTTCATCCAGAACAAGGGCAAGCCTTACCTGGACGGCATCAACTGGTTGACCATCCTCGATGCGCCGCAGCGCGCGATCCAGATTCAAAACGGCGAGATCGACACCTTGCGCGGGCCGGCGTTCCAGGACATCACCCGCCTGCAGGCGGATAGCAACCTGACCGTGACCCAGCTGAAGGAATGGTCTGGGTATTTCTTCAGCCTCAACTTCAAGCGGACGGATCTTGGATTCAACGACGTCAATGTGCGGCAGGCGCTGTCGCACGCGATCGACCGCGCGAGCATCGTCAAGGCGCTGCTTTTCACGCACGGCGAGCCGCTGTATGGACCGATAACGTCCGCTGACAAGTCGTACACCAAGGACGTCGAACAGTTCAATCAGTTCGATGTCACCAAGGCCAAGAGCATGCTCAGCGCGGCCGGCTGGAAAGCCGGATCCGACGGCATCCTGGTCAAGGGCGGCAAGCGGTTCACATTCGAGATGATCATTCAGGCCGAGAGCTTCAACCAGCAGCTCGGGTCAGTCATCCAGGCGCAGCTGAAAACCGTCGGCGTGGACCTGAAGGTTTCGTCCCTCGACCGCGGAACGTTCTTCAACAAGGCATTTGCCAACCCGGACTCAGTGATGTTCTTCTACCTCTGGCCGGTCCCCATCGATGTGGTCACGCTTTTCGTCAACAGCGTCAATGCCAATGGCAAGGGCCCGAACTGGGGCAACGCCGTGGTGCCTCAGGTCGACGCCGCGATCGCGGCCTGGCAGAGCGCCGCCAACCAGGACGGGCTCGTCGCCGCCGGCAAGCAGTTCCAGCTGGCGATCGCAGAGCAGTTGCCTTTCGTGCCGGTGATCAATCGCGATGCCTTCTGGGTCAACCGCAAGAACGTGCACGGCTGGCACCCCGACCAGTGGAATCTGTACCCGTACTACAACGACGTCTGGCTCGACTAGGAACCTGACCGCGTAGAAGTTCACACTGGGTACCGGATAGGTGGCTTCGTACCTGGCGCGCCGGACCGGCTACATGGTGCTGATCCTGGCGATCTCGTCGGTTGTGATCTTCTACGCGCTGCGCTCGGCCCCCGGCGGGCCCAGCGGCGGTGGTGTGCTAAGCCCGCTCTCGTCGCAGGAGATTCGCCAGGCCTACGAAAAGCGCCTGGGCCTCGACCAACCCATCTACACGCAGTACTTCATCTATCTCGGACACATCGCGACCGGAGACCTGGGCACATCTCTGGTGAACGGCACGCCCATCACAGAGCTCCTCCAGACCCATGCCCGAAACAGCCTCATCCTGGGCTTGACCGCCCTGCTGGTCTCTTACTTGATCGCGATCCCGCTCGGCGTGCTCGCCGCGGTGAAACGCAACACGTGGGTCGACCAGCTCGCCATGGGCGGCGCCATCCTCGGCATGGGAATTCCAAATTTCTGGTTGGCGCTCATCCTCGTGTACTTCTTCTCGCTGCGCCTGGGCCTGCTGCCCTCGGCCGGCTGCTGCGATCCACCTCAGCTCATCATGCCGGCGCTCGTCCTCGCCGCCGAGGGCACTGCGGTGACGATGAGGATGACGAGGTCGTCGATGCTCGAGCATCTGCGCGACGATTTCGTCCGCGCGTTGCGGGCCAAGGGCCTGCCCGAATGGCAGGTGATCATCCGCCACGTGCTCCGCAACGCGCTCATACCGGTCATCAGCCTGACCGGCCTGCGGCTGGGGTGGCTGGTCGGCTACGCGCTGATCGTGGAGACGATCTTTCGCTGGCCGGGCGTCGGTTACCTTCTGGTCGATTCGATCATCCGCCGCGACTACCCAGTCGCTCAGTTCTTCTCCCTGCTCCTCATCCTGTTTGTGCTGCTCGCGAACTGGTTCGCTGACATCGCGTACGGACTGGCCAACCCCCGGATCCGGGTGGCTTGATGGCCGACCTCACAGTCCTCGACGAGAAGGCGCAGTGGGAGGCGAAGGTCGAACGCCTCTGGACGACCCGACCTTCACGGTGGCGGGACGCTTGGTACGAGCTCTCCCGGAACAAGCTCGCGGTGACGGGCTCGCTGATCGTCGTCTTCTTCACGTTGGTCGCGATCGTCGGGCCGGCGCTGGCTCCCTATGACTACGCCAAGCAGGTGCTGAGCGACGTCCTTCTACCTCCTCTGAGCAACGGTCACCTGTTGGGCACCGACGAGCTCGGGCGGGATCTCCTGAGCCGTCTGCTGCTTGGAATCCGCATCTCGATGGCGGTCGGTCTCGGCACGACGGCGATCGCCCTCAGCGTCGGCACGGTGGCCGGAATGCTGGCCGGCTACTACCGAGGTTGGGTGGACAGGATCATCAACGGCTTTGTAGAGCTGGTCTGGGGATTTCCGCTGATCCTGATCGCCGTGCTTTTGATCGGCGCCATCGGGCCCGGGCTCACGGGGGTGGTGATCGCGGTCGGTTTCGTCAACTGGGCCGGCTTTGCGCGCATCGTCCGGGGCGAGGTCTTCGCCCTGCGCGAGAAGGAGTTCGTGGCTGCGGCTCGGGCGCTGGGCAAGGGCGATCTCGAGATCATGGCGCGCCACCTGCTGCCAAACGTCGTCGGTTCGGCGCTCGTGATGGGTTCCTACTACATGGCCATCGCGATCATCGCCGAGGCCGGCCTCTCCTTCATCGGCATGGGCGCCCAACCGCCGCTACCGAGCCTGGGGCAGATGATCAGCCAGGGCAGCGGGTACATGCTTCTGAACCACTGGCTGAGCACCATCCCCGGCTTCGTCATCGTCCTGCTGGTTCTCGGATTGAACGTGCTGGGTGACGGTCTGCGCGACGTGCTCGACCCGCGCCTCAAGGGAGTGAGTTGAGCGCGGAGGTCGCTCTCGAGGTCAAGGGCCTACATACCACCCTGTTCTTGAGAGAGGGTCGCGTGGACGTGGTGCGAGACGTCTCCTTTCAGCTCAACGACGGCGAAACCCTCGCCCTGGTCGGCGAGTCGGGCTGCGGCAAGACACTCACCGCCTTGTCGGTCATCCGCCTGCTGCCTGACCCGCCAGCTCGAATCACGGCCGGCAGCGTCGTGATCGATGGCAACGACATCACGGGCGCGCCCGAGAGCACGATGCGTTCGCTGCGCGGCGATACGGTTTCCATGGTTTTCCAGGAGCCGCTGACCTCCCTGGATCCCGTGTTCACGATCGGTGACCAGATCGAAGAAGCCATAACCGCTCACCGCAAGGTGAATCGCCGGGAGGCGCGGGAAATGGCGGTGGAAATCCTCAAGGAGGTCCAGATTCCATCGCCTCGGCAACGGCTCGACGACTACCCGCATCAGATGTCGGGCGGCATGCGGCAGAGGGTGATGATCGCGATGGCTCTCGTCCTGGATCCCAAGGTGCTCATCGCTGACGAGCCCACGACGGCGCTTGATGTCACGATCCAGGCGCAGATCCTCGAGCTCATCCGCGCCGAGCAGGAGCGAAGGCAGCTGGCGGTCCTGCTCATCACCCACAACCTGGCCGTCGTCTCCCAGGTCGCCGACCGCGTCGCGGTCATGTACGCGGGCGAGATCGTCGAGGAGGCGTCCGCATCGGAGATCTTCGCGAACCCGCGACACCCCTACACGCAGGGTCTGCTCAGCTCGATCCCCTCAGCCGCCGGCGACAGCAAGCACCTCTACACCATTCCCGGCCGGGTGCCCGATCCGCGGGTCCTGCCGCCGGCATGCCTTTTCGCTCCGCGCTGCCCCTATGTGATCAGCCGGTGCTGGCATGAACACCCCGGCCTCGAAGCATCGAACGGTCACCTCTTGCGCTGTTGGAACCCGCAGCCTTTCATCGCGCTCAAGGCCGTCGAGCCCGAGGTCGATCTCAGCGTCGCTACTTCGGAGTGACCTCCCCGCCGAGGTAGCGCAACGCCGTGAGGGCGTAGATCCGAGCAGCTTCCACGATCTCCGCGATCGCCACGCTTTCGTTGGGGCGGTGCGCCACCAGGAGCGTGCCTGGGCCGAAGGCGGGGATGCAGGCGCTCCCGGCGAGATGCCAGTGGGTGCCATCCGTGAATGCAGGCATGGTCCCCGGGGGGACGTCGCGACCGAGCACGTCTCGAGCCGAGCTCTGTGCTGCCGCCACCAACGGGTGCTGGGGATCGATCGACGAAGGTGGAAACCATGCGAGATCCGGTACCGATTCCGCGGTCACGTCCAGGTCGGGATCCGCCCGGCGCATCTCCTCCAGGAACGCATCCAGATCGGCACGCAATCCGGCGAGGGTCATCCCGGGCAGCGTGCGTATGTCAATGCCGAACTCGGCATGTCCTGGGTAGACGCCGAAGAAGACGCCTCCACTCAAGGTCACACCGAGATTGACAGTCGGGCGGCCGGGCACGAGCGGGTCTGCCGGGTAATTTGGCTTGAAGCTGGTGGCCATCCGCGTCAGTACCTTGGCCAGCTGCACGCTGGCGTTGACTGAGGGCACCTGGTCGCTCAAGCTCGAATGCATCTGGGTGCCGCGAGTCCTCACGACGAAGCAGGACAGGCCGCGTGATGCGACCGCCACATACGCCCACGGCGTCTGCATTCCGGTCGCCTCACCGACAAGAACCGCGTCCGCCGCGAGTTCCGGGCGTCCGGCGAGGAACCGGGCTCCGTAGCGGCTCCCCGCCTCCTCATCGGCGCTGAGCACGACCTTGAGGGTCCCCGGCGGAGCACCCGCCTCGATCAGCGCAGCCCCGGCGTACACCATCGCCGCGACTGCGCCTTTCATGTCGGCCGAGCCAAGACCGTGGAGCCGCCCGTCGCGAAGGAGCGGGTCATAGGGTCCTGGTGACCATTCCGCCAGGTCGCCCGCCGGCTTGGTGTCGATGTGGCCGTTGAGCATGAGGGTCGGCCCAGTTGAGCTTTCGAATGCGACGCCGGCGACGTTGGGCCGCGCCGGATCCATCCCGACAGTTGGCGACCTGGTGTAGCTGAGCCGTTCCATCTCCGCTCGGGCCAGGTCGGCGACCTGGCGCTCGTCACCGGGCGGGTTCGGGCTCGGCGCAGCGATCAGCGCCCGCGCGAACTCGATGAGCTCTTGCTCACGTGCCGCGAGAGCCAGCATGACGCTGCGCTCTCGAGCGGACGCCGGGCTAGACGGAGGCGTGCGCCTCCTCATACGAGGGCCCGCCGGTTTCCTCGACCCAGTAGCGTCGCGCCCACCCGACACCCTGCCATGTCTCGAACCTCTCCGGCTTGATCCTGAAGAGCCAGCGGGGCTGTTTCATGGTGGACTCCAGGTAGGTGGGCCCGTTCTCACCAAGGTATCGATAGCTCATGCGGGTCGCGATCGGTACCCACGCGCCACCGATGTTGGGTCGCTCGACGAGCTCAGCCTGCCCGCTTCCGAGCACCTTGCCCAGGGTCTTGGGCTGTTCGACGACAAAGGAGACCCGTGGATCATTGGCGAGATACTCCGCCCATCGCGAATGCTGACGCGGGATGACCCAGAAGTAGCCATCTCTCCACTCGTGCCAGCAGACCGTGATGTAGGGACTGCCGTCTGGATTGAGGCAGGCGAGGTACATGTTCACCCCGAGGCCGAGGAACTCTTCGACCTCTTCCGGGTTCATGCCCCGGACCTTGCCCCTCCAGGTCTCCTTGTTGTCTGACACGGGCACCTCCCACACAACGAGAACGGCGAAATTTCATAGTAGCCGCCGGCGTGAGTGTTGACCCATGATCATCGACGCCCACAACCACGTTCTCGCGGCCGCCGTGTATCCCGGCCACGAGCGCTTCATGGGCGAGAAGTCCGCATCGCCGCCTCGCCCGCACCACTCCTGCCGAGCTAGTCGGTCACGCCGGCCAGTGCCATCACCGGTCGCATCCGGTCGACGGCCAGCTCGACGTCGCGGAGCAGCCCGGCTCGGTCGGCCAGCACGAACAGCTGCGCGAGATGCACGGCCGAGCGCCCGCTCTCGAGTCCGCCGACCATGCGGAAGTGATCCTGGTGTCCGTTGAGATACGCGAGGAAGACCACGCCCGTCTTGTAGTAGAAGGTCGGATGACCGAAGACATGCCGGGAGAGCGGGACTGTCGGCGCGAGGACGGTGTGGAACGATTCCACATCGCCTCCATCAAGCGCGAGCAGGGCGGCGGACGCGGCCGGCGCGATCATGTCGAATGCGCCGAGCAGGGCGTCGCTGAAGCGTTCGCCGTCGCCGGCGATCGTCGTCGGATAGTCGAAGTCGTCGCCGGTGAACATGCGTACACGGACTGGCAAGCGCGCGCGCATGGCGATCTCGCGTCTCTGGTCGAGCAGCGAGAGCTTCACGCCCTCCACCTTGGGAGCGTTGGCGGTGATGATCTCCAGGCACGACGCGGTGGCGCGATCCAGGTCCGCGTAACCCCAGTAACCGGCAAGCGCGGGGTCGAACACCTCGCCCAGCCAGTGGATCAACGCGGGCTGTCGCAGCTGTGAGAGCACGCGGCCGTAAACGCGTGCGTAATCTTCGGGCCCGCGCGCGATCCGAGCCAGCTCGCGGCTCGCCATGAGGACGACCTGTCCGCCGTGCCCCTCGACGAATTCACACTGCTCTTCGTACGCGGCCTCGATGTCGCGCAGGTCGTGCGCGGATCCAGGGGAGAGCTGATCGGTCTGCGCGCCGCACACGATTCGGCCACCGACCGCCTTGGCCTCCGCCACCGATCGCCTGATCAGCTCCTTGGCGGCCTCCCAGTCAAGCCCCATGCCTCGCTGCGCCGTGTCCATCGCCTCGGCTACCCCGAGCCCGTAGCTCCAGATGTGCCGCCGAAAGGCAAGCGTGCGCTCCCAATCGACCGCGGCGGGCCCGGCGGGGCTGGTGTCGGCCATGGCATCGGCTACCACGTGGACGGCGGCGTAGGGGAGCCGGGTGCGAGGCGGCGCGCCGCCTTCCGCATACGGAAACCTTCCGGCCGGTGTGTAGTCGTGCAGCTCGCCGTTGGCGCCTGGCAGACGAACACTCTCAGGCATCGAGAAGGCCACCATACAATCGTTTCGACCTGAAGCTTGGCGTCTTTCTATCCACATGCTGGAGCCATTCCAGAGCGGCGTCCCATCCCGGGCCTGACTGATGTCCGGCGCGGAACCGGAGGCGAGCCGCTACCAGGCCTCTGATTCGCGCGTTCGGCTCAATCGAGGGCCGTCATGATCGCGTCCGCCAGCCGCGCCAATCGACGTTCCCGGACCGGCCAGCGCGACGCCCACGCCTTGTTAGTGAGTAGGACCACCGCCAGGCCTTCCTCCGGGTCCGCCCACGCGATCGTCCCGCTGGCGCCGAAGTGTCCGAAGGAAGTGTCGTGCGCCGCTTCGCCGAAGTAGTCCCCGGCGGCATTGCCCTTGACCTCCCATCCCAGCCCCCAGGGGACGCTCGCCCTCGGCTCGCTATTTGGGTCCCATGTGATGTCCCGTTGCGAGGCGGCGACGGAGACGGGGGCCTCGGGGACGGCGACCTGCGCCCGGACCATCTCCTGGAGGGCCGCTTGTGAAAGCACGCGAGACGAAGCGCGCAGCCGGCGGGGCAGGAAAGCCTGGATGAACGCGAGCACGTCCCGCGCCCGGGTGAACAGACCACCCCAAGGCATGCCGAGTGATCGGTAGTAGCGCGAGTTCCCGATCTCCCAGTCAAGACCTTCCTGCCCGGTGGATTCCACCCAGGCGCTTCGAGCCTGTTCCGGCTCGCTCGGCCTGAACGCCGCATCAGCCACGCCCAGCTTCTCGAGCAGATCGAGGGTGAACGACTCGTGTGCCTCCAGCGATCGAATTACGCCGGGTGCCGCGCCGGCGGCGATCAGCGCACGTCCGGCCATCTCGGCGGCCAACCCGTAGCCGACCGAGCTGTAGAGGTGCCATCGACCGGGTTGGAAATGCACCTCCTCCATCAGGAACGACGTGATGAAATCGTCGATCGGAGCGTGCCGCTGCCGAAGTGCGATGTTGTCGCGGCTGAAGCCCGCCACGCCCGATGTATGCGTCAGCAGGTGTCGCAAGGTCACCTCGTTGCGCCACGGCCGGACGTCACCGGGCGGGCTGAACTCTGGTAGCGATTCCACGATCGGAGCATCGAGGCGCAGGAGCCCACGATCCACGCACGCCATTACCGTTGCCGCGGTCACCGGCTTGGTTATGGACGCGATGCTCCACAGCGTCTCGGTACTGGCGATGCGTCCGGACTTCGCGTCGGCCTGTCCCCAGTAGCCTTCGGCGACGAGGTTGTCGCCGCGAGCGACGAGCAGACCCGCTCCCGGCACAACGCCCTCGCCGACCCAATCGGCGACCATCCCGGTGGCCCGCCGGAGTTGGTTCTCGTTGATCCCACTCGACGCGATGGCGACCGGGTCGATATCAAGCATCTGGTCGAACACTAGCGACCGCCGTCATCGCCGGGGGG
>DASPYE010000056.1:0-8912 GCA_035636935.1 Candidatus Dormiibacterota bacterium | reverse complement strand
GGCGCCGGGGCAGACCATCCCCTCCTCGCAGTGGCCCGAGAACGCCTCCAAGAACGCGGCCGGCACGTTCCCCTTGCTGGCGGTGGGGATCATCGGGGCGCTGATCGTGGTCGCCGTGGTGGCGGTGCTCGCGGTAACCATGCGCCGGCGCGGCAATTTGACGCCGGCGATGGCGGCGGCACCTGCCGCAATGGGTTCACCGCCGGCCGGCGGCGTTCAAATGTCGACGGATGGTAAGTACTGGTGGGACGGCCAGAACTGGCGCGACGCCGCCACAGAGGCGCC
Source organism: Candidatus Dormiibacterota bacterium (assembly GCA_035636935.1). GTDB lineage: Bacteria > Chloroflexota > Dormibacteria > Dormibacterales > Dormibacteraceae > 40CM-4-65-16. Next base: position 8,627 of record DASPYE010000056.1, on the reverse strand, counting down.
TCCTTCGGCGCAGAGATCCAACGATGGCGCACTCTGGTGGGATGGGCAGAATTGGCGCCCGGTTCCCCAGGCCGGCTCGCAGCCATCTCAGCAGCCGGAGTGGCCGCCAAGCTCCTGAGCTCCCGCTCTCGCGCCTGATCGCAGCCGTCGCGGCTGCCGCGGCTGCCGCGATGACGGTCGCGCTGCTGCCGGCCACGGCGCTGGCGGCGCCCTCGCCGTCGCCGAGCCTCGATACCCTGCTGGCGGCGCCTCCGGCCTCCGACTACAAGGAGGACACCCAGGGCCTCGCCCTCGAGGGATCGTTCAGCCTCAAGGACTACGTCGATTTCCTTGGACCGGCCGATCCGTCGGGGACTCAGACCACCCTGCAGCGCGACGGGTTCGTTTCCGGATACGGCCGGAGCTGGGTCCAGCAGGCTTCAAGCCACCTTCTGCTCGAGATCGTGATCGCCTTCAGCGGCGGTACTGGCGCCAAGAAGTGGTTGGGGACGTCGCAGGAGCTGGACAAGGCCGATCAGTTCTACAAGAGCGCGATGTCGATCACCGGCATCGAGACGGCGTACGGGGTGCATTTCGCCGACCCGACCACGCCCGCCTACGCCGACGTCGCCTACTTCGTCAAGGGCAACGACTACTTCATCATCGGGCTCGTTTCCGGGGCCGACGACCTTGGCGATTCCGCGCCGAGCCAGACCAGGCGCCAATACGACACCGCTCCGGCATACACGATCCCGCCTACGCAGTGGCCGGAGTCGGCGCGGTCGATCCTGGCCGACCCTCTGAAGCTCGTGACGCCTGCCGCGTACGTGCTGGGCGGAGCCGTCGCGGTCGCCCTGCTCGCCGTTCTTATCGTGGTCCTCGTGTGGCGGCGCCGGCCGCGCACGCAGCGCGCCGTCGCGACCGAGCTTCATGTGTCGCCGGACGGGCGGTACTGGTGGGACGGCCAGGCCTGGCGCGAGTCATCGCACGAGATTCCACCCAATGCATTGCGCTCTGACGACGGGAACTACTGGTGGGACGGCGGCGAGTGGCGCCTGCTTCGCGAGACTGCTTCTTCCGGCTGACCTCTAGGTGACCAGCGGTCGGTAGTTACGCCGGTAGTACTCCCAGTACTCGCCCGACTTCAAGGGCCGCCACCACTCGGGATGCTCCTCGTACCAGTGCACCGTCCGCTCGAGGCCTTCGGGAAAGGTGACCTGCGGTTCCCAGCCGAGAGCCGTGATCTTTGAGATGTCGACCGCGTACCGATAGTCGTGCCCTGGCCTGTCCGCGACGAACTCGATGAGGCTGCGTGGCTTGCCCATGATTTCGAGAACCGCTTCGGCAACCTGCACTCCGCTCGTCTCAGCCCCCGTACCGACGTTGTACACATTGCCGGCAGGAGCCTCATGAAGCACAAGGTCGATCGCCCGGCAGTGGTCCTCGACGTAGATGAAGTCCCTCACCGCGGAGCCGTCGTTGTACAGCGGGAGCCGTAAGCCGTCCATCGCGTTGGTGATCAAGACCGGGATGAGCTTTTCCGGGTACTGGTAAGGGCCGTAGTTGTTGGAGCCGCGGGTCACCAGTAGCGGCAGGCCGAAGCTTTCCGCGTAGGCATGTGCGAGGTGCTCGCCGCCGGCTTTGCTCGCCGAGTAAGGGCTCCGCGGCCGGAAGGCATCGGTTTCCAACGACCGGCCCTCGCGCACGTGACCGTAGACCTCGTCGGTGCTGACGAGGAGGAACACCTGGTGTTCGTGCCTTCGCGCCGCCTCGCACAGCACAGCCGTCCCACGCACATCGGTGTCGATGAACGCCAGCGGATCCATCAGCGAACGGTCGACGTGCGTCTCCGCGGCGAAGTTGACGATGGCGTCGCACTCCGCCGCCAGCGAGTCAACGAGTCCGGCGTCGCAGATATCGCCGTGCACGAATCGGTAACCCGGCTGGCCATCGAACTCGATGAGATTCGCCAGGTTGCCTGCATATGTGAGCTTGTCGAGGACCGTGACCTCCACCTCGGGGCGCTTCTGTCGCAGGTGGCGGACGAAGTTGGAGCCGATGAAGCCGGCCGCTCCAGCAACCAGGAGCCGCTTCAGCGAACGGCTCACGTGATACGCGGCCCGGACGTCCAGTCGTAGCCGATCGTCGGGTCGTCGTGAGGTATCCGACCCTCGTCCTCCGGGGCGTACACGCCCGAGGTCACATAGAGAAGATGTGTGCGCTCCAGCGCGCGGCAGCCATGGGCGACACCGGGTGGGATCTTCAGGCATGAGGGCGCGCCGTCTCCCATCAGCAGCTCCATCAGCTGACCCTTCGTCGGCGATCCCTCGCGTGTGTCGTAGAGCGCGACCTTGAGCGCCCCGATCGCGTACCACCAGTCGGTCTGCCGCTGGTGGATGTGCCATGCCTTGATCACGCCTGGATGCATCAGCGAGTGACTCCACTGCCCGAAATGCTCGAAGAAGCCGTCGGTCTCCCGGATGACCTCGCGAAAGAAACCGCGCTCGTCTTCATGCGTCACGAGGTCTTTGACAACCACGCCTTCGATGACTGGTTCTCGCCCGGTCACGATTCCTTGTTCGCGCCGTGCGCACGCACGAAATCGCCGACCGCGTGGTAGGCGGGGATCGACTCGCCGGCGTCACCCCAGAATCCATCGAGGACGTCGTACTCCATCTGGCCGTGGTCGAGGTACCAGTTGTTGACGTCGGTGATCTCGAGCTCGCCACGCCCCGATACCGTCAGCTCGGGCAGGACCCTCCAGACGGACTCGTCGTAGAAATACACGCCGGTCACGGCGAAGTCGCTGGGAGGCTGCTCCGGTTTCTCGATGATCCGGGCGATCCTGTTGTTGCCGTCGAACTGGGCGACACCCAGGTTGCACAGGTGCGCCCGGTCGCTCTCCCGGGAGAGCACGACGCGCGCGCCGCTCTTCTGCTTGCCGAACGCTTCCACGCATGGACGAAGCGAGCGCTCGAAAACGTTGTCGGCAAGCAGCACCACGCACCGGTCGCCGTCCACGAACTTCTCCGCGAGGCCCAAGGCCTCCGCGATTCCCCCTGCCTTCTCCTGGTACGCATAGAACAGCCGGTCGATGCCGAACTCGTGCCCATTGCCGAGCAAACGCAGGAACTCGCCGGCGTGAGTGCCACCGGTGACGAGCATGATCTCCCTGACCCCGGCGCTGACAAGCGCCTCGATCCCGTAGTTGATCATGGGGCGGTCATAGAGCGGCAGGAGGTGCTTGTTGGTGATCCGCGTCAGCGGATGCAGCCGGCTGCCGGTGCCACCGGCGAGTATCACTCCCTTCATCGTCCCCGGATTATCGTTCAGGAGATGGGAGCCGATCCCCCCGGCCAGGTCCCACCGCCGCGCCGGCAAACCATGTTTTCGCCCGACGGCTTCTGGTGGTGGGACGGCTCGCAGTGGAAGGCCGCGGTCTCCGCAGACCGGTTGTGGCGGTGGAACGGCCAGGCCTGGGAGCCGAACCGGGGCGTTGCAGCACCCCCGCGCGGAGGCGGCGGTGGGACCGCCACCGCCGTGGTCGTCACCATCCTTGGCTTTGCCGCAGTCGCGGTCGTGGTTTCGATCCTGGTGATCGTCGTCCTGCTGGCGATGGGCAATCAGCTGTCAAACGTTTTCGAAAACGTGGTCACGGCTTTGGGAGCAAGTCCGAGTCCGACCCCCTGAACCCGCGGTAGGCCATATGTTGTTGTGGCAGACTGGCGCCTGCACAACAGATGGCACGACCCGACAACTGGCCGCGGACAATCCTGCATGTCGACCTGGACGCCTTCTACACGTCCGTCCACCAGCGGGACGACGCCAAGCTGCGCGGCATTCCCGTCGCTGTCGCCGGGCGGTCGCGGCGAGCGGTCGTGATGGGTGCGTCATACGAGGCGCGTGCCTATGGGGTCCGCTCTGCGATGCCGCTGCACGAAGCCCTTCAGGTGTGTCCCCAGCTCACCGTGGTCGCGCCGGACGGCGCCCGCTACCGCGAGGCAAGCCGGGTCGTCCACCAGATCTTCCGCCGCTTCACTTCACCGGAGCTGGTCGAGGGAGTCGCGCTCGACGAGGCGTACCTCGACGTCACCGCACGCACAAGGCACGGCACCTCGACCCCGGACGACGTGGCCCGCCGGATCAAGTTTCAGGTCCACACGGAGGCCGGGCTCACCGCATCGGTGGGCGCCGCGACCTCAAAGCTGGTCGCCAAGGTGGCGAGCGGAACCCGCAAACCCGACGGCCTGGTCCTGGTCCTGCCCGGCACGGAGTCGGACTTCCTTGCGCCGCTGCCGGTCGGCGTCATACCGGGACTCGGCCCGAAGACCGAGGAGCGGTTGCGTGCGATGGGCCTGCGCACCGTGGGCGCGCTGGCCGCGTATGAGACGCAACGCCTGGTCCAGGCCCTCGGCACGAACGGCGCCGTCCTCCAGCGACTCGCCCAGGGCCGCGACCGGGCGCCGGTCGACGGCAGCCGGCCGGCCAAGACGATCTCAGCGGAGACGACCTTCGAGGACGATGTCAGCGACCGCGGCGAACTCGAGCGCGCGCTGCGCGACCTGACCGACCGAGTCACCGAACGGCTGAAGACCGACGGCGTCCGCGCGCGGACGGTCTACGTGAAGCTGAAGCTTCCTGACTTCAGGCTCGTGAGCCGCCAGGTGAGCCGGACGAGCCCGACCGACGACGTCGAGACGATCTTCCGCGCCGCGCGTTCGGCGCTGGAGAAGTCGCACGTGGAGTCGCGGCCGGTGCGCCTGATCGGGGTGGGGCTGTCAGGCCTCGAGCACCCGGAGCCGGACCTGCAGATGACCCTCTTCGACTAGGCGGCGTCCGGTCGATCACCGGTCGCGGCAGAGCGGCCACCACCTCACCGACCGATCTCCAGCCCAACTTTTCCCGTGCCCGCTCGACGAGCGCGCGGAACACCATCGCCGTCGCCCGCGCGTCGTCGAGCGCCGCGTGTGCCGGCGTGACGTCGAGGCCGAGCTCGTCGACGAGCCGGGCCAGCCCCGGCGTCTGGCCCTTGGGCAGGTCGAGCACGAGCCGCGCCAGGGCGGTGGTGTCGATGATCGGATGCTCGAGCGGGCTCTCCAGGCCGCGTCCGACAAGCCAGGTGTCGAACGCGTCGTGGCTGTGCTCTACCAGCACCGCGCCCTGAGCGAAGCGCAGGAAGCCCCGTCTTGCGTCCTTGAACTCGGGCGCGCCGATGAGCATCGAGCGGTCGATGTGGTGACGTCTGCGCGCGTATGGGTTGATGGGCGCGCGGCAGTCGACAAGCGTGTCGAAGAACGACAGCGTGCTGTCGAGCCGGAAGCGCTCGGCGCCGATCTCGAGGACGAGGAACGGCGCGTTGCCGGTCGTCTCCACGTCGAGCGCGACGAATTGGGCGTCATCGAGCGGAGTTTGCGGGCCGACTTCCGGCGCGTCGACCGCGATCTCCTCCCATGCGACCGGCTCTGTCGCACCGCGGGGTTTGAGGTACAGGGGCTTGGACTTCATCATCGCGCCAGCGCCAGGGCACGGCGCGCCCAGGCGATCTCGTCCCCGCTGAGGGCCCGGAGAAGCAGCACCGCGACCCCATAGATGACGGCGCCGGCCACGATCGGAATTGCGACCTCAAATCCCCGCACCGCGCTGAGCGGGTAGATGGCGATCCCCATGATCAGGCCGGCGAGCAGTACGCGCCAGCTGAGAGTCAGCACCGGCACTCTGCCGACGTGGCGCGCGGTAAGCATCCAGCCCGCGATTCCAAGCACGAGCTCGGTCCCCACGGTTGCCCAGCTTGCGCCGATGTAGCTCCAGGGCGGGATCAGGGCGAAGTTGAGCAAGAGGTTCGCCACCACGCTCCAGGCGGCCGCCCACGTGAAGGAGACCTGCCGGTCAGACGCGTTGAGGGCGCCGATGAACACGTTGTTGACGAAGGCCAGTCCAAGAGCCAGCGCCAAGATCCTCAGTGGCGCTTCAGAGGCTCCGAATTGGCTGCCTAGCAGCAGAGGAGTCAGGGGTTGAGCCAGGACGAAGATGCCGACGCTCGCGGGCCATCCCATCAGCAGCAGCGCCTTATAGAAACGGTTCAGCGCGTCGAGCATCTCTTTCGGCCGCTCACGGTGATAGACCGCCAACACGGGAAAGACGATGGACAGGAATGTGATCGGGACGAAGAGGAGTGCTTCGATGGGTTTGTACGCGGCCGCGTACAGGGACGCGTCGACGCGGCCGTGGAAGATCAGGACCAGCGGCTGGTCGATCTTGAAATAGATGATCGTCAGCACAAAGGTGAGCGCGAAGGGCAGGCCCTTCCACAACCACTCGCGCAGCAGCGGCAGCTCGAACCTCCAACCGATGACCGCGATTCGCTTTGCCGCCAGCACGACTGTGAAGTAGATGCAGCTGAAGGCGTACTGCCCTGCGTAGGCCCAAACGAAGTAAGCCACGCCTTGATGAGTGATGCCTCCATAGAGCACCAGCGCGAGCAGCACACTGCTCTCGAGCACGACCGCGATCGCCTCGAAGCCAAGCTGTTGAACCGCATAGAGGCCGTTGCGGAGCAGGGTCGAGTACGAGGTGAGCACCATCAGCACGAAGCCGGGGATTATCAGGTCGCCCAGCCCGATCGGATAAACCAGAGCAGCAAGCAGCAGGAGCGCAACCACCGACATCAGAAGGCGAATTGACATCACGTTGCGCAGATAGCGTTGGATCTGGTCGTGGTGGCGCGCGCCTTCGCGGACGAACAGCACATTGAAACCTAGGTCGAGGGCCACGCTTGCGATCGCGGTCAAGTTGATGAGAGCGCTGAACACGCCGTAGTTGTCGGTGCCCAGCCTTCTGATCATGTAGAAGACCGTGAACAGGCCGATCAGGCGGGCGCCCACCTTCGCGGTGAGCACGATCGTCGTGTTGCGGAGAGCGCGCGAGCCGAGCCCTAGGCTGCTCGGCGGCGCTTCGAGTGCTGGATCGTTGTCAGGCAACTGACTGAATCGTAGATGTTGGCCTCGTTACACTCCGGCCGTGGCAGACCGGATTCGAATCCTGAGCGGGATGCGCCCGACAGGCAGATTCCATCTCGGCAACTATCTCGGCGCGGCCAAGAACTGGGTCGAGCTGCAGAACCAGTACGAGTGCTTCTATTTCGTCGCCGACTACCACGCCCTCACCACCGAGCCTGACGGCCACAAGGCGGAGGACAAGGTCTTCGACCTGGCCGCCGACCTGATTGCGGTCGGCATCGATCCCAAGCGAAGCGTGCTCTACTTGCAATCGAAGGTGCCCGAGGTGGCCGAGCTGTCGCTCCTCCTGTCGATGGTCACACCCCTGAGCTGGCTGTTGCGCACGCCCACGTTCAAAGACATGGCCAAGCAGCATCCCGACAACATCAACCTCGGCCTGCTCTCCTACCCGATCCTCCAGGGCGCCGACATCCTGATGGTCAAAGGAGGCGGGGTCCCTGTCGGCAAGGATCAGCTCGCGCACCTCGAGCTCGTTCGCGAGGTGACACGCAAGTTCAACCGCACTTACGCGCCTGTGTTCCCCGAGCCCCGAGCGTTGCTGACGGAGACCAATCTGATCAAGGGGACCGACGGCAAGCAGCGGATGTCAAAGACCGTCGGCAACATCATCGGCGTCACCGACGAGCCCGAGGTTATCCGCAAGCAGGTGCTGAGCATGGTCACGGACGTGAAGCGGCCCCGTAAGACCGACCCAGGGCACCCGCGGAGCTGCAACGTCTGCGCCTACTACAAGCTCTTCTTTGACGACTGGGAGCACTACTGGGAGCTTTGCCGCAAGGCCCAGATCGGGTGCTTCGACAAGAAGAAGCTGCTGGCCGAGCGGTTGATCGAGGTGTTTCGCCCCTTCCGGGAGATACGGGCGGAGCTCACCCCGGAGCTCGTAGCCCGCGCCCTCGACCAGGGGAGCGAAAAGGCCCGCGAGATCGCCCGCCAGACGATGCTCGAGGTCCGCCAGGCGGTGGGCCTCCCTTCCTACCTGGATCGTTAAGATTTGAGCCGGATGGCAGACGCTGCGGCGCCTCGGCGAATCACCCGCCGGTCGTTTCTCGGCTGGTGGCTTGCAAGCCTGATGACTGCGACGGTGATCACCGGACTCCTCCCCATCCTCGTGTTCTTCTGGCCGGCCCCTCCCAAAGGCCAGAAGAAAGGCCCCATCAACATCGCGCTGCAGACGCCCATCAACCAACTACAAGACGGCGACGCGGTCAAGTTCGATGCGCCCCGCAACCCCAACTCGGCGTTCATCATGACCGACGGCGGAGGCGACAACGCGCCGGGCGAGCTCGCCTTTGGTGGATTCGTGGTCAAGAACCAGGGCAAGGTCAGCGTTTTCGCGATCAACTGCTCACACCTCGGCTGCTCCGTGGCGCTCAACAAGGATGCAAAGACATTCGACTGCCCATGCCACGGTTCGCGGTTCCACCTGGACGGTACTGTGCTACAGGGTCCGGCTCCGGTTCCCCTTTCTCACTTAGCCTGGAAGCAAGGCGCCAACCCGGGCGATATCGAGGTTGACGGCATAGTGCTGGGCTTCTAGATGGCGATCCCGCACCCGCGCGAAATCCAGGTGGCCGTAGTGGACTGGCTCGACGAGCGCTACCCATTCACGAAAGCAGTCGATGAGGCGCTCTA
>DASPYE010000055.1:0-40737 GCA_035636935.1 Candidatus Dormiibacterota bacterium | reverse complement strand
GTAGACGAAGCTGGTGCATGCGGCGAGCGTGTCCCACGCCACCGCACCAGGAGCATCGAGCTCGTTCTGGATGCGGCATGCCACGGAGGGAAACGGACCGTCCGGAGACGACGTGCCGACCAGGATCATGTCGAGGTCCTTTGCGCTGACGCCGGCCGCGTCAAGCGCCGCCCGCGAGGCTTTGGTTGCCAGGTCGAACGTGGTCGTGCCGGGCTCGGCAATGTGCCGGCGGTGGATGCCGGTGCGCTCGGTGATCCACTTGTCGGAGGTGTCCATCATCTTTTCCAGGTCCAAGTTCGTGAGCACCTTTTCGGGCGCGTAGACGCCGACGCCCGCGATGGCGCTCGGGCGGCCCTTGACCTTGAATGAGCGGAGCGGTATCGCGTCCGACCGCGTGCGGTAGCTGGTGGTGATGGCCATCGGGGCTACGCCTCCAGCCGCTCGGCGGTCTTTTGCTCCAGGAACTTCCACAGGTCGGCGATGGTCTTCATCTTCTCGAGCTCCTCGTCCGGCAGCTCGACGTCGTACTTGTCTTCGATCGCCGCGATGAGCTCGACGAGGTCGAGCGAATCCGCCGCGAGGTCGCGCTGAAAGCTCTTGTCCATCTGGACCTGGTCCGAGTCGATGCCGAGGATCTCCGCCGAGAGCTCCTGCAGTTCTTTGAAATCGAGCTGGCTTGCCATGGGCAATCCTTTCCTCCTCTTAGTTGCTGCCGCCCACGGCAGCCTTCTTGATCACGAGAGTCGCGTTGTGGCCTCCGAAGCCGAACGAGTTCGAGATCGCGACCTTGACGTCTGCTTTCCGCGCCCTGTTCGGCACGTAATCGAGGTCGCACTCCGGGTCGGGGTCGTCGAGATTGATGGTCGGCGGCAGCAGGCCGCGGTCGAGCGCGAGCACGCATGCGGCTGCTTCGATCGCGCCCGCGGCGCCAAGAAGGTGACCGTGCACCGACTTGGTCGAGCTCACAGCGAGCTCGCGGGCGTGGTCGCCGAACACGGCCTTGATCGCCTTCGTCTCTGCGACGTCACCGAGCTTGGTCGACGTGCCGTGCGCATTGACGTATCCGACGTCATGGGGGTCGACACCGCTCGTCTCGAGTGCGTGACGCATGGCGCGCATCGCGCCCTTGCCTTCGGGCTGCGGCGCCGTGAAGTGGTACATATCGGCGCTCGCGCCGTAACCCGCGATCTCGGCCAGGATTCGGGCGCCGCGCTCCTTGGCGTGATCCATGTCCTCGAGCACGAACATCACCGATCCCTCGCCCATGACGAAACCATCACGGCCCAAGTCGAACGGTCGGCATGCCTTCTCCGGCTCGTCGTTCCGCTCGCTCGTCGCCTTGATCTGGCAGAAGGCGCCCATCGTCAGGGGAGTGATGGTCGCTTCCGATCCGCCGGCCAGCATCGCCACGGCATCGCCGCGCTTGATGATCTCCGACGCTTCGCCGATGCCATGGGCGCTCGAGGCGCAGGCGCTGACGATCGCGTAGTTCGGCCCGCCGGCCTGGGTGTGGATGGCCACGATCCCGGCCGCCATGTCCGCGATCATCATTGGCACCGTGAAGGGGCTGATGCGTTTGGGGCCGCGCTCCATCAGGGCGGTGTGGCTCTTCTCGATCTCCTCCATGCCGCCGATGCCGGAGCTGACTATCACGCCTACGTCGTCGGGGTTCATCTGCCCTGGGTCGAGGCCTGCCTGGGCTAGCGCCTGCTTGGAGGCGGCGAGAGCGAACTGGCAGTAGCGCCCGATGTGGCGGGCGGTCTTGCGGTCCATGTATTCCTCGGGATTGAAGCCCTTGACCTCGGCCGCGATCTTGGTGTCGAAGTTCGTGGTGTCGAAACGCGTGATGCGTCCGACGCCGGAGACCCCCTCGACCATGTTCGACCACACGGTTTCCATATCGTTTCCGATCGGGGTGATGAAGCCGATGCCTGTAACAGCCACACGTCGGCCGTTGTGATTGGATGTCATGGATTCAGCATACGGACGCGGGGTAGAATCGGCACCCGCACCGGGTGGTAAAACCTGGATGATTCTTAGGACTTGATGTCCAAATCCGATCTCAGAGCATCTTCTGGAGGTCGAGCGCGAGCTGGAGCCGGAGGCGGGTCGCCGGCACGTCGAGATCGCCGCCAAGGAGCTCCTTCAGCTTCTCGAGCCGGTACAGAACCGTGTGGCGATGGAGGCCCAGAGCCGCCGCGGCGTCCTTGACCGATCCCTTCGCGAGGTACGCCTCCAGGGTCTCCAAAAGCTGTTCCCGGTTGCGCACCTTGTGGTCCATGAGCCGGCCCAGGCTGTGGGTCACGAAGCGCTCGGCCAGCAGCGGGTTCTGGGCGAGCACCAGCTGCGGGATCACTTCGTCGTGGCCGTGCACCAAGGAATCGGGCCTCAGCTTGCGCCCCGCCTCGAACGCCTGCTGGGCCTCGAGATAGGAGCGCGCCACGCCATGAAGTCCGGGGTGGTAGCCGCCGATTCCAGCCCGCACCCGGGCGCCCAGCTGGCCCGCGCGCTGCTTGACCTGCTCTTGCATCTCGGTCACGAACAGACGAGCTGATTCGGCGTCGGCGAGAGACTCGGTCGGCCACAGCACCGCGAGGGTGCTGGGGTCGGTCGAGAGGAGGATGGTGCCGCGACGGGCCTCCAGCGAGTCGGCGACCTCGGCGAGGGCCTGGCCACCGCGTTCGCCGTCGCGGTTCCCCATCACGAGCTTGCACACGATGGCGACGTAGCCGGTCGCGATCAAGGGGGTGTTGATCGCCAGCGCCTGGCGTTGGAGCTCGAGCTCGGAGTCGAAGTTGTCGCTGATCAGCGAGTGGAACAACCGGGCGTGGGCGCGGGTCCCGCGCTGCAGGTGCTGCTCGCGCGCGTGGAGGTAGGTCTTCGTGACCTCGGCCGCGACCTGGTCCAGCGCGGCGAATACGTAGTTGGCGACGAGCATGATCGCTTCGGGCGTCGCGTCGGGCTGGCCTCGCCAGGCGCGGAGGATCTCGTCCCAGGCCACGCGGGCGGCCATCCGGTAGGCGGCCAGGATGGGCTCGACAGACTGGCTGCTCCTAGCCTGCAGGATGCCGAGCTGGGCGACGCGCCGCAGCTCCTCCTGGGTCGCCGGCCGCGCCTCACGGGCGGTGGCCAGGAAGAGGTCGAGGCCGGCCTCACAGGCCCGCACGATGGCGTCGCGCTGGGGCGGCACGCCCGTCGAAGAGTCCCAACGCACGAGCGTCACTACCGCCCGGGCCATGTGACGCGCCATGCCCGCGTGACGCCTCTCCAGCTCGTCGATGAGACCTTGCGGTAGTCGGGGCGCCGCCCTGGCCGCCTTGGACCTGGAGGCCAGCCTAGCCATCCGTGCTGACTATACGAGCCGGTTGCAGCTTGGACACGAGGTCGACTCGCGTGTTAAGGATGTCTTGCACTCACAGCCGACCCGCCGTACTCTGCCGGTCGCCACACCAGCCCCCCCTGGGTGGGTGGTTTTGGGGGTGGGGAAAGAAGGGCTAGCTGTGCTTTTTCACGAACTCCAGAATGCGGCGCCAGGCGTCATCGCAGGCGTCCTTCCACTGCTCGTAGGAACGGTCGAAGAAGCTGTGCGGCGCCCCCTCGTACACGTGCGCCTCGTAAGGCACCCTCGCCGCGGACAGCTTCCGCTCGAAGTCCTCGTTCTGTTCCGGCGTCGTCGCCTGGTCCGCACCGGCGATCAGGATCAACAGCGGTGCCTTCATCTTCGAGATGTACGGCTCGCTGCGCATCGGCCGGCCGTAAAAGCCGATCGCGCCGTTCAGGCCCTGGTTCATCGCGGACTGATTCCACGAGTTGGACCCGCCGAAGCAGAAGCCAACCGTGAAGACGGACCTGGTGGCCCCTCCTTCCCTGGACTTCAGATGCGCGATTGCGGCGGCGGTGTCGGCCGCCAGGCCATCGGGCGTTGTGGCCTGCACGTGCGGCATGTAGTCGAAGCCGTCGCTGCGGTCGCCTCTGCCTGCAGTCCTTGCGAAGTAGTCGACGGCAACGCTGTCGATGCCCGCCTCAGCAAATCGCTGCGCCAGGTCTTTGAAGAACTGGTGGAGGCCGCGGACGTCCGGCAGGACGACCATACCCGCGCCGGTCGGCTGGGACGCCCGCGCGAAGTAGGCGTCGAACTGGGTTCCATCGGACGAGGTGAGGACGAGGTCTCCGTGGTCGGCGGCCGCGCCGCTAATCGGGGGCAATGGCGGTCGGGCATCGTCTCCATAGCACATATGTCGATTCTCGCTTAGTCTGATTTGCGATGAAAATCGAAAGTCCGGCGTTCACGCTCGACGACGTCAAGACGTTCATGGACGCCTACCTCGACCGCGAACGCAACCTACTTGCGGATCGCTTGCAGATCGCATCCGAGCGCCTGGCCGCGCTGGCCCCGCGTATCAAGGCTGAACACGGCGACGAGAATTCCTGGAGCGCACATGAGCTGCTCGCCCACCTCGCGGTGCTTTCGAAGTTCTACGGTGTCCTGGTTCACCGCATCTCGACCGATCAGCTGCCCAACATGAACCTTCTCGAAGCGGTGCATCTACGGGACACGGTCGGACACCAGATGTCGCAGCTCGAGCCGGCGGATCTCGTCCGGATGACCCTGGCCGATCATGAGCGCACGATCAAGACGCTGAGAACAAGCGACCCACAGGCCCTGCGCAAGACCGCCGAGCTCGGGGATGGAATCACGATGACCGCCGAAGAGGTCGCGCGGCTGCCGCTGGTCAGTCACCTCGAGCTGCATATCGACCAGCTCGAGAAGCTACTGGCCTAGTCGCTGGCCTGAGGGTAGCCGAGGGCCCGAAGCTCGCGGCGGATCGTCTCCGCGGCGTCGTCCATCATCTGGGGATCCGGGTCGTAGTCCTGGTTGCCGAAGTCGAGGTCGTGCAGGCCGCGGATCGGCACGACGTGGAAGTGGCAGTGCGGAACCTCGAGACCGGCGAGCATGACACCGATTCGCTCCGGCGTGAAGGCCTTCATCTGGGCGCGGCCGATCGCCTGCGCCGTCTCCGCAAGATGTGCGAGAAGGGAGGCGTCGAGGTCAATCCAGTGGTCGATCTCCTGTCGCGGCACCACCAGCGAGTGGCCCGGGCGCAGCGGCCGGTTGGACAGGAACACCACGCACCGGTCGTCCTTCCAGACGAACCGAGCCGGCAGCCTACCTTCGATGATCTGCGTGAAGATCGTCGGCATTACACGCGGGGCTCCCACTGGAAGAACCGCGCACCGAACGCCAAACCGGCGATGCCCCACGCGCCAAGCACGAGCAGGTCGTTCGTGTGCAAGCCGGAACCGCTCGTTTGAAAGTAGGAGCCGATCAGGGCGTCCGCGAAATGCCGCACCGGGAAGATCTTTCCGACGATGTCGAGCCACTCCGGCGGGTTCTGGAGCGGGATGAATACGTTCGAAATGAAAAGTAGCGGCAGGATCGAGCCGTTGACAACGGCGGGCGCTGCATCGGCATTCGGGATCACCGACGTCACAGCCACTCCAAGAGCACAGAACACAGCCGCGCCGACGACCAGCGTCAGCGCAAATGCAGGCAGAGTGCTCGTGGGGAGCGTCGCGCCGTAGAAGAGAGCCCCAAAAGCACCGCACACGATGACCAGGAGGATCGCGATCGCGATGGCGTGAAGGATGCGAGCCAGCATGTAGCTCCAGACCGGTAGTGGCGAGCCGTGGATCCGCTTGAGCGCGCCCGAGTCGCGCGAGAAGCTCAGCGAGATTGCGATGTTCGTGTAGCACGCGGTGATCACGGAGAACGCCGAGATCGCCGGCACGTAAAACGTGGCCACTCTGACTGTTTGCCCAGGACCGACCTGCACGTGTCCGTTGCCGAAGATGACGGAAAAGATGACGAGGAACATCAACGGAAAGATGAGCGTGAAGAACAGAGAGGCTGGGTTGCGGACGAATGCTTTGTTGATGTACACGACCTGTCGGAGTCCCAACGCAAGGTCGTTCACGATTCCGCCGCCGTCGCTTGTCTTGTGATCTCGAGATAAACATCTTCGAGCGTCGGGCGGGTCACCTCGAGTCCCTCGAGCGTCACGTTCGATTGGACGGCCCACGACGTGAGGTCGTACAGCATGCGAGTCGGATCCATCGTCTCGAGCTCAACCAGGCCGTCATCGAATTTCGCAAGCGCTCGCAGGACTTCCGGCAGCATCGACGCGTCGCGAAGCTGGAAGCGGATCATGGCAGCGGCCTTCTCGCGGCCGGCGAGAGTTTCCGGCGTTCCCTCGGCCACGACCCTTCCGGAGGCGATGATCACCACGCGGTCGGCGAGGAACTGGACCTCGTCCATCGAGTGCGATGTCAAGAAGATCGTCTTGCCGAGGCCGGCCAGGCCTTTGATGACGTCCCAGGCGTTGCGCTTGGCGCCGGGGTCGAACCCCGTGGTCGGCTCGTCGAGGAACAGCACGCTCGGATCGCCGGCGAGCGCCACGGCGACGTCGAGCCGTCGCTTCTGTCCACCTGACAGCCTGGTCACCCGCTCGTTGCTCTTCTCGGTGAGTCCCACCTGCTCGATCACCTGATCGCGCGGCCGGGGCTTCGGGTAGTAGCCGCGGAACATGTCGACGGTCTCGGCAACGGTCAGATACGGATCCACACCCGTGGCCTGCAGGACGATGCCCATCTGCTCTTTGAGCTTTCGATTCCCCGTGGCGGGGTCGAGGCCGAGGACCGACACCCGGCCGCCATCGCGCCGCCGAAATCCCTCGAGGATCTCGACCGTCGTGGTCTTGCCCGCGCCATTGGGACCCAAGAGGGCGAAGACTTCACCCTGCGAGACCCTGAAGCTGATGCCACGAACGGCCTCGACCGCGCCATAAGACTTCCGGAGATCTTCGACCTCGACGGCGTTGGCGGGCACCTCGCGACGATGCTAGCCGAACGTTGAGCTCATGCCGAGGAGCCCCAAAACCGTTCAGGTAGATCGGCGCCGAAGCAATCACGATGCCTGCGGATGAATTCGTCGTGTGTGTAGCTGTGCTCGATCGTGCCGACGTGCTCCACAGCGAACGTCGCGGCAAGTGACGCGATGCACCCCGCGGAGTAGAGATCGAGTCCTCGTAGAAGGCCGGCGACCAGCCCGGAGCGATATGCATCGCCCGCCCCCGTGGGGTCGAGCTCGCGTACGGCCGGCGCCGCCGGGATGTCGACAGCCCCATCGCGGGTAGTGATGCGCGAGCCGTTACGGCCAAGGGTCGTCACCACGACCTCGGATCGGTCGAGCAGTCCCTTCATGTCTCGCTTGGTCCGTTCCTGGATCAGCTCGAGCTCGTAGTCGTTGCCGATCACGATCCACGCGCCATGGATGCCGTCGTCGACGTCGGAGCCGTCCATCATCGGAAGCTGGTGGGCGGGGTCGAAGACAAAGGGCACGCGGCGTTCCCGGCTCTCGCGCACAAGCCTTTGCATTGCCTTCGGATCGTTCGGACCGACGATCACGGCATCGACGCCTGCCGGAGCGTCGTCCAGGCCAAGCGCGCCGGCGCGCCACATCGCGCCGCCGTAGTAACCGGTCAGCTGGTTGTCGTCCATGTCGGTCGTGGTGAAGCCAGTGGCGCTCATCTCACCTTCAAGAAGGCGGAGTCCCTGGCAATCGACTCCTTGCGCGATCAGCCAATTGCGATAGTCCGTGGCGTCAGTGCCCGCCGTGGCAAGCACCGCGGCCGGATGGCCGAGCAGGGAAAGGTTGTAGGCATAGTTGCCGGCCACGCCACCTCTTCGCTTCTGGAGATCGTCGACCAGGAAGCTGAGGTTGAGGATGTGCGTTTTGTCGAGAAGGATGTGGTCCCGGAACCTGCCCTTGAAGGTGAGGATGTAGTCGAACGCGATCGAGCCTGTGCAGAGAACCACTGTTAGCTATCCGTGGGAAGGCTAGCGGAAAAAGAAAGGCGCCCCGCAGGGCGCCTTTAGGAAATCGCTCTGTCTAGGCGGCGCGCCGGCGTCCCGTTCGGCGTCGTGCTCCCCTGGCGGCCGGCTGGCGCTCGCTGACCCGGCGCGGGGCAAGCTCGCTTGCCTGCTCGAGACGGGTCGCCGTCCTCGCGATCGTCTTGAACGATCCGTTGAAGATGCGGAGCGTCCGCTTGGCGACGCCGCCCACGACGTCCTCCCGACGCGCCTGGACCTTCACGAGCTGCAAACCCTTGATCGCGAGCTTCTCGGGCAGCTTCTCATTGACCTCGACGCCGAAGACTGTCACGCGATCAGGCATCATGGCGTTGAGCCGGCGGTTGATCCTTCGCACGGCCGGCGCGCCCTTGCGCTCGAAGCTCCGGGCCTGCTTGCGAGCGGCTCCGATCGGATTGGTCGCGACTTCGGCGGCGGCCTGCGCCGCGCCTACGGCCACCTCTTCGACGGCGGTTGCGGTCTCGGAAAAATCAGTGCTCATTGCGAAACTCCTCCATCAATCTCTGGTTGTTCATGACGCAGCATAACGCGTTGCGTCAATCGGCGTCAAGAGTCGGCTTGAGGCGCTCGATGAGCGCCTTCGCCGCGGGTCCGAAGACGTCGTAATGCGCGACCTTGCGCCGCTTCTCCGGCTGGATCCATTCAGGGCGCAAGCCGTGGAGCCGGCCCCACTCTTCGAGCTGCATGCGGAGCCCGATCACATGAAGAAAGGGCTTCTCACGCGTAAAACCGCGGATGGTCGAGCCGTGATACGAGTCGAAGTTGCGGTGCACCGCGATCCCGCCCGCCTCAGCGAACGCGATCGCCTCCTTTATCTGGCGGCGCTCAAAGTACTTTTCGTGCAATCGGGTCCCATTGTCCGCCGGTGCCGGCGCTGACAGGTTTCAACGCGCACCGATGCCCGCGAGAGCCGGCATCCGCGGCAATCAGGGACGCGCGTCTGGGCAGATCGGCTTGAAGGCGCACAGCTTGCATGGTCGGTTGGCGTGCTCAGGGCCGAGATGGAAATCCTCCGCCAAGATGCGCGTGGCCGCCGACTCCACGCGACGCACGACCTGGTCATCGTCGTGGGGAACGTCGCGCAGCTCGCCGTGGCGCATGTCGAAGAGGATGAGCCGTGGATCGCGACCTCCCGGAAGCAGACCACGCCGAGCGGCGAGGCCGTAGATGCGCAGCTGGAGCGAGTACGCCTCGACCAACGCGGCGTCGAGGGTCGCATTCGTTTTGAAATCGACCAGTGCGATGTGCCCGTCGACCTCGCAAACGCGATCGACCACTCCCCGGACTCGCGTGCCGCCGACAGCCATGTTGAAGCCTGATTCGACCGCGAGGGTGCGGGCCCGGGCCAGAGGGTGGAGCAGGTACCGCTCGAGCATGTCGCGGCCCGCCTGTGGCCCGCGATACAGCGCGAGGAGGTCGCCGCCGCGGATGTGCCAGGCCGCCAGCGCTTCGTGCACCGCCACTCCCAGCTCGCTGGAGCCGGCCGCGCGGACGTGCGCCGGTTGAAGCTCGTCGGGAGGCACAGGCACGCGCAACACATTCGCGAAGCGATAGCGGACCGGACAGAGCTCGAAATCGTGGAGCTGGGAGAAGCTCAGCTCGACGCGAGGCCCGGTTTCACGATCGGCTGGGACGGCCAGCGGTTGCAGGCGCTCCAGGCGGTCGAGCACCGTGGCAACGACGGATGCGTCGTCGTGGACCTGGCCGTTGGCCGTGCGCGCCACCGGTAGCTCCAGCTGCTCCGCCTCGACCACCGACGCCGAGCCGGGGTGGGCCAGGGCCCAGCTGAGGATCTCCGCGAAATGGTCGTGATCCTCCAGGCCGTTGGCACCGACATCTCGGGGCGACACTTCTTCGCGCGTCGCGGTCACGTACAGCGCGTCCTTGGCGCGTGTCAGGCCGACGTACACGATGCGCCGGCGCTCGCCGATCGCCAGCTTCACAGCGGGAGCACCCGGCGATGTCTCGACGAAATGGGGATGTTTTTCGCCGCGCCAGTTCTTCATCACGAATCCGGTGCTGTCCGGATCGAAGAAGAGCCTCTCCGTGTCGCGCGGACGAGGCGGGCGCAGGTTGACCAGGAACACGACCGGAAATTCGAGGCCCTTCGCGGCGTGGACTGTCAGAAGAGAGACGGCCTCCGTCAGCGCGGCCTCCTCGGCCGCCTCGCCGACCGCCAGGTCGGCATCGATGACCTGGTCGAGATGGCGGACGAAATCGCCGATCCCCGCAAGCGCGAGGTCGCGCTCGAACCGCCCGGCGAGCTGGAACACCTTGCGCAGGTTGAGGAGCGCTCGGGGGCTTCCGTCTCGCTGGGCGCTGAGCTCCGCCCAGCGCAGGTATCCACTCTCCTCGAGCAGCCGGTTCAGGATGTCGGCGACTGTGAGCGCATCGCGCAGCAAGCCGACGCGATCGGTGAGCTCGATCAACCGAACGGCCTGAGCCGCCACCTTCGGCTCCATCTCGGGAAATCCCTCACGCCTCGATTCATCGAAGCAATCGCGCAGCCGCATGCCCTTGCGATCGAAGCGGCGCGCCGCGAGCCGGTACAACCCTGCGTCCGGCAGACGGACGATCGGACCCTGCAACAGCCGCACAAGCGCGCCATCGTCCATCGGGTTCTCGGTGAGGCGCAGCAAAGCCAGGACATCCTTGATCTCCTGGCGGTCGAAGAAGCCGGAGCCGCCGCTCGTGACATAGGGGATGCCCTGGCGCCGGAGCTCGTCCTCAAAGTCGCGCGGCAGCATCCGCACGGAGTGGGAGAGGACTGCGATGTCGCGAAACGCTCGCCCGCTCACGTGCAGGCGCCGGATCGTTTCCGCCACCGAGCGGGCCTCGGTCCTTGCGTCGGGGGCCATGAGGACGCTGACTGGTGCAGATGTGCCTCCTCCGCGGGTCGCGATCAGGTCCGGCTCGCCGGCAAAGTCCGGGTCGCGGCGGATGAAGTCGGTCGCGCAGTCGAGGATGCCCTGGTACGAGCGACGGTTGCGGGTCAGAGGCAGGCGCAAGCCCGGGAAGAGGCTGCGGATGTTGTCGATCTCGGCGTCGCGCCATCCGTAGATCGACTGCTTCGCGTCGCCGACCGCGGTGACGTTGCCGAACCCCTCGGCGGCGACAAGACGGATGAAGTCGAGCTGGATGCGGTTCGTGTCCTGGAACTCGTCCACGATGAGGTAGCGAAAGCGTTCGCGGCAGCGGTGGCGGAATTCCGGCACGCGCTCCAGGGCGTCGATCACCTCCAGGAGCAGGTCGTCGAAGTCGCGCAGGCCTTGCTCGCGCAGGCCGTCCTCGTACGCGCGGTAGACGGTGAAGAGGACGTCGATCGCCTCGCGTTCCGCGAGGGCGGGATCAGGTCCGCTTCCGTTCTCGCCGCCCCTGTCCCTAGCTCTTTCCCCAGAACGGGACGAGGGAAGGACCTGCAGCTCGAGAGCGCGCTGCCTAAACCCCTCGGGGCTGATGCCGCGGCCCTTGAGCTTGAGGAGAAAGCGCAGCCCGGAGCGCAGAAGGTCGTCGAGGTCGTCGACCGGGAGCGCGCTGAACGAGTCTGGGTCGAACGGGGCAGCCGCGCCGCTGCGCAACTTTGCGATCAGCTGCTGCTGGAAGAGCTTCTGCCCTGTCTCGTCGAGGACGCGCATCTCGCGGGGTGCGCCCACCAGGTAGGCGAACTCGTCTAGCAGGCGTGCGCAGACGCTGTGGAAGGTGCCGATCCAGCTGCCATCGAGCAGCTGCGTCGCCAGGTCCGGACGGCGAGCGCCCAGCTCCGCTGTGATGCGCAATCGAAGCTCTTCGGCCGCCCGGTCGCTGAAGGTCAACGTGAGGATCTGGTCCGGGGCGACCCCCTGCTCGACGAGCCAGCAGAAGCGCTCTGTCGCGGTAAAGGTTTTTCCGGTTCCCGGGCCGGCCGCGATCAGGAAAGCCCCCGCCGGGCCGGCGTGCGCAGCTGCTGCCTGCTCCGGGCTGAGGCTGGGACCGCCGACCCTCAGGGCGCTCATTCGGGCGGAGCCCCGCCGTAGGAGCAGATTGCCGCGTGCGGGCACGATCCGAACCGGGTCACACATGTGCCCGGGAGCTCGCGGGGGGCGGGTTCGAAATGTCCGGCCTTGATCCGCTCGATGGCATTCATGACCACGGCCCGGCTGCGCTCGAGGTCATCCGCGGTCAAGGGTTTCTCGCGGTACTCCTTGAGGCCGGCCGGGCGGCCGACGCTGAAGATGTCCTGGCGCATGCCGCCCCAGACCCAGTCCTTGGGATACCAGAGCGAGAGGAACCGCGGCTGGAACCCAAGCTGCTTGCCCTCATCGTCCCGGCCGTCTTTGCACGCGAGGTAGTAGAGGGCCAGCTGCACGTCGTGCAGCTCCGGCCCGAAGTACATGTCGTAGGCAAAGCGCATCGGCTTGCCTGAGCCCGTCTTGTAGTCGACGACCTCCACCTCTCCGTCGCCGACGTCGTTGACACGGTCGATCTTGCCGACGACCTCCACGCCATCGAGCTCCAGATGAAACCGCTTCTCGACCGCGAGCGTGCCGAGGCGGCGGATGAACTGCATCCCCGTGATCGAGCGGATGTAGTTGCCCAGCACTGAGCGAACCTGCTTCTCCTCGCGCTTGCGGTCGAGGACACCCTCCATCCGCGATAGGTAGCCGTCGAGGTGTCGCTGCAAGGCATCTTCGAGCCACTGCCTTTGCTGATCAGATTCGAGAGAATGCCACTCGCTCTCATGCTCGTGGAAGTCCTGCAGCACTTCGTGCAGAAATCCGCCACGCTCCATCGCGATCGAACGCGGTTCCTCGACCAGGCCGGGATGATGGTTGTACCAGTAGAGCCGCGGGCACTTCAGGTAGTCGTTGAGCGTGGTGGGGCTGAAGTGATCGATCTCCACGGTGGCCGGGTTGCGATCGTCGCCGTAAGGCTCAAACGGTTCGCCTGAGGTGGGGTCGGTGAGAAATCCGATGTCTAGACCGAGGCCGGCCGCGCGCGCGAGCGTGGCTTCGCTCAACGAGGCCGGATGCGCCGCGAGAAGCACCTCGGCCTCTCGCCCCAGCAAGACGTCTTCTGGCTCGAGTCGGGATGACGCGCGTGTGAGCTCGTGAACCTCGGCAGCGGGATCCGCCATATCGAGGAACACCGAGCGGCCCGCCTGCCGCAGATAGGCGTCCGCATAGCTCACGTACAGCCGGCGACGCGCGCGGGTCATCGCGACGAATGCGAGGCGTGCCTCCTCAGCCAGGTGCCCGTCGGGGTCAGAGGGCCACGACGGCATGAACCCAACCTTGAACCGCTCCAACCATGCGCGATCCTCGGCGTCGAGCAGCGGGTGCGGTTTGGCGCCGAGTGGAAACAGCCCGTGCGCGAAGCCGGCGCAGAACACGACCTCGAACTCGAGGCCCTTGGCCTGGTGCACGGTCATCACCTGGACCGCGTCACGCGACCCTGCCGTCGCTTCCGTGTCGTCCGCCGCCGCGGCGAGCAGTGTCTCGAGCGAACCAGTGATGTCGGCCAGCTGCGGCTTCGTTCCATGCATCCGCTCGTGGACCAGCTCGATGGATTCCAGCCCTTCAATCGCCGACCGCAGGTGGGCGATCGACTCCGCTCGCTGGACAGGCGACAGCTCGAGGTCCGCCAGGCGACCGATCGCTCCCTCGTCGATCAGGACCGCGTAGGCGAGGCTGGCGATCGGTAATGTGCGTGCCCGCCTGAGGAGGCGCTCGCGAACCACCATTGCGTGGTGGAGGGCGTCGAGCTCCTCGGCGCTGAGGAATGCCATGAAGTCGGCCTCCGGCCGGACTTCCTGAGGTGCGTCCGTGGCGCGCCCGGCCGGCGCATCCCCGCCCCACGGCAGCGGATAACGTTCGTGGTCGCGCGCGGCGAGCGCGTACATGACGCGGTCGACTGCCTTCTTCAAGGGCCTGCTGCGCTCACGCGCGTAGGCACGCAGCCTGCTGATGGTCCGCGGCCCTACGCCGCACAGACTCGAGGCAAGCGCGCTCTCCAGGGCGTCCGAGTCGTCGGGGCGGCGAAGCGATTCGAGGTATCCGACCAGGAACCGGACGACCTCGTTGCGGGCGGTGGCTCCCCAGCCACGCACCTCATAAGGAAGGCCGAGCGCGCGGAGGGCCTCCTCGAACGGTGCACCAAGCGCGGTCGTGCTGCGGAGCACGATCGCAAAATCCGCCAGCTTGAGGTCCGGCCACTCGGACCGCAACCGCTTGATCTCGCGCGCGCAGAAGTGTGCCTCGTCCACAGCGTCGCTTTCGCGAGCCACGACGACAGCCGAACCTCGCGCAGCCGAGGTCGCGCGCAGCGTCCTTGGCGGGCGTCCCGGCTGCGTCGCCGTCAGAAGACGCTCGCCGGCGTCCAGCGCTTCCTGTGAGCACCGCCGGCAGTCGTCGAGCAGCCGGGTTTGCGTGCCGTACGCCGCCGCGAAGTCGTGGCTCAGCAGACGCGGGACCGTGCCGCGAAAGCCGTAGATCGACTGGTCCGGATCGCCCACCACCACCAGTCGCGGGCTCGACTCCGGAGGCGCGAGCAGACGCAGCAGCTCGAACTGGGCGGGATCGACGTCCTGGAACTCGTCGACGAGAACGAGCCGGAACTTTGAACGCAGCATGTCGCGCAGCACCGGGCTCGACTGCAGCAGTTCGATGGCGCCAGAGATGAGGTCGCGGAAGTCGACCAGCCGGGCGTCCATCATGCGCTGCTGGTATGCCTGGTACAGCCTCGCCAGCACTTGCAGCCGTTCGCCAGCGCCGGCTTCCGCTGCAAGCAGCAGCGCCGCGGGGTGGACGAGGTTCTGCTTCATCAGGGCGACGAACGCAAGCACGTCGTGCGCGAACGCCTCGGAGCGCCGCACACCGTCGAGAGAGCCGAGCAGCTCCGCATCCATCCCGGTGAGCACCGTCCGCATGACGATCCATTCCTGGAACCCGTTCAGGAGCAGGCGTTCGCGATCGGGCGCGTGCTCGCGCAGCAGGCGCGCGCAGAAGCTGTGAAACGTCGAGATCCACGCCTCCCCGTAGTCGTCCTGCAGGCGCTCGTCGATCCGGCGGCCGATCTCACCCGCGGCACCCGTCGAAAACGTCAGGACGAGAATCTGGTCGCGCGCGGCCACGCCTCGCCGCACGGCCTGCTCGTACAGATCGACGAGCGCGTGGGTCTTTCCGGTGCCCGGCCCGGCCAGCACACGGAGTGGTCCATTGATTTCCTGGATGTCGAGTGGCAAGGGGTCTCCCCGGTTGGCGGCGGGCGACCTGATTATGCGGGGGCTCGGGTCCTCGAGTCAGCCCACATGGTTAAGGGCCACCAGGCGGCGATGACCATTGCGAGGAGCAGCGCGATCTCCAGCCAGGGCCACAGCTTCAACTCAGGGCTGAAACCCTTCAGATAGAGGTATGGGCTTGCGAGCACCCAGCCTATCGCGAGGGGAACTCGCCAGCTCATCGCCGGACGCTCCTCCCAGACCATCCAGGCCGCGGCCGCCAGCAAGCAGAGATCCGACCCGTGCAGGTAGGGAGCCACGATCAGCGAGCCGACGATCGCAAGCGGCACGACGAGCCCGGGTGAGCTGCGGAGCTTGTAGGCCGCGGCAAGCACAGCGCCGACGATGAGCACCCGAAGGAGAAGAGCGAAAGTGCCGGTCGCGTAGAGGGCGCCGTGCAGGGTGAGGTTGTCGGCGCCGCTGGGCAGCGGCTCCTGCAGCTGCGTGAGGTAAGCCGACACGCCGTCCACACCCATGGTCAGCACGACCGCAAGCATCACGGCCACCGCACCGGCGAGCCACGTTGCGAAAGCTCGCACCCGCCACGCGAACAGCAACGCGATGGGCACGAGGACTGCGGTGTTTGGCTTGAGGAGGATCGTCACGAACGCCAGGCCCGCGAGCACGTCGCGCCGGTCGCGCAGGAGCCGCCACCCAACCACCGTTCCGGCCGCGACGAGCGGGACGACCTGCCCGACGTTGACCGCGTGCATCACAAACCACGGCGTGAGCGCGCCTATCACCGCGATCCAGCGCGCCCATCCCGTGCTGACCCCTGCCCACGCAAGAGCGAGCGCAAACGCGGCGAAGATGAAGAAGGCCCAGACGACGTAAGCGACGTTGAGCGGCAGCCCGGCCAGCGGCGCGGTCAGGAAGGCCACCGTCGGCGGGCTGAGGAATGGCTGGGCTATCTGCGCCGGCCTCCAGCCTGACTCAGGCGGCGAGATTGCCCTTTGCTGCACCGCGACCAGACCCTGGTCGTACAGATTGGCCCAGCCGTCCCGCAGCCCGACCTGTGCCGCCGCGAGGTAGGTGTGGAAGTCGACGCTGATAGGGTCGTGGCGGATGGCCACATCAAGGATCAGCGCAAGCGCGACGAAGCCGAAGGCCACGGCCAGGGCAACCCGATTTTCGCCGATCTTTACACGACTGAACAACGTACCCCCCGGTTTATCGAGAATACGCCGGCCGAGCGGGTGCGGCGGCGTGACCCACTGTTAGTGAGCGGTACCTATATTCCCAAACGCATGGGGGGTGCCGTCGCGACACGTTCCCGGCCCATGCTCGTCGGCTTTGCGATCGCCGTTGCGCACCTGCCCCAGCTCCTGCATCGCCTGCTCGACGGCGACGAGGCGATCTACGGCTCGATCGCCGTCCTGATGAACCTCGGTGGGGGGCTCTACGCCGACGGCGGGGTGGACAACAAGCCGCCGGGCATCTTCTGGATTTACGCGCTGACCTTTCGCGTCTTCGGTGCGTACCAGACCTGGGCAGTACACGGGGTCGCGTTGATCGCCATGAGCGCAACGTGCGTGCTGATCTACCTGATGGCACGTGACCTCGCCACACCGAGGGCGGGCATTCTGGCTGCGCTGTTCTACGGGGTCCTGACCGCCGCCGGCAACCCTCGGCTGCTGGCGGCGAACACCGAGGTCTTCATGATGCTGCCACTCACCGCGTCCGTCCTTTGCATGCTGCGCAGGCAATGGTTCTGGACCGGGTTGCTGCTCGTGGCGGCTTTCACGTTTCGCCAGTCGGCGGCGGTCGATGTGATCCTCATCACGCTCGCACTATGGTGGCTCGAGCAACGGACGACGGTGTTGCGAGCAGCCGCCCTTACAAGCGCCGGGGCCCTCACCGGCCTGGCCGCCGCCACGGGCCTCATCGCGATCAGCGGTTCGTTGTCGGGCTTTTGGAGATGGACGATCGGCACGCTCGTCGGCTACGCGTCGACGAACTGGACGCCGAGCCTCGTCTGGATGCGGGCGCGGGACAGCATTCTTCCGTTCCTCGTCGACATGGTCGTGTTCTGGGTCGCGGCGATCGCACTGTCGACACGCTGGCGCACGCTCAGCGTCCCGATCCGTCTCATGGTCGTTTGGCTGGCGGTGGCGATGGCCGGATCGCTGGCGGGCGGCCACCTCTCCTGGCACTACTTCATCCAGGCGATGGGCCCGCTTGCGGTGCTCGCTGCGCTCGCCTTCGATCGCTTCCGGCTGAGGAGGGTGGTGGCCGGGGCGGCGATCGTCGGGATCGCAATTCCCGCCATCGGGTGGTGGGCGTTCGACGTCAGCGCGGATCCGCTGACCTACGACTTTGCGGCGCCGGTCCCGCAGCACCAGGCGGTCTCCGCTTACATCGCCGCGCACACGTCGCCGTCGGACCGCGTGTTCGTTTGGGGCGACTGGCCGGCGCTCTACGTCGAATCGAACCGCGTCATGTCAGGGCGCTTTCCAGGTTTCCTTCGCGGCTTCGCGCGCGGTTCATCGCTTCCGCCGAACAACTGGGACACAGCACCGGACGTCTGGTCCCTCCTGGACGCCGACCTCAAGGCCCATCCTCCCACGCTGATCGTCGACACAGCACCCGCCGACTGGAGCGACTTCGCGATGTACCCGATGAGCAACTACCCCGTGCTCGAGGCCTTGGTGGCGACCGGCTATCACAAGGTCGATGTCGTCGACGGGGTCGTGATCTACGCCCGCAACGGCGTCTAGAGGATCTTCTTCTTGACCGGCAGCGCCGGCACGGTCGGCAGCGGCACCGGCAGCGTCACGCCAGGCAGCTGAACTGACGGCACCGGCACCGTCGCGGCAGGCCCGCCGACCGTAGGCGGCGCCACCGATTGCCCGGTCGCCGGGATCGTCGGCGATGGCACCGGAGGGACGACGGTCATCGTCGTGCTTGGGGTAGACGGCCGGGCGTGCGGATCGCCCTGGACTGCCCTGGCCGGAGCCGCCGGCTGCGCCAGGATGATCACGGTCGCGGCCGCCACCGCGCCCACCTGCGCCCAGCTCTGCGCCAGCTCGCTGAGCAAACGGCCCGACAGCCAGACCATCAGTGCCACCGCCAGGCGGTGACCCAGGCCCCGACCGCGCTCGATGTAGCGGCTGATGGTGTCGAGTGCGCGGCGCAAGCGCCGTTCGACGGTGCCTTCGGCCATCCGCATGTTATCGGCGATCTCGCGGTTCGACAGGCCGCCGAAGTACGCGAGCTTGACGAGCTGCGAGTCGCGGAAAGGCAGCTCTCGCATTGCCTCTCCGACCGACTGACGCACCATCGCGTCCGAGAAGTCCTTCCACGTGTAGGGCTTATCGGACCTGACCTGCATTCCCTCGACCAGCATCTTCTTGATGCCGAGGTGCGCGCCGCGCACGCGCCGGCGATCGACCCCATTGCGCCGCACGCCGGTCATGAGCCAGGTCCGCCAGGTGTCGTTGGCGGTGCTGGAGGCCGCCGGGCTGTCTACGTGCCGCATTTTCATCTGTTGACCCTCTAACGATTAACTCGCGGGTACTCTCGAGTACCGACTGCTCAGAGGTCCCCTCGAAGGGCGCCGCTCGCGCGAGCCGATCCCCACCAGCATGCCACCTGGCGACCGGACTTGCTGGGCGTCCTTAAGTTCCCTTTACGAACCCAGGCCCGGTTTGCGCGGCCGCTTGATCTCGAGGATCTTCGGCTCGGACGCGGCAACCGCGACCAGGCGCTCGAACACGTGAAGGGACTCGTCGGCGGAGACCTCCTCGGCAAGCCTGACGTACGCGGACGCGCCGTCGGCAAACACCAGCGTCGGCGTACCGAAGATGCCGTGCTCCGCGACCGCCTGGGTGTGATCCCGTTCGAGCACGCCCAGAATCGCCGGATCGGCCATGTCACGGCGGAGCTGCTCCATGTCCAGCCCTTGCCCGCGCGCCACTCTTTCGAGGACGTCGCGATCGTCGATGTCCAGGCGCTCTCGGTGCCGAGCGGCCAGAAGCGCGCCGTGAAACCCCTCGAAACGGCCCTGTCTGCGCGAAGCCTCCGCCGCGGCGAAGGCGAGCCTTCCTCTCACGGATTCCGACGCAGGCGCGGTCCAGACCTTCCAGCCGTCATCCTTGGAGTTCACCTGCGTGAGCGAGAAATATCGCCAGCGAACCTCGATGTCCCTGCGGCCTGAGCGCTGCACAGCGTCGAGGAGCACGGACGCCCGATAGACGAAAGGACAGAGGTAGTCGAAGAAGACGTCGATCTTGAGAGCTTCAACTACAACCACACCAAACTCTCCAACGCGGCTGGTGCTGACGCGTATTCCAGACAGCTGGACGTGGGTCCGCATAGATCTCGCCGTCCGCCTGTTGCCGTTCGCGGCAGCGTTCCTGATCGCGCACCAGCTGAGCGGCGGGGCCTCGTGGCTCGGCCTGGCGGGGGGGAACATCGCCGCGCAGCTGTGGTTTGCAGCGATCGCTGCGCCGTCGATGTTCGCGGCGGCGGTCGCGGTGCAGCTCTGGCTCACCCGCCGCCGGGGCGCGCTCAGCGTGCCGGCGGACGCCGGCGACACCATGTTCCAGGCGGCGTTCTACGCCGTCAACGGACCGCTCGAGGAAGCGTTCTTCCGCGGCCTGCTGCAGGGCGGACTCACGGTCGCGTGGGGCGCTCCCGTCGGATTTGTCGTCGCCACCGCCGCCTATGTCCTCTACCACCGATTGGGTCGCTGGAGCTGGCCTGACACCTTCGCCACCGCGCTGGTTGGCGTTCCCCTCGGAGTTGCCTACTGGTTGCTGCCGGGGCCACCTTCTCTGCTCGGGATCTCGATCGCCCACATCGCCGCGACGTGCGGGTTTCTTGGTCCGGGGCCATATCTGCTGCGCAGGCTTCGGGTGCTCTAGACCTGCCGGCGCCGGACCGCGAAGTACAGGATCGCGAACAGGACGCAAACCACAAACACCCACCACAGGATGTCTGTCGCGGAAGACGGCCCGGGGATCGACGAGACGATCTGGTCGACGGGCGGAGCATCCGGAGGCTGGCTCGCGGCGAAGATCTCGAACTCCTGACGCACGATCTCACGCGGGGCGGAGCTGACCAGTGGATGGGGCACCAGCCAGTACGCGATGTTGAGGCCGGTGTGCAGGACCTGGTTGTCGCCGAAGCTGCCGCTAACCAGCTGCTGGTGCAGCGCGGTGACGACCCCGGCGACTCCGTTGTAGATGAAGGCCACAACGGCCGCGACGATGTTGTTCATCCACGCGCTGAGGGCGAGCACGAGCAGCATCAGGGCGGCGGCGTTCGCCACCCCCGCGAGGGTTTCGAACCACAGCGCCGCCTCGAGCCCGCCGCCGAACAGGAACATGACGAGCCTGGCCTCGAGGCTGAGCAGACCGACGATCGCGATCATCGCCACCGCCGCCGCCAGGACCTTGCCCACGGTGAACGCGAATCGCGAGACGGGCTTGGAGAAGATCGCCACGGCGGCTCCGGACTCCAGGTCGTGGTAGATCGCGGTCATGCCGATGGCAAAGGCGATCAGCAGGGCGAAGACCCCGAGCGCGCCGATGAGATTGGTTACGAATTGCAGCTCGGTCAGCTTCTCCCACTGGGCCGGGGTGGGACCCTGATATCCCGGACCTCCGGACCCGCCAGGGACGAAGGCCGAGGTGAAGGCCTTGAGCACGATGCCGAGGCCCCCAATGCCGACAGCCCCGATGACGAAGAAGACGAGCAGCAGCCTGCGCCGCGATATCTCGACGAGCGTGTAGCGCGAGACGGCGAGCGCGCCGTTCACTGGCGCTCGCTGATGAACGAAGGCATGTGGTCGCGCTGGGGTTGGTTCGCCTCGACGAGCTGGACGAACACCTCTTCCAGGTTGCTGCCCTCCGGCACGACCTCCGACATCGTCCCCTCCTTCAGCACTCGGCCGCGCGCAAGGATGGCCACGTTGTCGCAGACACGCTCGACCTCGCTGAGCAGGTGGCTGTTGAGAAGGATTGCGACGCCGCTCTGCTTGAGCCGCTCGATCAGCGCCCGCACGTCGCGCCTGCCGATCGGGTCGAGGTCAGCGGTGGGCTCGTCGAGGATCAGGAGCTTCGGCCGGCCGAGGATCGCCTGCGCGATGCCAAGCCGCTGCTTCATGCCCTTGGAGAACTGGCGGATCTGCCGGTGCTCGGTTTCCAGCCCCGCGAACTCGAGGGTCTCCGGTATGCGGCGCTTGCGCTCTTCGTCGTCCAGGCCGAGCAGGCTCGCGAAGTAGTCGAGCACCTCCGGCGCGCGCAGGAACTTGGGAAAGTCGGGATCCTCCGGCGCAAGCCCGAGCTCCGCCCGCGCGGCGGGATTGCCGGGGTTGGACCCGAACAGGGAGATGGTCCCGCTGTCGGGTCTGATCAGGCCCGCGATCATCTTGACCACGCTCGTCTTGCCGGCGCCGTTCGGCCCCAGCAATCCGAACGCCTGGCCGGCGTCGAGCTCGAACGTGACGTCGTCGACGGCCCAGGGGTCGCGGCGGCGATAGCGCTTGCGTAAGTTCTGCACGCTGACCACTGTCGACATGGGCTAGGCGACTATACCCTCCGTGATCGAACTCGACCGGCGGCAGCGCGTCACCCTCACCTGGGCCGCCATCGCCCTCGTGATCACAGCCTTTGAGGGTTCGGTGCTCGTGATCGCGCTTCCGGCGGTCGCCACCGAGTTCCACGCCAACACGCCTGCGCTATCCGACTTGTTGTCTGTGCTGGCGATCGGAACTCTCGGCGCTCTCCCGCTGTCCACGCTCGCGGATAAATTCGGGCGCAAGCGATTGATCGCGGTTGGTGTGGCCGGCTCCTCGCTGGCCAACCTGGCGAGCGGTTTTGCGCCCTCGATCGCCGTCCTCGCGTTCTTCAAGATTTTCGCGGTCTGCTTCGAGGTGCTGGTAGGCGGCGTCGTGACCGCCTTGATCGTCGAGGAGGCGCCCGCCGAGCACCGTGGCGCGGCGGTCAGCGTGATCGCCCTGCTGTCGGGTGCCGGGATCTTTGTTGTCGTGGTCGCCTATCCGCTTGTCGCTCCGCACTGGCGCTGGCTCTTCTACGCCGGCGGCGTCGGTGTTCTGGTGGCTCCGTTCATCTGGTGGCTGCTACCCGAAAGCAAGGCCTGGGAGCGAGTGGAGGTGACCGGTTCTGCGCTCCGGCTTCTCATGCAGCGTCCATGGCGTCGCCGCATGTTGATCCTCTCGACGATGACCGGGCTCCTTGCCGTGCTGCTGGATCCGGCGGGGCTGCTGTACACCGTCTACGCCAGCTTCGTTCTGCATTGGTCCACCGTCGCCATAAGCATCCTGGTGGTGGTCAGTGGCATCGCCGCAGCAGTTTCCTATCTCGCGGGTGGTTACCTGACCGATCGATTCGGCCGGCGCGGGCCGGCCGTCGCGCTCGCGGTGTCCACTGCAGCCGCGACGAGCCTCAGCTTCGCGACCGGGTCGATCGGCTTTTTTGTCGGCAACGTCCTGTGGAGCGCGTTCGCGAGCGCCGGCACTCCAGTGTTCGGAGCGTGGTCGGGCGAACTGTTCCCAACCCGCGCCCGGGCCACTGCCGAAGCGGCGATCGCCGTGATCTCGGCTGTCGGTGGGATCGTCGGGCTGCAAGCCGTCGCCCTCCTTTCAGGAACGACCGGGCTGGGCGGCGCGATCCAGCTGGGTGGCGTCGTGGCGGTGGCCGGCGCGCTGCTGCTGTTCCTGCTGCCGGAGACGAAACAACAACCGCTCCCTGAGTAGGTCGCGCGAGCGCCGGCGGTCGCGGCCAATTCGCGCGCGTACAACCTAGCAGCGCCGGCGGTCGCGGCGATTGCGGCCGAGTAAGGTTCACCTCAACCATGGAGCAGGCCCGCGCCGTTGTGATCGGCGGCGGGATCACCGGGACGAGCGTCGTCTACCAC
Source organism: Candidatus Dormiibacterota bacterium (assembly GCA_035636935.1). Taxonomy (GTDB): domain Bacteria; phylum Chloroflexota; class Dormibacteria; order Dormibacterales; family Dormibacteraceae; genus 40CM-4-65-16. Next base: position 17,672 of record DASPYE010000055.1, on the reverse strand, counting down.
CTCGCCAAGGCGGGATGGCGCGACGTGGTGCTCGTCGAGAAGGACGAGCTGACCAGCGGATCGACGTGCCATGCGGCGGGACTCGTGACGCAGTTCAATCCGTCGCCGACGATGATGCGTTTTCGGCGCTACAGCATCGAGCTCTACCAGGAGCTGGGCATCTTCGAGACGGTGGGCAGCCTTCGCTTCGCCTCGAGCAGAGACCAGCTGATGGAGCTCCAGCGTGCCGTCAGCCGCGCGCGAGGTATCGGCCTCGACGTCGACCTCGTCTCGGCGGACGAGTCGGCACGCTTGATGCCGGTCATCACGCGCGATTCGCTGTACGGCTCGGTCTGGGTTCCCGGGGACGGCCACCTCGACCCACACAGAGCCACTCATGCCCTGGCCGCGGCCGCACGCAAGCTCGGCGCAGGCGTGCAGACGTTTCGCCGGGTCACCGGGATCGAGCTTTCTGACCGAGGGGCGGTTCGGGCGGTCGACACAGATAAAGGACGGATCGAGACGGAGGTCGTGATCGTCGCGGGCGGCATCTGGGGCCCCCAGGTCGCAGCGATGGCCGGAGCGTTTGTCGTCTCCACTCCCGTCGACCATCAGCACGCCGCGCTGCTCGCCGTGCCCGGTCACGAGATGCCCCACGATATGCCCTGCTTTCGCGACCCCGACAACCTCGTTTACGGCAAGGCCGAGGCGGGTGGCATGGTGCTGGGCGGCTACGAGTCCAACCCTGTCGCGCGATGGATCGACGGCGTGCCGTGGGACCACGCGGGCGTGTCGCTGCCACCGGACCAGGCGCGGTTCGAGCCTTTGCTCGCCGGAGCCGCGCGGCGATTTCCGTTCCTCAACGAGGCGGGCATCGTCAAGCTCGTCTGCCATCCGGACGCGATGACGCCCGACGCGGGACCGCTCGTGGGTGCGGTGCCTGGCGTGCGCGGCCTGTACATGGCCGCAGGTCTGTCGCTCAACGGATTCGGTGGCGCCGGCGGGATAGGCCGCGCGATCGCCGAGCTCGTGACGACCGGGGAGACAGAGCTGGATCTGCACCCCTACCGGCCGTGGCGCTTCGGGCCGGTGCATCACGACCATCGCTACGCGGCGGAGCTCGGCCGCGAGGCGTACAAGTACTACTACCTCCTCCGCTACCCGTATGACTCGGACGATTGGGGCCGGCCGCGCCGGACGAGCGCGCTCCATACGCGGATGCAAGACCTGGGCGCGGTCTTCGGCGTCAAGCAAGGTTGGGAGCGGCCGGACTACTTTCAAACGGGGCGGCCGTGGCGGCGGGCCGGACCGGACCAGCGTGCCTTTGGCTTCACCCGACCGCCGTACTTCGAGGCGCTGCGCGCCGAGCACGAAGCATTTCGCCAGCGCGTCGGCATCATCGACATGAGCTCGTTCGGCAAGGTGGAGATCACCGGACCTGGCTCGCTGCCGCTGCTGGAACGCTTGGCCGGCAACCTCATCGACCGGACTGTCGGCACGGTGATCTATACGCAGCTGCTCGCGAAGAACGGCGGCATCGCCGCCGATGTCACGATCACGCGGCTGGCACCCGATCACTTCCGGCTCGTCACCGGCGCGGGTTACGTGAACAGTGACCTCGGCTGGTTGCGCCTGCAAACGCTCGATAGCGAGCCTCTCGTGCATCTCTCGGAATCGACCGAGGAGCTGGCGGTGATCGGCATGTGGGGACCGCACGCCCGTGACGTGCTGGAGCGGGTGACGAGCGATGACGTCTCTGACGGCGGCTTCCCGTTCATGTCGGCGCGCACCATCCGCGCAGGCGGCTTCGCGGTCTTCGCGCAGCGGGTGACCTATGTCGGCGAGCTCGGCTGGGAGGTTTACGTCGATCCGGCTTTGGCGGGGCAGGTGTGGGACCGGCTGATGGCGGCCGGTCGGGACTTCGGGATCACGCCGGGCGGCTATCGCGTGCTCGATTCGTTGCGCATGGAGAAGGGATACCGCTACTACGGGACGGACATGGGTCTGCCAGACACTCCGTTCGAGGCGGGCCTCGGGTTTTCGGTGCATCGCGACAAATGGCCGGCGCTCGAGCGCAAGGTGACACGCCGGCTGCGCACCCTGGCGGTGGGCGGCGAGCCCTACATACCTATATATGGCGGCGAGGCGGTGCTGAGTGAGGGGCGCGTCGTCGGCCGCCTGCGGAGCTGCACCTATGGCTTCACCGTCAACAAGAACCTCGCCTACACGTACCTGCCGGTGAAACTGAAACCAGGCGCCGAGGTCCAGGTCGAGGTGTTCGGCGAGACGGTGCTCGCGACCGTGATGCCGGATGCCGTGCTCGCGAAGGAACATGCAAGCCAACACGCGAGCTGAGGAAGCCGCGAGAAGCGTGTCGCTCTGGAAAGGGCGGCCGGTGACGATATCCCCGCTTTCGGGAGGGCTGACCAACGAGAACTACCTCGTCGAGTCGGAGGGCAATCGCTACGTGATGCGCCTTCCCGGGCAGTCGACCGAGCTGCTTTCCATCGACCGCGAGAACGAGGTCTACAACACGAAGGCAGCGGCATCGACCGGGATCGGGCCGAGCGTCCTCGAGCACGTGCCCGGCGTGGATGTGATGGTGCTCGAGTTCATCGCCGGCCCGACCATGTCCGCCAAGACCCTGCAGTCGTCGCGGATGACGGCGCGCATGGCGCAGTCGTTTCATCGCCTGCATGCAGCGCCGCGCTTCCTGCACGACTTCAACATGTTTCGGCTGATCGAGTACTACCTGCGCATCGTCGACGAGCACGAGGTCACGATCCCGGAGGGTTACCGTGACTGGCTGCCGCAGGTCGTCGACATCGAGCGAGCCGTTGCGGTCGCGGCGCTCGCGTTGTCGCCCTGCCACAACGATCTGCTGTGCGAGAACTTCATCGACGACGGCGCAGCTCTGCGGATCGTCGACTATGAGCTGAGCGGCAACAACGACCCCTGCTTCGACCTCGGCAACACGGCGCAGGAGGCGGAGTTCGACCAGGACCTTCGGGCAGCCCTTTGCGAGGCGTACTTCGGCAAAGGCGACGGGCGGCAGCTCGCGCGAATGAATCTCTTCGCCCTGATGTCCGACGTCGGATGGACGCTGTGGGGCGCGATCCAGGCGCGCATCTCGACGGTCGACTACGACTTCCGGGGCTACTACACGGGCCGCTGGGAGCGCGCCCTGGAGGTCCTCCGCTCCGACCGGCTTCGGCGCTGGATGAGCGAAGCCTCAGATTGACGTAGCACCCGGACGGTGCTACGTTCCGCGCCGGTATATCGGTCGCATATCGCCAGTTCGTCTTCTGAAAGGGATGGGGCAGATGGCGGTCGCCGAGCGTGTGGAAGCGCGGTCGCAGAGTGAGGCGGCGTATCTGCGCCTGCTGGAGCGGATCGTCAGACTGGAGATGCCCCCGGGATCCGTGGTGAACGAGGCCCAGCTTCGTGAAGACTTGAGGATCGGGCGCACGCCCATACGCGAGGCGCTGCAGCGACTCGCGAGAGAGAATCTCGTCCGGTCGATCCCCCACCGGGGCACGTTCGTGACCGATGTCAACATCACAGACCTCGCCCGCATCACAGAGGTACGGATCGTCATCGAGGCCCACGCGGCCAGGCTCGCCGCGGAAAAGCTGACGGCCACCGACCGCGAGGCGATGGCCGAGCTCCTGGAGCTTCTGCGCCATCGCCGGGTGACCGACCAGCGCGCCCTGATGCAGCTCGACCAGCAGATCCACCGCCTCGTGTACCGCACCGCACACAACCCGTTCCTCGAGGCGACCCTCGAGCGCTACTTCAACCTGAGCCTTCGCCTCTGGTACCTCGTGCTCGACCGCGAGGTGCGCCTCCGGGAAGCTGTTGATGAGCACGTCGAGCTTTTGCAGGCCATCCTCGCCGGTGACGGTCAACGTGCAGAGGACATCATGCGCCGGCACGTCTCGGGTTTCGAGCGCGAGATCCGCAAAGTGCTGGTGGAGGGCTAGAAGTGCCGAAGATCTTTTTCGCCACCGACCTTCACGGCTCGGAGATGTGCTGGAAGAAGTTCCTCAACGCGGCAAAGTTCTACGAGGCCGACGTGCTCATCTGCGGGGGCGATATGACCGGCAAGGCCATCGTCCCCGTCGTCTCCGAGAACGGAAACTACAGCTTTGCCCTGGGGGGCGCACAGCAGACGGTGCCCGCGGAGCAGGTCGCCGACGTAGAGGCGAATATCCGCCGCAAGGGTTACTACCCACTCCGCATGACCGTGGAGCGACTGCAGGAGCTGGACCAAAACCCTTCGATGCGGGCCGAGTGCTTCCAGGAGGTGATGCTGGAAGGGGTCGAGCGCTGGATGAACATGGCGGCCGAAAAGCTGCGCGGGTCGGGCATCCGGTGCTTCGTGTCACCAGGCAACGACGACGAGATGGAGGTCGATGACGTCATCCGCCGAGCCGAGCTCGTCGAGCTGGGCGAAGGCCGCCTCGTCGAGATCGACGGCTACTCCATGATCTCCACAGGCTGGTCGAACCCGACGCCTTGGAACACGCACCGCGAAGAGACCGAGGAAAAGCTGGCCGACAGGATCGAGAGCATGGCCTCCCAAGTTCCGGACGCCTCGCGCGCGATCTTCAACCTGCATTGCCCTCCTTTCAAGTCGGGTCTGGACGAAGCGCCCGCAATCGACGCCGACCTGAAGCTCCTGCACGGCGGCCGCGCCCTGCGGCCCGTCGGCTCGACCGCGGTCCGGAAGGCGATCGAGCGCCACCAACCGCTCCTTTCGCTCCACGGCCACATCCACGAGAGCAAGGGCGCGATCAAGATCGGCAAGACGCTGTCCATCAACCCAGGCAGCGCCTACGAGGAAGGGATGCTCATGGGGGCGATCATCCAGCTCGACCCCAAGAAAGGAATCAAGAGCTACCAGCTGGTCAACGGATGAGGTCGTAAGGAGGAAGCAACATGGCTGATACGACGATGGGGACGGCGACGCGGCCGGCGCTGTTCTTACGCAACGCGACCGGCCTGGTCAAGGCCTGGTCCACATTCGACGCCTTCGTCTATTCGTTCTGGTCGGTAAACCTGATCACCCTCGGCCTGTACGGCATGTCATTTGCGTACTTCGTGCCGGACGGCCAGGTGCTGACCGCGGTGCTGATCACCGGCGTCCTGGTGACATTCCTCGTCGTAGCGTATGCCGCCCTGGTCAGCGTCATGCCACGTACAGGCGGAGACTACGCGTGGCAGAGTCGAGTGCTTGGGGGCGGCATTGGCTTTGTGCTTGCCATCACAGGATGGTGGTTCACCCTCTGGCTATGGACTCCGATCTACGCCAACATCCTGATCGTCCAATTCTTCGAGCCTCTCGCGTACACACTCGGTCTTAAGGACCTTGGGGCGTTCTTCGCCACGCAGTGGGGCGTCTTCGTCAGCTGCCTGATCGTCCTCGCCTTCGTCAGCCTCGTGGTCACCCTCGGCATGGAGACGTATGCCCGTATCCAGAAAATCTGCTTCTGGATTGGGCTCGTCGGCCTGGCCGTCGTCTGCGTGCTGCTCGCGTTCAGCAGCCAGAGTGACTTCCAGAATGCGTTCAACCGCGAGGCGACGACGCTGTTTGGCGCTGGACCGAACGCCTACCAGGCGACCATCGATGCCTCAGCCAAAGGCGGGTTCACGTCTCACAACTTCACGTTCTTCTCGCTTGGCCCGACGCTGCTACTGCTGCCCTTTCTCGCCTTCTACCTTCTCTGGCCGAACTGGGGCGCGACGCTTTATGGGGAAGTCCGCGGCGCCAAGGAGCTCCGGAAGCCACTCCAGAGCATGTTCTGGGGCTTGTGGGTCACAGTTGCCCTGGTCGTCCTGGTTCTCGTCCTGACGGCAAAGACGATCGGTTGGGAGTTCTACAACGCCGCCAACGCCGCTTACTGGAATCCCGTGTACGGCGTTGATCAACCGGCCGCACCCGTCCCCATATGGCCGTATCCCGTGATGTTTGCCGGCTGGCTGGTGAACAACCATCTGCTTCAGGCGCTTCTGATCGCGGTGATGGGCCTGTGGTTCTTCGGTTGGGCCGGGACCTTGTTCCTATCCTCGACGCGAGTCATCTTTGCCGCTGCGTTCGACCGCGTCCTGCCATCGTGGGCAGCCAACATTTCTTCCAGGCGACGCGTCCCCTACGGCTCGTTGCTGCTGATGGTCGTTCCCTCGCTCATAGTGAGCGCGCTCTTCGCATGGAACGTATTCGGGTTTGCGGCGGCCTACCTGGATGCGACGGCTGTCATCGCTATCACGTTCCTGGGCACCCTGGTGGCGGCAATCATCCTTCCATGGCGAAGGAAGGACATCTACGAAGCTTCACCGATCGCCCGATACAAGATTGCGGGTCTTCCCATGATCAGCGTCGTGGGGACAGTCGCCGCGATCTTCATCGTGTTCATGATCTACGAGTGGGCCACCAACTCCACATATGGCTCCAACAGCGTGCCGTCCGCCATCTATCTCGGCGCTACGTACCTGCTCGCTGTGGTCATCTACGTTGTGGCGCGCATTGTGCGGCAACGCCAAGGGATCGACCTGAGCCGGATCCACCACGAAATCCCTGTTGAGTAGCATTGCAGTGGCCGCCGAGCGCAAGCTCGGCGGCCTTTTCTGACTCATGCTCGAATACACACTTCGCACCTACCAGAGCCCGACGCGGCTCGTGCAGCGGCTCGGCGCCATCCAGGAGCTCGGAGGCGAGGCGAGCCAGCTCGGCATGCGCCGGCCGCTGCTCGTCACCGACTCCGGCGTCAAGGCGGCGGGATTGCTCGAGGTCGCCCTCGAGTCGCTTCGCCGCGCGGACGTGGAGCCCGTCGTTTTCGACAAGGTCCGCGCCAACCCCGGCGTCCAGCTTGTCGACGAAGGCGCCGCCGAGTACAGGTCCCAGGGCTGCGACGGCCTGGTGGCGATCGGCGGCGGCAGCTCGATGGACACCGCCAAAGGCATCGGCGTCGTGGCCGCGCACGAGGGCAGCATCGTCGAATACGAGTGGGGCCACAACCCGATCCGCTCCCGCATCCCGCCGATGATCGCGGTCCCCACCACGGCCGGCACTGGGAGCGAGGTCACGCTGTGGGCGGTCATCACCGACCCGAAGCGCAAGATCAAGTTCAACGTCGGAGGCACGCCCCATATCGCTGCATGGGTCGCCGTGATCGACCCCGAGCTGACGGTGAAGCTGCCGCCCGCCGTGACCGCCGGCACGGGCATGGACGCCCTTGCGCACGCGGTCGAGTGCTTCACGATGTCGTATCACCAGCCATTCACCGATGCGGTCGCGCTGCTTGCCATGGAATACGTGGCGCGCTATCTGCGCGTCGCGTTCTCGCAAGCCAACAACCTCGAGGCGCGCTATCACATGAGCGCGGCCGCGATGCTTGCCGGGCTTTCCTACGGGACCGACTCTGCGGGCGCCGCGCATGCGATGAGCCAGACCGCAGGTGGAGTGCACGACGCCCCTCACGGCGCGCTGACCGCACGCTTGCTCGGCCCGGTCATGGAGTACAACCACTCGGGCGAGCCAGAGCGCTTCGCCCGCATGGCGGCTGCCTTCGGTCTCGATACTCGTGGAGTCTCCACGTGGCGCGCGGCCGAGATGGCGGTGGAGTTCGTACATCAGCTGACCGCCGACGTCGACATCCCGAGCATGCAGGAGCTGGGCTTCAGCGAGGACGAGATCCCAATGCTCGCGGACAAGGCCTTCGCGGATCCGCAGACGATCGGCAATCCACGCGATGTCGACGCGGCGAACTACCGAAGGATCTACAAGCAGGCGTTTGACATGGGCAAGGCCAGGGGCAATGGAGCACGACCATGACGATTGATGTAGCTCGCTCGGTCAAGAAGATGTTCGTCGACGGTCGCTGGGTCGAGTCAGAGAGCGGCGCCTTCTTCGACGCGGACAGCCCCGCCACCGGCGAGGTCATCGCCCAGGTCCCGAAAGGCACCCGCGCCGACGCGCAACGCGCGGTCGAGGCGGCCCACAAGGCGCGCGCCGCGATGGCCGCGCTCAAAGGATTCGAGCGCTCGAAGCGCCTGCACCGGATCGCCGCCGCGATCGAGAAGAGACGCGAGGAGCTCGGCAAGCTCCTGACCCTCGACCAGGGCAAACCGCTCAAGGCCGAGGCGCTGGGCGAGGTCGACGAATGCATCGAGTATTTCCGGATCGCCGCGGAGGACCTGAAGCGTTTGGAGGGCCGCGTCCTTCCGTCCGCCGGCCCCACCAAGCTGGTGCTGGCGCGCCACTACCCGCGCGGCGTCTACGGGATCATCACACCCTGGAACTGGCCGCTGACGATGGCCGCCGAGCTCATCGCACCGGCCCTCGCCGCGGGCAACACGTTCGTCTGGACGCCCGCCTCGTCGACAAGCGTGATCTCGGTCGCGCTGATGGAGTGCATCGCCGAAGCCGACTTTCCGGCCGGCGTGGCCAACCTCGTGACCGGGCCTGGCGCGGAGGTCGGTGACGAGGTGGCGGGACACGCGCTCGTCGACGGGGTCGGCTTTGTCGGCTCGACCGAAACCGGCGGCTCGGTCGCAAGGCGGGCTGCGGGCAAGCACGTGATGCTCGAGCTCGGCGGCAACGGCCCGCAGGTCGTCTTCGCCGACGCCGATATCGGCAAGGCGGTCGAAGGCGCGATCGTCGGCTGCTACCTGTGCGCCGGGCAGAGCTGCACCGCCGGCGAGCGGATCCTCGTCGAGGAGCCGATCCGCGACGAGTTCGTCGCGCGTCTTGCGGACGCGGCTCGCGCGCTGCGCCTGGGCGATCCCTTCGACGACGCGACCACACTTGGCCCGTTGAACAATGAGGGCGTGGCCACGAAGATGGACCAGCACGTCGCCGACGCCCTGAAGCACGGCGCCAAGCTCGTGCTCGGCGGGGAGCGCGCGAAGGGATTCCCGACGCGGCTGTACTATCACGCGACGATCCTGGACGGCGTCGAGCCGGAGATGCGTGTGAGCCGCGAGGAGACGTTTGGTCCGATCGCGCCGATCATCAAGTTCCGCGACGAGAAGCAGGCGCTCCAGCTGGCCAACGACTCTCCGTACGGATTGCTCGGCGCGGTCTACACGAAAGACCTCTCGCGCGCTCTGCGCTTCGCGGACCAGCTCGACACCGGGTGGGTGAACATCAACGAATCGACCAACTACTGGGAAGCGCACCTTCCGTTCGGTGGTCGAGCCGGCAAGAAGAGCGGCATCGGACGCGTCGGCGGCCGTTTTGCCCTCGAGCAGATGACCGACCTCAAGACGATCGTGATCGAGATCTCGCCAGATTGAGCTCCAACGGAACATCTCCCCGGCCGCTGGAAGACACCATCGCCGAGGCGGAGAGAGTCGCGACCGCGGCAATGGCGCAAGGCCTGGGCGTCAAGCTCTTAGGCGGGGCCGGCATCCACCTGCACTCGCCGAGCGCACAACACCCACCGCTTCGCCGCAAGTACGGCGATCTGGACTACGTGATCCCGACCAGAGACCGCAAGGCCGTGCTGGCTTTCTTTCCGTCCATCGGCTACCAGGCCAACGACCGCTTCAACACGATGCAGGGCGACCGGCGTCTCTATTTCTTCGACGCCCAGAACGGAAAGCAAGTCGATGTATTCATCGACGCCATTCGTATGTCGCACGTCATCGACATGCGAGGCAGGCTCTCTCACGGCGGTCCATGCGCCAGCCCCTCCGACCTGCTGCTCAGCAAGCTCCAGATCTACGAGGTCAATCACAAGGACCTCGTCGACCTGACCGCGCTCGTGCTGGACCACCCCATCGGAAAGGGCGACGAGGCGATCGACGCGGAGTATGTGGCGCGGCTCGCCGCGGAGGATTGGGGCCTGTACCGGACCCTGCAGCTCAACAGCGAAAAGCTGCGCCACGCGGTCAGCGAGCTGGACGTCGACGCCGCGAAAGTCACATCACGGCTGGACGAGCTGTGGAGCGCAGTTGACGCGCAGGCGAAGCCTCTGAGATGGAAGATGCGCGCGCAGGTCGGCGACCGCATGCGCTGGTACGAGCTGCCGGAAGAAGTCCGGTCACCCTATCAACCCGATTAGGCCGATGAGCCTCCCGACTCAGGCGCGGTGCGTCGTCATCGGATGCGGGATCGTCGGCAACAGCCTCGCCTTCCACCTCACGCGGCTGGGCTGGCGCGACGTCGTCCTTCTCGACAAGGGTCCGCTGCCGAACCCGGGCGGCTCGACAGGCCACGCTTCGAACTTCATCTACCTGGTCGACCATTCGAAGGAGATGACCGCGCTGACCATGGACAGCGTCCGGCAGTACACGGAGCTCGGCGTCTTCATCCAGTCGGGCGGGATCGAGGTCGCGCGCACGCCAGAGCGGATGCAGGAGCTGACGCGGCGCATGGCTTCCGGCGAATCGTGGGGGATCGAAGGCAGATCTCTGTTGACGCCGGCGCAGGTGAAGGAGCTGGTGCCCTACATCGACGAGTCGGTGATCCTCGGCGGCTTCCACACCGTGGGGGTGGGCGTCGTCGATTCGCTGCGCGCCGGGACCTTGATGCGGGAGAAGGGCCAGGCCGCCGGCGCGCTACACGTCGCGCCGAAGACGGAGGTGGTCGGGATCAACGTCGAGCACGGCCGCGTCCGCCGGGTCCGCACGACGGAAGGCGATATCGAGACCGAGATCGTCGCCATCACCTGCGGCGTCTGGAGCCCGCGCGTGGCGAAGATGGCGGGGACGCGGATTCCCCTCACGCCGGCGGTCCACCAGATGATCGACATCGGACCGGTGCCACGCTTCCGCGGCGCGAAATCCGACATCGAGCACCCCATCGTCCGTGACATGGACACCAACATGTACGAGCGCCAGGCGGGCGGCGACCTGGAGATAGGCTCGTACGCGCACAAGCCGATCCTCTACGAGCCGGAAGACCTGCCTCCGGTCGAGCAGGCGGCCCTGTCGCCGACCGAGTTCCCCTTCACGCAGGCGGACTTCGAGGAGCAGATGCACCACGCGCTGGAGCTGATGCCCGAGATCGTCGGCGACGAGTCCGTGGGGGTGAAGTACGCGATCAACGGGATCCTATCGCTGACGCCGGACGGCATGCCGGTCCTGGGCGAGTCGCCGGACGTCAAGGGCCTGTGGGCGGCGGCGGCGGTGTGGGTGAAGGAAGGGCCGGGTACCGGCAAGGCGTTGGCCGAGTGGATGGTCCACGGCGAATCCGAGATCGACCTCCACTCGTCGGACGTCGCCCGCTTCCACGAACATCAAAAGACACGCGCGCACGTGCGCGCAAGGGCGGCCGAGGGGTTCAACAAGACCTACGGCATCGTCCACCCCAGCGAGCAGTGGGCCTCGAACCGCAACGTGCGCCTTGCGCCGTTCCATTTGCGGGAGCGGGAGCTGGGCGCGGTTTTCTTCGAGGCGGCCGGATGGGAGCGACCGCAATGGTACGAATCCAACGCTTCTCTGCTCGAAGAGTTCGGTGACCGGGTCACGCGGCGTACCGCGGAGTGGGAGGCGCGCTGGTGGTCGCCGATCATCAACGCCGAGCACCTCGCGATGCGCGAGCGTGTGGGTTTGTTCGACCTCTCCGCCTTTACGATCTTCGACCTCGTCGGGCCCGGCGCCCTGGCCTCGGTCCAGTGCGCGGCGCTCCGGCAGATGGACGTGCCGGTCGGCCGCGTCGTGTACACGCCGGTGCTCAGCCCGCAGGGCGGTTTCAAGTCCGACCTCACGATCATGCGGCTCGGCGACGAGCACTTCCGTGTCGTGACGGGAGGGGCCGCGGGGATGTCGGACAAGAAATGGTTCGGCGACCAGCTCGTCGGCGGCGCGGAATTGGCCGACCTCACCTCGTCGATGACAACGATCGGCCTGTGGGGCCCGCACGCACGGCGCGTCCTGGAAGGCACCACCTCCGACGACCTTACCAACGAGGGCTTCAAATTCGGCACCTGCAGCGTCATCGAGATCGGGACGCTGCGTGTCCTCGCGTCGCGCATCTCGTACGTCGGCGACCTGGGCTGGGAGCTGTACGTGCCGATCGAGCAGGGGTTGAAGCTGTGGGACACGCTGTGGGAGGCCGGGCTTCCTCATGGCATGGCGGCTTGTGGCATCGGCGTCTACGGAACCACCGGCCGCCTGGAAAAGGGCTACCGCGCGCACGGCAACGAGCTGGAGACCGAGTACAACGTCGTCGAGGCGGGCATGGCCGCCCCCCGGGTCAAGGCGGAGGACTTCATCGGCAAGGCTGCCCACCTGCGCCACCGCGAGGAGGAACCGGCGGCCATCCTGTGCACCCTGACCGTGGACGATCACCGCTCGAAGTCGGGAGAGAAGCGCTACATGCTCGGGCGGGAGCCGATCCTCACCCGCGACGGCAAGCGCATCGTCGACCGCCGCGGCCGCGGCTCGTACGTGACCAGCGCCGGAGCGGGGCCATCGGTCGGCAAGCACATCCTCATGGCGTACCTCACGCCCGAGGAGGCTGTGGTCGGGAACCAGCTGCTCGTCGAGTACATGGGCGAGCGGTACCCAGTCTCGGTGGCTGTTGCCGGCCCAACCCCGCTGTTCGATCCCGAGAACACGCGCATCAGGTCATAGCCCATGCGGATCGCGGCGTGCATCAAGCGGGTGCCGATCACCGGTGGACGCATCCTGCTCACCGAGGACGCGCGAGCCATCAACACGCAGCACCTCGGCTTCACGTTGAGCCCGCACGAGGAATGCGGGGTCGAAGAGGCGGTGCGCCTGATCGAGGCGAACAAGGGCGATTCGGTCGTGTTTACCCTCGGCCCGCCCGAGGCGGTGGAGCAGCTCCGCGACGCGATGGCATTAGGCATCGATCGTGCCATCCACCTCCAGACCGACGGTCAGGAATGGGATGCACAGGCGACAGCAGCCGCCTTGCTGGACGCGATCCGAGCCGACGAGGCGGCCAATGGACCATTCGACATCGTGTTCTTCGGCAACGAGTCAGCGGACTCGGGTGGCTTCCAGGTCGGCATCCGCGTTGCCTACGCGCTCGGCAGGCCTTGCGTCACGGGCCTAAAGAAAGTGACGATCGAAGGTTCCTCGGTGCGCTGCGAGCAGGAGGTCGAGGGCGGCCGCGACGTCTTTGTCGTGCCGCTGCCCGCCGTACTGACCGTGAAGGAAGGGCTGAACCTGCCGCGCTATCCGTCGGTGCCAGGAAGGATGCGCGCGCGCACCAAGCCGGTGGCCGTCCAGACGCCACAACGGCTCGAGCCGCGCCTCGAGCTGGTCCGCCTGGCGGTACCGGCAGGCCAGGGCCGGCGCGCGGAGTCGCTCGGGAACGGTGCCTCGGCCGCGACGGCGGTCGTCGACGTGCTGGCGAAGGCAGGACTCCTTTGAGCGTCGTGCTGATCGACGACCACACCGAGGCGTCGCGCCAGGCGCTGACGCTGGCGCGCAAGTTCGGGGCGGTTCGGTCGGTCGCCATCGATTCCTTCGAGCCTTTCGCGCCTGACGCGCTCGCCACCGCGATCACGCGATTGAGTCCATCGGCTGTCTTTGCTGCGGGAACAGAACGCGGCAACGAGGTGATGGCGCGCGTCGCCGCTCGGATGAACCTGCCGTTCGCCGCCAACTGCATCGCCGCCGAGGCCGGCGATCCGGTGACAGTGACACGCCTGCGCTGGGGCGGCAGCCTGCTCGAAGAGGCACACCTGCACAGCCCGCGCGCGCTGATCTCTGTGGCTCCGCACACCGTGCCTGCCGACAGCGGACCTCTGCCGGAACCGATCGAGCTCGGCGCGCCGGAAGAGCAAGAAGATGCGGTCCGGGTCGTGGGCCACGTGGCGCCTCAGAACGGCGGCGTCTCGCTGGGAGCCGCCAAGGTGATCGTCAGCGGCGGCCGCGGTGTCGGATCGAAGGAGGGCTTCGCGATCATCGAAGAGCTGGCCGGGCTGCTGGGGGCGGCGGTCGGGTGCTCGCGCGCGGTGACGAGCGCGGGCTGGCGACCGCACAGCGACCAGGTGGGTCAGACCGGCACGAAGGTCGCGCCCGAGGTCTACATCGCGTGTGGGATCTCGGGCGCGACCCAGCACATGGCCGGCCTCAAAGGCGCCAAACGGATCCTCGCCATCAATTCCGACCCGCAGGCGCCACTGATGCTGAACGCGGACTACACGGTGACCGGCGACCTGAAGGAGATCGTGCCCGCGATCTCGGCGGAGATACGAAAACGCAAATAATCGCTCTAGTCCTTGCGCTTGGCATCGCGGGCGCGCTTTTCACCCGACGCGGGCTCTTCCTCTACCGGCTGATCCGGTCGGGCAAGGCCGCCGCGCGATTCGACAAGCTGCCGGCGCGCGTCCGTGCCGAAGCCGTCGATGTGATCAGCCAGCGCAAGCTGCTGCAGCGACTGGTGCCCGGGCTGATGCACGCCGCGATCTTCTGGGGCTTCCTCGTCCTGTTCCCGACGATCGTGATCGCGATGATCGGGACCGCCGATCCGCACACGACCCTGCCGTGGCTCGGTGAGCAGGGTTGGTACGCGCTGCTGGTCGATGTGTTTGCTGTTCTTGTGTTCGCCGGCGTCGTCACGGCGTTCGTGATCCGCAAGGTGGTCCGTCCCCAACGGTTCGTGGGAAGCCACCTTGGCGAAGCCGACCTGATCCTGTTGTTGATCGCCGGGATCGTGATCACGCTCGTCCTGTGGCACGCGTCGCGGATCGCGCTCGGCTGGAACGAGTACCCCGCGAGCTGGGCGCCAGTCTCGAACACCGTCGCGCAGGCGCTGCCCGCGCCCATCCTCCCGTACCTGGAGCGGGCCGCAGTCTGGGCGCACATCCTGATCATCCTTTCGTTCCTGGTCTACCTCCCGTACTCCAAGCACCTTCACATACTGGTCGCGGCGATCAACGTCTTCTTCGGCAAGATGCGTCCTCGGGGCACGCTGGAGAAGATCGACTTCGAGCAGCCCGAGGCCGAGGTTCGCTTCGGTACCGCGGGCGCCAAGGACCTGACATGGAAGCAGATGCTCGACACGATGTCGTGCACCGAGTGCGGTCGCTGCCAGGAGGTGTGCCCC
The DNA here is from genome assembly GCA_035636935.1 of Candidatus Dormiibacterota bacterium. Lineage (GTDB taxonomy): Bacteria > Chloroflexota > Dormibacteria > Dormibacterales > Dormibacteraceae > 40CM-4-65-16. Next base: position 2,662 of record DASPYE010000055.1, on the reverse strand, counting down.
GCGTACAACACGGGCAAGCCGCTGTCGCCAAAACTCGTGATCATGTACGAGCGCGACCACCTGCTCCGCGGCGCGGACACGCCGATCGTGCCCAACGCTGTCATCGACGACATGGTGTGGGACTGCGTCACGTGCGGCGCCTGCGTGCAGGAGTGCCCGGTGAACATCGAGCACATCGACCACATCGTCGACCTTCGTCGAAACCTGGTCATGGTCGAGTCGCGGTTCCCGGATGAGGCAGGCACGATGCTGCGCGACATCGACCGGACCTCGAACCCGTGGGGCAAGCCTCAGTCCGACCGCACGCAGTGGGCCGAGGGCCTCGGGGTCCGCGTCCTGCAGCCCGGCGAGCCTGCGCCCGACGTGCTGTTCTGGGTCGGCTGCGCGCCTGCCTTCGATGAGCGCGCTCGCAAGGCGGCGATCTCGACGGCGAGGCTGCTGCAGGCGGCGGGGGTTGACTTCGCGATCCTCGGCCCGCGCGAGGCATGCACCGGAGATCCCGCCCGGCGGATGGGCGACGAATACACCTTCCAGCGCCTGGCCGGGGAAAACGTGCATACGCTCAACAGCGCGGGCGTCAAGAAGATCATCACGACATGCCCGCACTGCTTCAACACGTTGGGCAACGAGTATTCCGACTTCGGGGGCAGCTATCAGGTCGTCCACCACACGGAATTCCTCGCCGAGCTGGTCCGCGAAGGCAGGCTGTCACCCGCTGCGAGCGACCGCACGATCACGTACCACGATTCCTGCTACCTCGCCCGCCACAATGATGTGCGGACACAGCCGCGCGAGCTGGTGGATGCGGTGGGCAAAGCGGTGGAGATGCCGCGCAACCGCGAGCGGACCTTCTGCTGCGGAGCGGGCGGCGCGCGGATGTGGATGGAGGAGAAACGGGGCCGGCCGATCAACCATGAGCGGGTGCGCGAGGCGGCCGCGACGGGCGCGGAGACTCTCGCGGTGGCGTGCCCGTTCTGCACGGTGATGCTGGACGACGGCGTGCGCGAGACCGGTGCAAAGCTCCAAGTGTTCGACCTGGCGACGCTGCTCCACGAAGCGGTCGAGCGCAAAAAAGGAGCTGATAGCTGAATCCGCGAGTGCCGGCAGCCGCGACATTGGGAGGCGGCGCGAAGACCGTCAGCGCCGGCAGTCGCGGAATCGCTAGCTAGCTCGTCGCTACTCGGAACACGACTCGGTTGGCGGACGGGTCGACTGCGGCGTAGCCGTCGCCTTCCTCGGCGACGCGCACTTTCCCATGCTCGAGGCGGCTTGTTACGCCGTCAAGATCGCTTTGGGTGGGCAGCTCCACCGTGAAGCGCCGCAGTCCTGCCGATCCTGGTGGCGCGGGGCGGGCGCCGCGGCCTGCCCACTCGTTCAGGCCCAGGTGGTGGTGATAGCCGCCGGCGGAGACAAAACCGGTCCCCGGCACGTGACCCATCACGTCGAAGCCGACCAGGTCGTGGTAGAAGCGCAGCGCGTCGTCGACGTCCGCGACGTGCAGGTGGACGTGGCCCATCTTCGTTCCTGGCGGCAAGGGCTGATCGAGGCGGTCGTCTTCGCGCAGATGGCTGAACAGCTCGTCGAGGTCGATGGGATCGCGGCCTGACCTCGGTCGTCCGTCTTTGTCGTAGGCGGCGAAGGTGCCGTTGGCGAAACCCATCGTGCCGTCCTCGGGCGATTCGGTGTAGATCTCAATGCCGTTGCCGTCGGGGTCCCAGAGGTAGTTCGCCTTGGTCATCACGTGGTCGGTCGGGTACTGCTCCCATCGGAGACCGGCGAGCCGGCCGATCACGCGGGCCAGCTCGCGACGGTCGGGCACGACGATCGCGAGGTGGTACAGGCCGGAGGTGCGCGGCACGACGGGCCGCTCCGCGCCCGGATGCAGGACTACGATCTCCCTCCCGGCGGCGCCGAACCTCAGCTCGGGTCCGTCGGATGCCAGCGGCGTCAGGCCGACGTAGTCGCGATAGAAGCGGTGAGCGCGGTCGGCGTCGGTGACCGCCAGCTCGACGGCTCCCATGCCGGTCCTGGCGGCTATCGACTGGGTTTGCACGCCCATTTCCTACCCCGATTCGTCGTGCTGTATTCGTGCAGCCCCATCCCCGGCTACGCCGGTACTTCCCCACCAGTGGGGAAGAGTTGCCACCTGCGTCTAGCTCAGGCCGATGATGTCTCCGTTTTCGTCGATGTCGATGCTCATCGCGTTGGGGGTCGTGGGGAGGCCTGGCATGGTGCGCATCTCGCCGCAGATCGGATAGATGAAGCCGGCGCCTACAGAGGCGCGCACCTCGCGCACCGGCAGCACCCAGCCGGTCGGCGCCCCCTTCAGCTTGGGGTCGGAGGAGATCGAGAGGTGCGTCTTGGCGATGCAGACCGGCAGGCGACCGAAGCCGCTCGCCTCGTAGGCGTCGAGCTGCCTGGCGGCGGCCGGGTCGTACTCGACCCCTCGGGCGCCATACACGCGGAGGGCGATCGCTTCGATCTTCTCGCGCAGCGTCGCCGCGTCTGGATAGAGAAGCTGGAACGTGCTGGGCTCTTCGGCGGCGGCCACCACCATCTCCGCCAGCTCCACAGCGCCGCGCCCGCCGTCGACGAAGTTGTTGCAGACCGCCGAACGCACGCCCAGGTGCTTCGCGAGCTCGCGGATGGCCTGGTGTTCGGA
>DASPYE010000054.1:0-4014 GCA_035636935.1 Candidatus Dormiibacterota bacterium | reverse complement strand
GCACATCGACCTGACGTACGTGCGGCAGCTCGCGAGCAGTCTCGGGAGGGGTGGACGGACGCCGAGCGACGAGCAAGTGTTTCGGACCTGCCTGCTGCACGATCACGACGAGCCCCCGGTGAAGTGGTCCCGCGTGCAGCACGACCGGTTCGTCTTCATGTCCCCGTCGAATGACCTGCGGTTTCTCGGGGCGGGGCCGCTGCAACGCGATCAGATCAAGGACTATCCGGCACGCGGCAAGTTCGTCGGCCTCGTCGGGATCGCCGTCGGCCTCGGCTCGAACTTCCTCAATGCCGTGTACGCGGAGAAGCGGTTGGTCTTGAACAACGGCAGCCATCGGGCGTACGCGCTCCGCCAGCTGGGCGTCACACACGTCCCGTGCATCATTCAGCACTGCGCTTCGCGGGACGAGGTGGACGCGGTGGCCGCCAGTGAGGTCCGAAAGAATCCCGACGCCTACCTCAAACATCCGCGACCCTCGATGCTCAGGGACTACTTCGATCCGGCGCTGCAGCTGGTCATGCCGGTGTATCGCCGGCTGCGTCAGGTCATCGTACGGTTCGAGATCGAGGAGAACGCCGTACCCGCGCTGTGAGGCCCGTCTCCTTCGTCAGTTGACAAGGCCCGACCCGTCCCTAGGCTACGGGTATGAAAACCCTCCGCAACTACATCGGGGGCGAGTGGATCGCCCCCGGTAGTGTCGATTACCTCGAGCTCACGAACCCGGCGACCGGCGAGACACTCGGCAAGGTGCCGCTCTCGGGCGCGCGCGCGGTGACCGAAGCCGTCGCTGCGGCGCAGACTGCCTTCCTCAAGTGGCGGGAGGTCCCGCCGGTGGTCCGGGCCCGCTACCTCTTCAAGCTCAAACACCTGATGGAGCAGCAGTTCGACGATCTCGCGGCGACGGTGACGCGCGAGAACGGCAAGACGCTGGACGAGGCGAGAGGGTCGGTGCGCCGCGGCATCGAAAACGTCGAGCACGCCTGCGGCATCCCCTCCCTGATGATGGGCAAGACACTCGAAGACGTCGCCGCCGGCATCGACTGCGAATACGTTCGCCAACCGCTCGGCGTCTTCGCGGCGATCACGCCCTTTAATTTTCCGGCCATGGTGCCGTGCTGGTTCTGGCCCTACGCGATCGCCACCGGCAACACGTTCATTCTCAAGCCGAGCGAGCAGGTGCCGTTTTCGCCGACGCGCATCATCGAGCTGGCGCACGAGGCCGGCATGCCGCCCGGCGTGCTCAACCTGGTTCATGGAGGGAAGGACGCGGTCAACGCGCTGCTCGCGCATCCGGGGATCACCGGTATCTCCTTCGTCGGGTCCTCGCCCGTTGCAAAATACGTCTACCAGGAAGCCGCCAAGTACGGCAAGCGTGTGCAGGCGCTGGGGGGCGCGAAGAATCACGTCATCGTGATGCCCGACGCCGACATGGACCGCGCCGTGGCGAACATCAGCGAGTCGCTGTTCGGCTGCGCCGGCCAGCGCTGTCTCGCGGGGAGCGTTGTGGTCGCCGCCGGAAAGGCGTACGAGCCCTTCCGCGAGCGGCTCCTGAGCGCGGCGAAGGATCTCCGCCTTGGCTACGGGCTCGAGCCCGGCGTGAGCATGGGGCCCGTCGTGTCGGCGAAGCACAAGGAAAAAGTGCTGTCGTACGTGGAGGCGGGGCGCAAGGACGGCGCGACGCTCTTACTCGACGGCCGCGCGACCAAGGTCGAGAAGCACCCGCGCGGCCACTTTGTCGGCCCCACTGTCTTCGATGGCGTGCAGCCCGACATGACGATCGGAAAAGAAGAGATCTTCGGTCCCGTGGCGTCCGTGAGCCATGTCAGCAACCTGGACGAGGGGATCGAGATGGTGCATCGCTCTGGGTTCGCGAATGCGACGTCCATCTTCACGCAGAGCGGCAAGGCCGCGCGCGAGTTTCGCTATCGCGTCGGCGTCAGCATGATCGGCGTCAACATCGGCGTCGCAGCGCCGATGGCGTTCTTCCCGTTTGGGGGAACTAAGGGATCCTTCTTTGGGGACCTGAAGGCACACGGGCAGGACTCAATTGAGTTCTATACCGACAAAAAAGTCGTGATCTCGAGGTGGTGATGCGAAAAGTCGTCGGCGGCCTCATCCAGATGTCGAATCCCATCAACGATCCCAACGCCCCAGTCGCGAAGATCAGCAATGCGATGGAGGAGAAGCACCTTCCTTATATAGAGGAAGCAGGCAAGCGGGGCGTGCAAATCCTCTGCCTGCAGGAAGTCTTCAACGGGCCCTACTTCTGCCCCAGCCAGGACGCCAAGTGGTGCGACATCGCCGAGCCGATCCCGGGTCCCACGATCGAGCGCATGCAGAAGCTCGCCAAGAAGCACGAGATGGTGATGATCGTGCCGATCTACGAGCGCGAGATGGCGGGCGTGTACTACAACACCGCGGCCGTGATCGACGCCGACGGCAGTTACCTCGGCAAGTACCGCAAGAACCACATCCCGCATACCGCCGGCTTCTGGGAGAAGTTCTTCTTCAAGCCCGGCAACCTCGGCTACCCTGTCTTCAAGACGCGCTATGCGACGATCGGCGTCTACATCTGTTATGACCGGCATTTCCCCGAGGGCGCGCGACTCCTCGGCCTGCACGGTGCGGAAATCGTCTTCAATCCATCGGCGACGGTGAAGGGCCTCTCGCAATACTTGTGGAAGCTCGAGCAGCCCGCGCACGCCGTGGCGAACGGTTACTTCATGGGCTGCATCAATCGGGTCGGGGTCGAGGCGCCCTGGAACGTCGGACAGTTCTACGGCTCGAGCTACTTCGTCGACCCGCGCGGCAACTTCCTCGCACAAGGCACCGAGGACAAGGACGAGCTCGTCGTCGCGGAGATGAATCTCGACATGATCGAGGAGGTACGGCGGACCTGGCAGTTCTTCCGGGACCGCCGCCCCGAAACGTACGACGACATGGTCAAACAGCTACCCTGAATGCTGATCCTGCTGCGCGCGTTGACGTATGCGACGCTCTTCGTCGCTTTCTTCCTCGTGGTCATACCGCAACGCATTCTCAGAGGAAGCGGCTACAAATGGAGCGGTTCGCCCAGTTGGTCCGAGCTCACCGGCATGGGACTTGTGATCGTGGGATTAGCGTTGGTCATGTGGTGCCTCGTCACGTTTGCATTCGTCGGGAGGGGAACGGCCGCGCCGTTTGATCCACCGCGCCGGCTCGTAGTCGCTGGCCCGTACCGGTTCGTGCGAAATCCGATATACATCGGTGCCGTCGTGGCCATGCTGGGTGCTGCGATGGTCTTGTGGTCTGGCTGGTTGGTCCTCTACGCGTCTGTGGTCCTCATCGTCACGCATCTGCTGGTAATTCTCTACGAGGAGCCTCATCTGCGTCGCGTATTCGGCCAACCCTACGAGGACTATCTGCGAACCGTTCGTCGCTGGATTCCGACATGGCGCTCCTGATCCACGGCGGCCGGATCATCACGCCCACGGAAGACTTCACGGGCGACATCTATGCCGAGCACGAGACGATCACGCGGATTGAGCCGCGCATCGATGCGAAGCTCGTGGCGCCGGGAGCCGAGATCATCGACGCGCGGGGCAAGTGCGTCTTTCCGGGATTCATCGACCCGCACGTCCACATCTACCTGCCGTTCATGGGCACCTACGCCGCGGATGATTATGAGCCGGCGAGCAAGGCGGCCCTCGTGGGTGGAACGACGACATTGATCGAAATGATTTGCCCCGGGGCGGGAGATCAGCCGATCGAGGCGTTTGAGCTGTGGCGGTCGAAGGCCCAGAAGCTTGCCGCGGTAGACTACACGTTTCACATGTCGGTGGTGCGGTTCGAGGAGCACATCCGCGATCAGTTCCGGGAGATCGTGAAGGCTGGGGTGGCGTCGTTCAAGGTGTTCCTCGCCTACAAGGGCGCCCTCAATCTCTCCGACGAGCACCTGTTCGCCGCCATGAAGCTCGCGAAAGAGCTGGGCGTCATCGTGACCGCGCACTGCGAGAACGCGGACGCGATCGA
>DASPYE010000053.1:0-23340 GCA_035636935.1 Candidatus Dormiibacterota bacterium | reverse complement strand
ACGCCCCATTTCGGCTCCTCGGCCAGCTGGACCTCGGCGATCAGGGTGCTCGTCGTCGGCTCCCATCCGGGGAACTCGATGCGGGCCGCCTTGCGGACCACGCTGCGCCCTCCGTCGCACCCGACGAGGTAGTCCGCCCGGAGGGCCGTGCCGTCGGAGAGCTCCACGTCGACGCCGGTGTCCTCCTGCGCGAACCCCGTCACATCACGTTCGCGATGGATCGGCACCTGGAGCTCGCCGACCCAGCCGGCCAGGATGCGCTCGAAGTGGTTCTGCGCCAGCGCCAGCCCGTAGGGGTGCCGGGTGGGAAAGTCGCTGATGTCCAGGTGGGTGCCGGCGAATCCCGCGACCTGCGCCGGCTGGCCTTCCGACAGGAACCGATCGGCGATACCACGCTGGTCGAGCACCTCGATCGTGCGCGAATGCAAACCTCTTGAGCGCGAGCCGACGAGATCCTGGCTGGCGCGCCGCTCGACGATGGCGACGTCGACGCCAGCCAGCGCCAGCTCGCCCGCCAACATCAGCCCCGTCGGGCCGCCGCCCGCTACCACCACCGCATGGTCGGCCATACGCCACCCCCCATTTCCGTAGGTTCTGGTTTCAGCCGGAAACTATGCTGCACGACCCGGGTCTTGCCGCAAGCCCCCGGGTGCGCTGTATGTTGAGAGTGGCAAGGAGTTAGTGCTCTCCTTCCCTGGCGGAAAGCACGACGATCGTCAGGCTGGACGCTTTGGTCGTGCTTTAGCCGAATCGGGTTGTACTCCCTGCGCGAGCACCATCAAGATGTGCTGAACAGCTGCCTGACTTCCGAAGCTCGCTCGACGACGCTCAAGCTGGTCCCGCGGTTAGCTCGTTGAGCTTGCGCATCGTGTTGACGCTGCGGATGGTGATCTGCTTGTAGTAGGGCGTGCCGATGATCCTGTTCATGCGGCTCTTCGCAATGTCCTTGCGGTCGACCTGCCAGATCACAGCTCCAGGCGCGTACCGGACGTTGTCGACCCCAGGCCTGACCGGCAGCCGCTCGAGGATCTTGCCGTCGTCCAGCTCCTTCCACAACAAAAGGACGTAGGTGCGCATGGTCTTGTCGTCGACCCAGTTGCGTGGGATCGCGTCGACCAGCTTCTTCAAGCCCTTGTGATCCGTGACCAGCACCGTGATCGACATGCCGGTGCGCTCCTCGAGCGCCTTCTCGATCCTGGCTCCGAGCTTCTGGGTGTCCGACGCCCGGGTCGAGAAGATGACGTTGCCTGAGTTGATATAGGTCCGCACGTCTGACAGGCCGAGGTCGACGAGGGCCTCCTTGATGGCAGCCATCGAGACGATGGCTTTCCCACCCACGTTGATGCCCCTCAGAAACGCGACGTAGACCATCCAGCCGCCAGTTTGACCACTACTCGATGACAAGCAGCCGAAGTAGCTGTGACGCATCAGCCGAAGTGTGTGACACATCAGCCGAAGCCTGACGTGTCACAGATTGCCACGGGTAAGCTGTCAAACAAGCTGTCAACAGCGCGACCTCGTGGATGTCCGCGCGATTCGATTTGGAGCACGGGTCTGTTGGTGGAGAAGGAGCAACGTGCAACGCATAGTTCGCACCCCAGACGGCCGGCGGCTGGCTGTCGAAGATCGCCGTGATCCCGCCGGCTGGCCGGTCCTCGTCCACCACCGCGCGCCGAGCTCCAGGCACTCCGCGTTTTGTGGCCGGTACGTGCGTCGGCGGTTTGACGCGTTCGTGCCACAGAGTGACCTGACCTGTCACGGACTGCCCGCGACAGGCTGTCAAATAAGCTGTCATCCAACGAACCCTTGTGGGATTGCAGGGGCCTAACGTCGACGAACCTTCCTGGTTTCCCGAACTTCGCCAAGCAGCTGCTGCTTCAGAGTCGTCGCCAGCCACGCCTCATATTCCTCGGGGGACCAGCCTCGATCGAAGACCAATTCCGCGTAGATCTCCGCCCTTTCCAGCGTTACATACAGGTCAGTGGCGGTTTTTGCCGTCAGCCCGTGCTTGAGGTGGTTGGCGATAGCCTCAATGAAGCGCTTCTTCTCGCGCTCTCGTCCGCGGAGGACCTGCGACCAGATCTCCGCTATGGATGGGTCAGCGCGAGCAGCCTCCTGGTAGATCATGATCACGTCATAACCCCGCTCGAGTTGCTGGCGATGCCACTTTGCAGCAAGGTCAACCCGACGCCGTACGTCGCTTTCAGCCATCGCCTCCGCTAGCAGAGGTCGGACCTCGGAATCTCTGATCCAAACGCGCCGGATCTCATCGAGGATTGCCTTCTTGTTTCCGAAAGCTTTGTAGACCGTTGGCTCGGCGATGCCTGCCGCCTTACCTATCGCGGCGACCGTGGTACCCAAGTAACCGCGCTCGGCGAATAGCTGTCTGGCAGCGCCAGCCACACGCTCTCGCGTCGCTTGGGCCTGGCGTTGCCGGTAGCTCAAGTTCTCCTTGACAGACACATTCGGATAGTACTACCATGCTAGGGATAGCTTCACTATATTGAATAGGGCGAGCATATACCGGAGCAGGCGATCGGAGCGGCCCGTTCTGGAAGTCCATAGGGCCCGCGCTCTGGCCTCAGCAGTCCCCATCGATTAGCGAGCCGGGCTCAAAAAGCCTTGCAAGAGCATTAAGGAGGAACAGTGATGTTCGCAGTTGCGGTCTTGCTAGCGAATGTAATTTGCGTAATGTTCATGACCGGCGGCGTGTGGCTCAGACAACTCATCTACTACCCGCTGTTCGCGTTCGTCGGCGTCGATCAATTCCCAAACTATCAGCGTGAGAATCGCATCCGTGTCCAGCGTTCTCTGCAACCGGTCCATGTGATCATGGCCCTTACTACTCTCGCCTTGTTTTTCGTGCATCCCTCAGCAATTCCTCTTGCGCTGCCCGTGCTGGGAGTGGTGCTGCAGGTCGCAGTGGCTGCCGCCACCGCTTACGAGGTGCCACGGCAAAAGCGCCTTGAGCATGGGTTTGACGCGCAAGTCCATCGGCAGCTCCTCACAGGTAATTGGGTCCGGACGCTGGGGCTCTCGCTGCACACAGCCCTCGTGATCTGGATGTTGGCGCTGGTTATGCGAGCGGACTGACTGTGATTCGCGCAGGCGGCCGCCGACAGCCACCTCGAGAACCCGATGGCGGCCGTCCAGTGCGTGGAACAAGACGTTCGACACCTCGCAAGCGGGCAGGGGATTATTGGTTCGCTGCGACTCCGGTTCGAGTCCTTCAAAAGACGCTGAGTTCAAAGAGGGTCGTGGCCGACCGCAGTTCGGGAGCCTCTTTCTACAACCGTAAGCTGTCAAATAGGCTGTCAACGGCGGATTGGCCGCAGCCTGCCAGCCGACGGTTGACACCTTAGGTACACCAGAGACGCTTCCTGACGCTCTGGGACACAACATGATGGTGCTCGCGCAGGGAATCGAACCCTGAACCTTGGGATTAAGAGTCCCCTGCTCTGCCAGTTGAGCTACGCGAGCGCGTCAGAAGGGATCGCGTCTCGATTCTAAGGGTCTTGGGCGATTAACAGCCTGAGTGTCATTTCGCTCAACGGCGACATACGTTGACATGGTGTCCGCTCGCGTCCCGCTCGACGTCGACCTCGAGGACAAACTCCTCTACGGGCTAACGCCCACCAGGCTTGCCTACCTCGTGGTCGGTTTGCTTGCCGCATTTTCCATCTGGTCAACGCACTGGGCGCCCGTGCCCGTTCGGGCAACCGGCGCTATCGTGGTCGGGGCACTCGGTGTCGCCGCGGCATGGGGTCGTTGGCGGGGACGAGCCCTCGACAGCTGGGCGATCGACGTCGCCGCATTCTTCGCAGCGACGTATCAACTCAGGTGGAACCCGCCGCGCGTGTTCAGCCGGCTGCGCTCTCGAACATGATCCGTCTCGCGCGACGAGGGCCGATGCTTGTCGCGAACAGCGCGTCCGGACTCACAGTGCTCGAGACGTCTCAGATCGGCTTCGCGGGCGCGGCGGAGGACGATCGGCGCCGTTGGCTCAACGCGTTTCGCCGCATGCTCGACGGCCTCGATGGGCCGCTGCAGGTCGTGATCGATGTCGTCCCCGGCCCAGACGACGAAACCAAGTCGTTGCATCCAGTGCCGCGCGATCTCGACGATATGCGGGGCGCGGACATCGAGTTCGCGGCCGCCGTCAGACGGTCCTCGACGGCTCACACCACCACGACCCAGGTTGTCATCGCGGAAAAACATGCCGTTCGCATACAGGCCGCGCTTACGGAAATGGGCATCAGTACCAACCGCGCCGCGCCCGATGGCAAGCTCGCCTTCGGACGCGAGCTCGCGTCGCGATTCCAGCACGTTGGCGGTTTCAGCCGCAGCTGGTTCATCGATCGCCTTCCCGGCACCGAGATCGAGCCCGGCTGGCTCTTCAGGCTCTGTCCGCCGGGTCTGGCCGTCAGCCTCGCATGGCATGCCGTGCCCCTGCCGGCGGCATGGATCGTCCACTACCTGCAGCGCCAACTCGTCAGCATGCGCGCCACCCGCCTCCTTGATGGCAACGCAGGCATCTCCGATCCGACGCTTGCCGGTGCGCTTCCCAACGCGGAGGACCTGCAACGCAGACTGGCGGCGAGCCAGGACAAGGCCTTCCACGTCGCGGTCTATCTGACCCAGACCTCACCCACCGCCGTCGACCTTGAAATTGGATCGCGCCGAATCGAGTCCGCCGCTCGCGCGATCCTGTGCGACCTCCAGCCCTGCACCTTTCGCATGCTCGACGGCTTCTTGGCCACGCGGCCCGGGGGAGCCGATCGGCTGCAGCGAAAGCGCGTGCTCGACTCAACTGCTCTTACGACCTTCTTTCCCTGGTGGGAACCCGACCTGCAGCAACCTGACGGACTGTTCGTCGGCCGCAGCCGCGCGACCGGCGCGCCCGTGCTCGTCGATCCGTTCGATCAGCGTCGGTACGCGAACGCCAACATCGGCGTCTTCGGTCATTCAGGTGCCGGCAAGACATACCTCTTGTCGACGCTTGCCATGGGTGCCCTCGGCCACGGCATCCAGGTCTACATCGTCGATCCCGAGCACGAGTACGGTCGCCTCGCGAGCGAGCTTGGCGGCGCCGACATCCAGCTGGCTCTCGGTTCAGGGCACGCGCTAAACGTCCTCGACCTGCGCCCGTCCGATCGTCGTGATGAAGCCTGGATCGGCCCCGCCGCGGCGGACGCGATCGACCTCTGCGCGTGTCTGTGTGGCGGGCTCGATGAGGCCGAGCGCGCCCTTGTCGAGGCCGCCTTCCGCCTCGCGTATGACGAAGTCTCGCAGCCGGTCCTCCGTGACGTCGCCGAACGCCTACCGCCGCAATCGCGAGTTGCTTTGATTCTTCATCGCTGGGTGCGCGGCAGCCTGGGCGAGATGTTCAGCGCGCCAACCAACGTCGATCTCGAAGCGCCGATCGTGGCCTTCGGCATGCGCGAGCTGCGCGACGAGATGATCGCACCCGTCCACTTCCTTCTCGCCGAGGCATTGTGGACGCGGATCAAGCGACGCGACCGCCGCCGAATGCTTCTCATCGACGAGCTCGGACTGCTTTTCGAAGATCCGACGATCCGTCGTTTCGTAGTCAGCCTCGCGAGGCGCATCCGCAAGTACGACGGCTCATTGGTCTTTGCGACGCAGAATCCAGGCGACCTGCTGTCATCGGATCAAGGCTCGGTGGTCGCCACCAATCCCGCGGTCCTTTTTCTCGGCGCCCAACGCCCAGGCGAAGCCGCCAAGCTGCAGGAGGTTTTCCACCTGAGCCCACAACAGCGGGGCGCCCTCGAGGTCGCTCAACGCGGCGATTTCCTGCTCGCAGCTGGCACGGATCGACTTGCCGTCCACATCCAGGCGCCGCCCTGGCAGGAAGACGCGATGCAGCTCGCTCGAACAGCGGCGCGACCGCCGCCCTGACGCGTAGGCTTACCTCCCGAAATGGCCCGGGTCCTGCATTACCGGCTGAATGGGCTGGCCGAGCACCGAATCGACCGTCTCCACGAACAGTTCGACCTGCTCGCGAACGCCCGCGCGTGGCGGTGCGGCGAGCCATGGATCGCCAGTTCCGAATCGCGCGGTCTCTTCGAGATGGAGTTCTTCCGCCACCTCAAGAACGAAGAGGGCAGGGAGCTGAGCGCGGCCGGGTTCGTGAAGATGGCTGGTGACGAGACCGACGCCCTGATCATCACGATCTTTCTGCGCGACCTCAGCGCCGAGTACCGAATCCGCACCTCGATCCGTGACGAAGACCACCCACTTCTGAAGTTGCGACGCCTCGACTTCGATGCCGGTCGCCTACCGCGCGGCCAATCGCTCGAGGAGGTGCTCGCCAAGCGCCCGGTAATCAAGAAGGTGGAAGGCGAGCGCATCTTCTTCTATCCGCCGACCTTCCGGCTTCACTCGATGAGCCCGCCCAGCCCCGAGTGGGCGTACGGTCTGTGCGGAATCCGAGCGTACGCGCCCACGCTGCTCGAGGCCGAGCAGGAGGCGCTTAAGATCTTGCGAGGGTTCGGGCACCTTGGCACCTGAAAGCGCTGTCGCCGTGCAAGGTTTGGTCAACTCGGCAGATGGCATCAAGCTCGCATTTCGGGCGTGGCCGGAGCCGACCGCAGAGATCACGTTCGCGGTGGTGCACGGACTAGGCGAGCACAGCGGACGCTACGAGCGATTCGCCCGCGGGATGGCCCGGTACCAGATGGCCACCTACGCGGTCGACCTCCGTGGACACGGCAACAGCCCCGGCCAGCGCGGCCACGTCGACTCATGGTCGAAGTGGCTGGACGATACGGCTGCCTTCGTCGCTTATGTGGAGACCCAGACCACCGGAGAAGTCGTGCCACTGGGCCACTCGTTCGGTGGCGTTGTGATGTTGAGCGCCGCGCGGTCGGGCACGCTGACCCGTTCGAAACGATTCGTCGTCTCGAGCCCGGCGTTGAAGCTTCACCTCAAAGTCCCGCTGTGGAAGGCGGCCGGCGCGAAGGTCCTCTCCAAGATCGCGCCCACGCTGGCGCTGGACAATGAAGTCGACCCGGGGACCGTGTCGCGTATCCCCGAAGTCGTTTCCGCCTACGGCACGGATCCGCTCGTCCACGGCAAGATCTCGAGCCGTCTCTTCGAGGAATGGCGACGGGCTGCGGCCGACAACCTCGCGCACGCCGACGAGATCAACCTGCCATTTCTGATCCTGGCCGGAACCGACGACCGGCTGATCGACCCGGCGGGTAGCCAGGAACTGCATGAAAAAACCCCCGGCCGTAGTGATCTGCGCATGCTCGCGGGCCGATACCACGAGCCCTTCAACGACCTGGGCAGCGATGAGGTCTTCAAGACGGTCGCCGAATGGCTGCGGGCATGATCGCCGCAGGATTGCTCGACTCGCGCTTGAACCTGGACCCAGGCTCCTGGTTGGCCTGGATCGTGGTCGGCCTGATCGCGGGCGCGATCGCGGCGCGTGTCGTCGCAGGGCGCGGATTCGGCTGCCTCGCCGACATCGTGGTCGGCGTGGCCGGTGCGATCATTGGAGGGTTCCTGCTGAGCTCGCTGTTCGGTATGACTGGCAACGTCGGCTTTTTCGGCAGCATCGTGGTCGCCTTCATCGGCGCCGCCGCGCTGCTGGCGGCGCTCAAGCTGGTTTCCGGTGGACGCCTCTAAAAGCGAGGAGTCCGTCTAGCCGGCCGCGATCCTGACTTCCTCTTTCTGTTCCACTGGCTGCACTGCGGTGACTCGCTTGCGCCTCTTGATCAGAAGCGTCGTCAGTGCGGTGAGGGCAAGAAATGCGATTGGGAGGACAAACGTCGCCTTCATCGCATCGATGTATGCGCTCACGAAGACCGCGTGCGCGATCGCCTCGACTTGCGCGGCCACCGTCGGTGGGATGTTGGCAGGCAGGCGCGCTCCACTCTCGCCCGCGCCGATCTCGAACCCCTTCGATGAAACGTTCGTGAACGCGGCCACGAACTGATCGCGGAACGCCACCGGCAGCGCACTCGCGTGGCTGACTGCCTGGTTGTGCAGCGTGGTGGCCAGCTGGTTCTGCAAAAGCGCGCCGACCACGGCGCTGCCGATGGCGGCGCCCAGCTGGCGGATCGTGTTGAGCACGCCAGACGCGGCGCCGGCCACGCGCGGCTCGATATTGCGCATCGCCACTGTGGTCATGGGCGCGAAGGTCATCCCTATGCCAAGTCCGGCGACGATCGCGGGTGCAAGAAAGTTGATCCAGGTCGAGTCAGGGCCTGCAACGAACGCCATGGTGCCCATGCCGATCGTGAAGAGCGTGATCCCCGCCATCAGGATGTACTTGCCCCCGACGCGATCCGCAAAGCGGCCCGCGAACGGCGCTGTGACCATCGAGGTAAGCGACATCGGCGCCAGCGTCAACCCGGCGACGAGGGCCGAGAAACCGCGCGCCGACTGCAGGTAGATGGTGAAGGGCAGGAACATGCTCAGCATGCCGAAGCTGATCGCCGCGGAGATCCAGTTCGCAACCGCGAAATTGCGATCGGCAAAGAGGGAAAGAGGGACCAGCGGCTCGGCCTGGTAACGCTCCCAGATGATGAAGAGGACCATCAGCACCGCGCCTGCCCCGATGACTTCCGGGATGGTGATCGGATAAGACCCGATCTGGCCCCAGTTGTACCGCTCGCCCTCGATCAGGCCGAAGACGATCGCGAACAGTCCCGCGGTGGCGACGATGATGCCGATGACGTCCCAGCCGTGATGGCGGCCAGGGCGGAGGTCGGGGATGATCGCGAAAGTGGCGATCAAAGCCGCGATTCCGATCGGCACGTTGATATAGAAGATCCAGCGCCAATCGATGTAGGTGATGATCGCGCCGCCCAAGGTTGGTCCAGCCACCGTGGCAAGGCCCGCGACGCCGCCCCAGATTCCAAACGCCGCACCGCGCCGCTCGGGAGGAAAGATCGATGTCAGGATGGCCAGGGTCTGTGGCGTGAGGAGCGCACCGCCGACTCCCTGCAGGATGCGCGCGGCGATCAGCTGGGCCGGGTCTTGCGAGAGGCCACACAGCGCCGAAGCGACCGTGAAGATGAACAGTCCGATCGCGAACAAGCTGCGCTGCCCGTACAGGTCACCGAGGCGACCGGCCGTGATCAGCAGCACCGCGTACACGAGCACATACGCGTTGAGGACCCACAGGATCTGATCGAGCGTCGTGTTGAGCCCGGTGCTCATGGCCGGGATCGCCACGTTCACGATCGTGGTGTCGAGCATGATCATGAAAAATCCCGTGGTCAAAACGAGAAGCACGAGCCAGGGGTTAGTGCGCGCGCGAGCCATGTTTCCTCCTCAAATGTTCATAGTCGGGATCGGTACCGACGTTCCACTCCAACCTTCCGTCGTTGATCTCTTTTTCCAGGTTGGTCACCCACCTGCGCTCGGCGTCGAGCATCGCGATTTTGTGTTCGAGCTCGATCAGGGCGAGGCGCCCGACACCCTGAGCCCGAACCTCGGCCAGGATTCCGTTGAGCTTTTCCGTCGTGGCCTTCAGCGCGAGCGTCCGGTTACGCAGATGTTGCGCGGCTGCGGAGGCACTGAGGTGATGCATGAACATCAGGCCGGCCGCGAAGTGCGGGTACTCGCGCCGCGGACGGGCGAGGATGTCACTTACCACGCCGACCAGCACGTCCCGACCTGACTTGGTGAGTCGGTAGATTGTCCGCTCGGGCCGCCGGCCTTCTTTCTCGCGCTCGGCTGGCACGATCCACCCGTTGCGCTCGAGCACCTCGACCGTGTGATACAGCGATCCGAAGTTGAGCCGGATGAACTCGTCGTGGTGGCGGTCCCGCATCGTCGAGGCGAGCTCGTATGGATGCATCGGCCGCTCGTCCAGGAGCTGAAGGATCGAGAGCGCCAGAGGGGAAACTTCCGGCTCGGATTCGGTCATATTCCAAATGGAATATACGCCAGAGTATATCCGGCTACAAGTACTCCGGCCGGAGTCCGGTTCTAGTCCGGCGAGACAGACTCCGCATGCAACGGTTTCTCGTACCAGGCGACGTCCCAGTAACGGCCAAACTTCCGGCCCGGCTCTGTGAAGAGGGCGACTCGTTTGAATCCGAACTTTTCGTGGAGCGCAATCGACGCCGGGTTCGGAAGAGCGATGCCGGCATAGGCCCGGTGCAGGTCCTCTCCTTTGAGGGAGTCGAAGAGCCGTTCGTAAAGTCGGGAGCCGGCGCCCCCGCCGATCACCTCGGGAGCGAGGTAGACGCTCGTCTCCACAGACGTCTGGTACGCCGGCCGCGATTTGAACCGGCTGCTCGATGCATAACCCACGACCCGGCCGTCGTCGACCGCGACCAGGAGCCGGTGCCGGCCGGTGTCGTGGTAGTGGCCGAACCACTCGCGGCGAGCATCCAGGCTCGTCGGTTCCAGGTCGAACGTGTAGTGCCCTTCGAGGACGTAGTGGTTGTAGATGTCGTTGATCGCGGCCAGGTCTTCTTCGGTCGCGGCCCGGACGTGTATGCCTGCGTGAATCACGCCGCACAGTGTATTTCCAGACAATTGGGCAGGATGGATCGCATCGAGCTGAGAGGTATGTCCTTCCACGGGCGCCATGGCGTCGGTGACGCCGAGCGCGACCAGCCACAGGAGTTCAAGGTTGACATCGAGATCGACGCCGATCTCTCCGGGCCTGGACGTACCGACCACCTCGCCGACACGATCGACTACACGCAGGTCCGCGCGGCGGCTCGCGAAGTCATCGAAGGGGAATCGAAGAAGCTGCTTGAGTCGCTGGCCGCCGCGATCGCCGACCGAATCCTGACCATGCCGCGGGTCAAGACTGTGTCAGTGCGCGTGGCCAAACGTCCGGCGAGCATGCAACCAATCGAGGCGGCCGCCGTACGCATTAATAGGACGCGCGCATGACCATTGCCTATTTCGATTGCTTCGCTGGAATCTCAGGCGACATGACGCTCGGCGCGCTCGTCGACTGCGGCGCGGACAGTGCGCTGCTCGACGCCGTTGTGGAATCGCTTCGCCTGGGCGACGAGGTCACAGTCGAAGTCCGTCGGGAGGCCCGAGGCCACGCGGCAGGGACCCGCGTCCTGGTCGCCGTGAGGGACCGCGTCGAGCGAACCGTGCCGGTGCTGCGAGAAGTGGTCGAGCAGGCGGACGCGCCGGATTCGGTGAAGACTCAGGCCCTCGATGCCATCAACCGCTTGGCACGCGCCGAGTCGGAGATTCACGGCCTGCCGGAAGAGCAAGTCCACCTGCATGAGCTCGGCGGCGCGGACACCCTGGTCGACGTGGTGGGCGCCTTCTGGCTCCTCCAAGCGCTTGACGTGAGCCAGGTCTTCGCGTCGCCATTGCCCGCTCCGCGGGGAATCAAGCGCGGGATGCCGCTCCCCGCTCCCGCCAGCCTTCGTGTCATCGAAGGCACAGGCGCGGTCTTGCAACCGACCGATGAGACTCGTGAGCTTGTGACGCCGACTGGTGCGGCGATCCTCGCCGCGTGTGCGACTTTCAAGCGACCCAGCATGTCGCTACGGCGCGTCGGTTACGGCATCGGGTCGCATGAGGCGCCAGGCAACGCCCTCGCGGTCTGGCTCGGCGACGAGGTCCCTGGCGAAACCGCCGTGACGCTCGTGGAGACGAACCTGGACGATATGGCGCCGAACCTGATCGCCGCCCTGTGCGAAGACCTGATGAGCGCGGGAGCGCTCGATGTGACCGTCGTGCCTGCACTCATGAAGAAAGGCCGGCCGGGACACCTGCTGACCGTGATGGCGCCGACCGAGCTGGTCGGTTCGCTGACGGACCATCTGTTGCGGCACAGCACGACGCTCGGCCTGCGGCTTGCCCACGTCGATCGAGTCATCGCGGGCCGGCGGGTGATCGAAGTCGAGACCCCGCTTGGTTCGGCACGCGTCAAGGTCAAGGAGCTCGGTGGCCGCGCCGTCGACGTCGCACCGGAGTACGAAGACTGCCGACGGATCGCCCGCGAGCGAAGCATCGATCTGCGGGACGTGATGCGGGTCGTCACCGACGCTGCCAGACGCGAGCTCGGTCTCGAGTGACCGCCCGCGTGCTCGACGGAAGAGCCATCGCCAAACAGATCTACGAAGAGGTGACCGGGGCTGTCAGCGAGCGCGTGTCTCGAGGCAGCACGCGTCCGCTGCTCGCGACGGTGCTCGTGGGTGAGGATCCCGCGTCCGCGAAATACGTCGAGCTGAAGCAACGCAACGCGCACAGCGTGGGCATCGAGTCCGAGGACCACCGCCTGCCCTCGACCACGACCACCGACGAGCTGCTCTCCCTGGTCGAGCGTCTGAACCGCGACGAGAAGGTAAGCGCGATCCTGATCCAGCAGCCCACGCCCAAACAGATCGACATGCGGCGAATCGTGTTCGCACTGGATCCCGTCAAGGACGTCGACGGTTTCCATCCGCTCAACGCGGGTCTGGTTGCGCTCGGGCTGCCCGGAGGCGTCGAACCGTGCACATCCGCCGGCATCATCGAGCTGCTGCTGCGCTCCGGTATCGCGATCGAGGGCGCGAACGCGGTGGTGGTAGGACGCAGCAACCTCGTCGGCAAGCCGACTGCTCTGCTGCTGCTCAAACGGCACGCGACCGTGACCCTGTGTCACACGCGAACGAAGGACCTCGGGAGTCACACGTTGACCGCCGACATCCTCGTCGCCGCAGCCGGCCGCGCCAACCTTGTCAGCAAGGAGATGGTCAAGGCGGGGGCCGTCGTCGTGGACGTCAGCACCAATTGGGTCGACGGCCACCAGGTCGGCGACCTTGGGTCCGGCGTCGAAAACGTGGCCGGTTGGCTCACCCCCAACCCGGGTGGTGTCGGTCCGATGACGCGCGCGATGCTGATCCGCAACACGTACGAGGCCGAGGTCCGGCGGAAAGGCTAGGCCGCGCGGCGCAGGACGAAACCCAACCAGATGTACCAGGCAGGATTCACGATGAATCCTTCCAGAGCCGCGGGCGCGAGGACGATCGGGTTTGCCGGGCTGAGGATGATCAGGCGAGCGAGATAAATCGCGACCAGAAGCCCGCCGGACAGATATCCAAGGTAGGCCAGGTTCGAGGGAAAGGCCGAGTCGCGACTCATGAGATAAGCGAAGGCGAGGACAGCGAGACCGGCGATGCCGAAAGTCCCGAGACCACGAGGGTCCACGGCGCTGGGCAGCGTCGTCGATTGGTCCGGGGGATGAATCGCGTTAGCGAGGTCGTAGCCGCCGTGCAAGGTTGCGGCCAGCGCGCCGGCGAGGCCAAAAACCAGCGCCCACAGCGCATAGCCGCCGCCCGCAGACGCAAGGCGCACGTAGAGGCCGAGCAGGGCGCTCGCGCCGAAGATGCCGCCGGTGAGAAGAAAGAATCCGCTCAGGCCGGCGCCGAGGTTGGGCGACGCCTTGCTGATCAGCACGAATGACACCGAATAGAGAAAGCCGCAGGCTCCCGCGAGCCAGGCGCTCGGATATGCGGTGTGACGATATGACACCGTTTTCACGCCGTGCATGCTAAGCGCTCGCGCCTGACCTACCAGCAAGCCCTCGACTTCATCTCGAAGCAAGGGCGCTTTGCGATGAAGCTCGGGACCGAGCGAACCCGCGCCATCCTCGACCGGCTCGGCGCGCCGGACCGAGAGCTTCGCGGAGCGTTGATCGCTGGCACAAACGGCAAGGGATCCACCGGGGCGTGCCTGACGTCGATCCTTCGCACGGCGGGCCACAACGTGGGATTCATGCCCAAGCCACACCTCATCTCGTACACGGAGCGAATCGAGCTCAACGGCAGCCCGATCACCGAAGACGCTTTCGTCGTGACTCTGGAAACTCTGATGCCGACTCTGGATCAGGTGGCGTCGGAAATGGGCCCCGCCACCGAGTTCGAGATGCTCACCGCGATGGCGGTCGCATATCTCGCTCCGCGGATTGAGCTCCTGGTGTGCGAGGTGGGTCTGGGAGGACGGCTCGACGCGACCAACGCACTCGACCTCGGGGTTGCGATCATCACCAATGTCGACCTCGACCATCAGAAATACCTCGGCAACACCATTGGAGAGATCGCGCTCGAGAAGGCGGCCATCATCAAGCGGGGGAACCGGGTGGTGACGGGTTGCGAAGGTGAAGCTCTCGTGATCGTCGAGGCGCAGGCGGAGGCAATGACCGCGCAGCTGTGGCGCCTCGGTCACGATGTCATCGTCGAGGCGGTCTCATTGGGCTGGGAGGGACACGAGCTGAACGTCAGAGGTCCGCATTTTGCGCACCGCAATCTTCGACTTCCATTGGTCGGCGACTATCAGCCGGCAAACGCCGCGCTCGCAATTGCCGCCGCGCACCTGCTCGGAGTTGTGGGAGACGACGCCATTCGCGAAGGGCTCGCATCGACCTATTGGCCGGGACGACTGCAGGTGATCGGCCAGCGCCCACGCGTGATCGTCGATGGAGGCCACAACCCGGCTGCCATGGTCAAGGCGGGTACCGCGCTCCGCCGGCTCATCGGCTCAGAGAAGCTTGTTGCGGTCTTCGGGATGTTGAGCGAGCGCGACCCGGTCAAGCTCCTCGGCGCCCTTCGCACGCTGCGCCCAGACGCGGTGGTATTCACCGAAGCAACAAGCGCGCAGGGCCACGCGATCGCCCCTGAAGATCTGGCCGCGCTCTACGGCCAGGACGCGCATGTGGCACCTTCGGCAAGAGCCGCTCTCGCCGCGGCACGGGAGCTCGCCGGCCCGGCGGGCAACGTGCTGGTCGGCGGATCGCTCTACCTCGTTGGAGAGGTCCTGTCGCTCAAGGACTAGCGCGCAGGTAGCGCACGCACAGGTACACGCTGCCCGAGATCATGGGCAGCAGAAGGGCCGTGCCAAGTGCGGCCCACAAGAATCCTCCGCTGATGGCAAGCCCGACAACGAGCACGACCGATAGCGCTATGCCGCCGCTTCCCAGCTTCAGATCCCTCGACGATCGACTACGGGTCTGGGGTTGGAAGACTTTTGCGGCAGTTGAGGGTGCCAAGCGTGGCCTGCGCCTCGCCGCGAATCCATAGATCAAAAGGCTAATCCCTGCGAGCGCGCCTAGTAGCGTGATGACCTCGGCGAACAGGCCCTCTCGCGTGTCCGACACGCGAGTGACCGCGGCGACCGCAAGCGCAATCAGTGCAACGCCCGCGACGACGGCAAGCCAGCGCACTCAGCGCGGAGCCACAACCAGGCGTTTGCGGAGCCGGCGCATCCCGCGCAGCCACCGATCGTAGTCATCCGCCTTGCGTCGGAAGTATTCGGCGACCTCGGGATGGGGCAGGATGAGAAATCGCTCTTCCGCGAGGCCCTGGACGACCGCTTCGGCCACCGCTTCAGGCTCGAGCGCGCCGTCCGTCAGGAAGTTCACCCCGAGTTGGGCCTGCTCGGCCGCGAGCATGTCCGTTTTGACCCCCTGCGGACACAGGCAGGAGACGCGAATCCCGGCATCACCATGCACGATCGCAAGCCATTCGAAGAAGGAAAGGGCGGCTGCCTTGCTGACGCCATAGGGAGCCGCGAAGAAATGATTCAGGAGGCCTGCCGCCGACACCGTTCCGACGATGTAGCCCTCTTTCCGAGCGAGCATCCCCGGCAGAAGATGTCGCGCGACAAGAATATGAGACATCACATTGACGTCCCAGATGCGTTGCCACTGATCATTGGCTGTCTCTGGACCACCTCCGACCGCGATCCCCGCGTTCGAACAGAAAATGTCGATGCGGCCATGAGTCGATTCAACATGCGTGATGAGGTGATGGATGTCGGTCTCGCGGGAAACATCGCACTGAATAGCGGTTGCCCCGATTTCTTCCGCGACCTTGTTGAGTCGAAGGCCATCGATGTCCGCGACGAAGACGGCGAGGGGCTCCGCCGAGGCGAACCTGGTGGCAAGCGCGCGACCGATTCCTCGCGCGGCGCCGGTCACCACGATGACCCGATCCTTCAGCTCCATGGACACCTCGTGAGCCTGCTCACCTGAAGTTTTCCAAGCCCTCCTGAGATGGCCGGCCAAGTAATCACCGACCCTGATTGTCGCCTGAAAAATTTTCTTGTGGAAAACACCAGCCGGGTCCTTTCCGAGACTTGCGATACCGCATAGAATCTCTCCCCATGGTCGGAGGGGGCCTCGACTACAGCGCCACCTTTCAGCGCGCGATCGAGCTGATAGGAAAACGCTGGACCGGGGCGGTGGTCAAAGCTCTCATCCCTGCGCCTGCTCGCTTCAATCAACTGCTCGCGGGCATCCCTGGCATCAGCGACCGAGTGTTGACGGAACGTCTTCGCGAGCTCGAGACAGAAGGCATCGTCGAGCGTCTCGTCGACCCTGGACCGCCGGTGAGGGTTAGCTATCGATTGACCGCACGCGGGCGTGCACTCGAGCCAGTGCTCTCCGCAGTCTCGGCGTGGGCCGAGAGCTGGCTTGCGACGGCCGCCGCCGCCGTCGGCTGAGGACCGCTCCCCTAACTTTTCGCACCTCACCTCGGGCCCTCCCTTCCTCCATCGTGCCGTTCCCTCCCCCGCCGGCTCACCTCGATCGAGCCTAGGATTCGCAAACACCAAGCGCAACTCAGCCTGTTAAGAGGATCAAAAAGGCATGGCAAACACGACTGATAGGCTTTACCGAATGCCGATTGGCGATTTTCTCCGCCGGCGGCCCGAGGCGCAAACCTGCCAGGCCTGCGGATCGCCACTACCTCGCGGCGCGGTCTTCTGTCCCTCTTGTGGAGTAAGGGCTGACGATCCCCAGGCCGAACCGTTGCACATCGTCGACCGCACGACGGGCCTCTTCAACGACAGGTTCGTGCGCCCCGTGCTCGAAGATGAGCTGGCCCGCGCGCACCGCTACCAGCGCAACCTCGGCGTTCTCCTGATCGAGGCCAACGGGTCACTGCCCGCCGACGAAGCCCTCAAGACGATGGCCGCCGCGCTCGCCAGCACCGTCCGCGACGTCGACACGCCCGGAGTCCTGGGGCGCACGCCCCCCCAGCTGCTCGCGATCCTGCCCGACACCGATGTGGCCGGCACCGCTCACGCCGCCAATCGTGTCCTGGCGGCCGTCAACGACGCCTTGAAGCCGCAGGGCGCGCAGGCGGCCGTGGGCCTTGTCTGCGTGCGGCCCGGTCAACGGGTGCGGGCGGGGGCGGTCATCGAAAGCGCAGGCCGCTCGCTGCGGTCCGGCCGTCCCGAGATGATGGGCAAGCCCGCCTGACGCTCGAGATCTACCTCGCGCGCCATGGCGAGACCGAGTGGAGCTCCTCTGGTCGCCACACCGGGAGCACCGACATACCCTTGACGCCGAAGGGTGAGGACAAGGCGAAGGCGCTTCGTCCCCGCCTCACCGCGTTGCAGTTCGATGTCGTCTATTCGAGCCCCATGCTGCGCGCGCGTCGCACGGCCGAGCTTGCCGGATTCGCCGATCCCCAGATCAGCCCACTGCTCCAGGAGGTCGACTACGGCCGCTACGAGGGCCTTACCTCCCAACAGATCCACCAGCAAGACCCAGGCTGGGAGCTGTACAAAGACGGCTCCCCCGGCGGCGAGACGCCCGCCCAGATCTACGCCCGGGCAGAGCGCTTCACCGAACTCGCCTCGAGCCGCGGCGAGGGCAGGGTCCTCGCATTCGCGCATGGGCACATCCTTCGCGCCGTCGGTGCGGCCTGGATCCACGCCGACATCACGGTCGCCACGGGGCTGTGGCTCGATGTCGCGACGCTGTGCATGCTGCGCGACGGAGAGCGCGGGCAGGTGATCGCCTTGTGGAACGCGTCCTGATTCCCGCTACGCCTGACGCCGCCACGCCTCACGCCGCTACGCCCACGCCTCACGCCGCCACGCCCTATGCCGCTACGCCTTATGGCGCAACGTCCACGTCCGGCTCCGCACCCCGGGAATGCCGGCGAACACGAGGTACGCGGACGTCACGACGTCGGCGCGATACGTGTGTCGCTCTCCAGGGTTGATCAGCAACATCTCCCCAGGCCCAACGTCGCCTGAATCGGTGCCGTCGTCGAAATGCAGGCTGCCGCCCGTGACGATCAGCGCGACGGGAATCGCGTTGCGATGCTCGGGCACCGACTGGCCGGGCTGGAGGCGCAGACCGACAACTCTCATCGAGCCGCAGTCGGCGATCTGCTCAAACCCAAACGGGCGGGGAGGCTCACCGACCTCAGGCCCAGACACGTGAACATCATCCACGTCACCGGTATCGAAGGTGCACGCCGGGCACGCGGCACTGTGGTCGTGATCGACGTCCTCCGCGCGTTCACCGTCAGCGCTTACGCGCTCGCCGGCGGTGCGCGCGAGTGCCGTCTTGTCGAGACGGTCGCGGAGGCCCGCGCGCTGGCCGCCACGACGCCTGATGCACTCCTGTGTGCAGAAGAGGACGCCCTCCCGGTCGAGGGAATCCCGATCAGCAACTCGCCGACGATGATCGTCGAGCAGGACCTCCAGGGTCGCGTGCTGATCCAGCGGTCGACGGCGGGCACGCAAGCAGCGGCTGCCGTCCAGGGTGGCGACATCTTCGCCTCGAGCTTGGTCGTCGCCACAGCCACGGCGCAAGCCTGCGTGTTAAGGAACCCGGAGACGCTGACGATCGTGGCATCCGCCGACCACCCCGAGGACCACGCGTGCGCGCGCTACATCGAGGCGGTGATCCACGGCGACCATCCGGACCTGGATCGTCTGCTCCGGTCGCTCCGCGAGAGCGAACGCTACCGGCGCGTGCTCAGCGGAACCTGGCCAGGCTTTCCGGCCCACGACCTCGAGCTGGCGCTCGTCGCGGACCGCTTCGCCTTTGCGATGCCGGTGACCAAAGAGACCGGCTATTTGCGCTTGAGCGCAAGCTATTGATCCCGCGGACCGTCGCCCCACCGCCTCCGTCGCCCACCGCCTCCGTCGCGCAACCGCCTCCGTCCCCCCACCGCCTCCGTCGCCCACCGCCTCTAATCCCCGGTTCAGCGAACCGCGAACACGAGCAGAGTCGCGAGCTGGCACAGCTCGGCGGTGGCGCCGCAAACGTCACCTGTCGCACCGCCCAACCTGCGACGGGCCAGAGCCGCGACGGCAAGGGCTGTCAGGCCCACGAGCGGAAGGGCGATCAGTGCCCGCCGCCAATCGATCGCGGCGGCGACCAGGGCCGTGGCCGAGCCAAGCACGAGGTCCAGCCCGCGATGCCTTGCGTCCCACGCCGCAACCCCCAATCCCGTGCTCCTGACGTAAGGGACGGAAGCGATCACCGACAGGGTGGCCAGGCGCGACAGCGCGCCGCCGACCACGAGCGCGGCGAGCCCCCGGGCGGGCGACATCGACGACAGCGCGGCTACATCCAGCAGCAGAACCACGACGATCGCTGTGACCCCGAAGGTTCCCAGCCGCGGGTCGCGCATCACCTCCAGGCGGCGCGAGGGATCCCCGCCCCCCAGCAAGCCATCCGCCGCGTCGCCGAGGCCGTCGATATGAATGGCGCCCGTCAACACGCACAGAAAGGCGACCGCGCACGCCGCGGCCAGGAGGGGAGACGTGACCGCGCTGAGGATGGCGAACGTGGCGCCGGCGGCCAGGCCGATGAGGGCTCCAATCGCCGGGAAGTAGGCGCGGCCGAGCCGCTCGCCCGAGCTGCCGTCGGCGTTGGCCACCGGGAGCACGGTGAGAAAGGACATGGCGGCGCGCAGCGAGCGGATCGTCACGTCCGCGGGATGATCGGGTCGATGATCGGATCTACCGACCTCAGCTCGAGCGCGCGACCGGCGACCATCAGCAGCGAACGCTCGGCGCAATCGGCAAAAGCGACGTTGACCGCGCCGAGCAGGTCGCGATAGGCCCGCGCCAGCTCGTTGCCGGGCACGATGCCCAGTCCGACCTCGTTGGTGACGACGACTCCACGCCGATGAGCCAGAGTGCGCGCGGCCTCGCCGGCCAGCGCAAGGATCGAATCAGAGCTCCGACCCGCGCCCATCAGGTTGGACACCCAAAGGGTCAGGCAGTCGACGATCACGAAATCCCTCTCCGGAGCGGAGTCGATCGCCGCCTGCAGCTCGAGTGGCGCCTCCACCGTCGACCACTCGGCCGGCCGCCCGCTGCGGTGCCTCTCGATGCGCAAAGCCATCTCAGCGTCGTCCGCCGTGGCGGTGGCGATGAAGGTCACGGAACCTTCCGCCTGGCGGCCCAGGCGGTCGGCAAGGCGCGACTTCCCGCTCCGGGCACCTCCCAGGAGCAGGACGTACCCCATCAGAAGTCGATGCCGCGGATCGCGCGGACACCGCGATCGAATGCGTGCTTCAGGTTGCGCATCTCGGTCACCGTATCGGCCACCTCGATGAGCGCCGGGGGAGCGTCGCGCCCTGTCGCGATCACGTTCACCGATACCGGTCGAGCCGCGATCGTCGCCACGACCTCCTCCGTGGAGATCCAGCCCCAGTTCATCGGGTATGTGATCTCGTCCAGCACGACAAGGCCGTAATCCCCAGCCTGGATCTTCTCCTGGGCGACCCGCCAGGCCTCGCGCGCGATTGCCTCGGTGCGGTCGAGGTCGCGCGAATCCCATGTGAACCCGTCGCCGATCGTCCACCACTCGACTCCGAGCCTGGTGGCTGCTTCTTTCTCGCCGACCTTCCATTTGTCGGACTTCATGAACTGGATCACACACACCCTCCAGCCGCGCGCGACCGCGCGCAGCGCGGTGCCGAACGCCGCCGTCGACTTGCCCTTGCCATTCCCCGTGTTCACGATCACGACCGACTGGGCTTTCCGCGACGCGCGCGGCGGTGCGTGCAACGGCACCTCTTGCGAGCTCATCGGCGCACGGGTATCACCGCGGTTCCCGACCCGTTCATGTCGATCACCCTGACCTCAGCCCCATAGTGGGCGGAGATAGCCGGTTCGGTCAGGACTTCCGCAGCGGTCCCGGTCGCGACCAGGCGTCCTTCGACCAGGAGGGCAAGGCGGTCCGAGTACTGGCCGGCGAGCGTGAGCTCGTGCATGGCCGCGATCACCGTCAGCTCCTGCTCGCGGCGGACCTGATCGATCAGCTCGAGCACGGATTGCTGGCGCCCGACATCCAGAGACGTCGTCGGTTCGTCGATCAGGAGGATCGGCGCGCCCTGCGCCAGTGCCCGCGCGATGGCCGCCCGCTGCCTCTCGCCACCACTCAGCTTGTCCAATGGGCGCGCGGCAAGCTCTTCAAGCGCAAGCCTGCGCAGGACATCTTTCACGACCCGCCGATCATGCGAGCTTTCTCTACCGAGGTACCCAAGGTGCGGTGACCTGCCCAGCAGGACGTACTGCGACACGGTCATCCCGGCCGGCATCTGCGGCTCCTGGACCAGCATCGCGATGCCGCGCGCGAGATCTCGCGAGCTCAGTCCGGTGACGGGGCGTCCGCCGATCACGATGTCGCCCTGAAAAGGCACGAGGCGGGCGATCGCACGCAGGATCGTTGTCTTGCCCGCACCGTTGGGCCCGATCAGCGACAGCCACTCGCCGGACGCAACCGTCAGATCCAGGTCCCGCACCACAGGCCGGCCCTCGTAGCTGACCGCAACGGAGGTGAGGACGACCGAGCTCATAGCGGCGCCCCCCGAGTCGAGCGCATGACGACGATGAAGAACGGCGCCCCGAGGAACGCCGTGATCACGCCTATCGGGAGCTCTGCCGGGGCAACGATCGTGCGCGCCGCGGTATCGGCCAGGACCAGGAACGCGGCCCCGAAGAGCACCGACAGAGGAATCACGACGCGATAGCTGCGGCCGACCAGCAGGCGGATCGTGTGCGGAATGATGATGCCGACAAACGCGATCGTCCCGCCCACCGCCACCACCGCCGCGGTGCCCAGCGTGGCCGCGACGACCACGATGAGACGGATCCTGCGCGTCGAGATACCAAGGCTCGTGATCTCGTCCTCGCCAAGCGTCAGGGCGTCGAGCAGCCGGCGGTGCAAGAAGATCACGGCCACGCTCAGAACCACGTAGGGGAGCACCAACAGCACGTCATCCCACCCCGCGGTGACGAGCCGCCCGAGGATCCACGAGTAGGCCTGGCGGATGGAGCTGGTCTGCGTTTGCTGGACGTACGACTGGATCGAATTGAAAAAAGTCGCCATGGCCACGCCGGCCAGGATCAATCCTGTCGCCGACCTGAGGCCGGTGACGCTGCGGCCAAGGGCATAGGCCCCGGCCACGGCGGCTCCCGCGCCGGCGAACGCCGCAAGCGGAACGATGTTGATGCCGGACACCGAGGTGCCGGGGGCGAAGGCGATCGCCAGCGTGGCACCGAGGTTCGCCCCCGCGGCAGCTCCGAGCAGGTAGGGGTCGGCGAGCGGGTTGCGAAACACGCCTTGATAGGCAGCGCCCGCCACCGCCAGGGTGCCTCCGACCAGGACGCCCAGGACGACCCGCGGAAAACGCAACGACCACAGGATGTTGGCCTGGCCCGGATCGATCGACGAGGAGCTACCGAACCATGGGAGAGGAGCCAGCAGGGCCCGCGCGACCGTGCCTACCCCGATGTGGACGGGGCCTGCGAGCACACCGATCGCGCAGCAAAGGAGCAGGGCGACACAGCCGGCTGCAGCCCAGATCCAAGGGAGCCGCGGCAGCCCGCGGAGCACCACGGGACTGCCGCTTGCGAAGCGCCTCGCCGAGAGCTTGACTCCGACCGTCACGCCGCCTTCTCGACCTGCTGGACATGGGTCGCGACGGCTTGCATGAAGTCGATGATTCGCGGTCCCCACCGCGACGCGATGTCGTCGTCGACCCCGATCACCTGGCCCGTTTTGACCGCTGTGATCACAGCCCAACCGGGGCGCGCACCGACCGTGCGCAGATCCTGCTGGCAGCACTTCGTGTCCGCCAGCACGATCAGGTCGGGATTCGACGCCACGATGAACTCGGCCGACAGCTGCGGATAGTCCGAGGTGGCGGAGGTCGCGGCGTCGGCGATGTTGGTCAGTCCGAGCAGCTTGTACACCTGCCCGATGAACGTGGCCGAGGTCGCCGAGTAGTACGTGTTGTCCAGCTCGTGGTACACGCGCAGCTGACGAGCCGGTTTGGACACCAAGGCCACGAAGGCGCCGACCTGCGATCGCATCTTCGCCACGAGCGAGTCCGCCTCGGACGGGTGCCCTGAGGCTGCTCCGAGCTGCCGGATCTGCAGATACGAGTCGTCCATGTTCTTGGCCGCAGGCTCGATGAGGATGGGGACGTTGAGCGCCTGCATGCCGTGCACCAGACCGCCAAGGTCATCCGCCGCCACCACCAGGTCCGGCGCGTAGCCGGCGATCGCCTCGATGTTCGGCGTGAACCCCGAAAGCTTCGTCTTGGGAACGTTCGAGGGGAAGTTCGACTGGTCGTC
>DASPYE010000052.1:0-9869 GCA_035636935.1 Candidatus Dormiibacterota bacterium | reverse complement strand
GACGCGGTGGCTGTCCTGCGGATGCTGCCCCGAAGCGCCACCGGCCAGCTGATCAGCAGCTACGTGAACTGGATCACGGGCCCGTCGCGTTCGGCGGACATCGAGCAGTCGCTGACGATCGGGGTGCACGGGCCGCGCGAGGTGCACTGCGTGATCCTCGACAACGGCCGCGAGAAGATGCTCGAAGACCCGATCTTCCGCGACGCCCTGACATGTATCCGTTGTGGCGCGTGCTCCAACGCGTGCCCCGCTTTCATGGCCGTCAGCGGGCACCAGTTCGGGGGCCACATCTATAACGGACCGATCGGGCTGGTGTTGACGCCGTTCCACCACGGGGTGGCGGACGCCGACCTTGCGAACTCGCTGTGCGTTCAGTGCAACGCTTGCCAGGAGGTCTGCCCGGTCGACATCCCGCTGCCGCGCCAGATCCTCGAGCATCGCCGCTCGGGCCGGAAGTCGCTGCGCAAGCGCGCAGTGCTCGGCCTGTGGAAGCGACCGCGCCTCGCCGACGCCGTGATGCGGACGGCCGCGCCGTTTAGCGGCCTCGTCCAGGGCACGCCGAGTCTGGCGCGAGCTCCCTATCGCGACCGAGTGCAGCACGCCGAGGTCGATGGCGAGCCGCTCACGATCTTCGCGTCATGCCTGGCAGACCGGATGTGGCCCGAGTCGGCCGCGGCGCTGGAGCGGATCGCGGCCGCCGCCGGCTTCAAGGTTGGGTTTCCCAAGGCTCAGTGGTGCTGCGGGCTGGTCGCGGCGAATGCGGGCGACTTCAAGACGGGCGCCCACCTGGCGAACCAACTTTCACTTTCGCTTCGAGATTCCAAGGGTCTGATCGTCACACCCTCCGCCTCGTGCTTCGGCGCGTTCACGATCGACGCGGCTGAGTGGGGCCTCTCGCCTGACGAAAGCCTCCGCTCTCGCTTCCGCGACTCGACGCGGTTCGTCCTCCAGCTCTTGGAACGCAACCCGCGCCTGGTGGACGGCGAGCGGATGAGCTTGAAGACCGCCTATCACGACTCCTGCCAGACGCTGCGCCAGCTTGGTCTGAAGAGCGAACCGAGGCGCGTGCTCGAGCTCGCCGGATACGAGGTGGTCGACCTGCCGGACATCGCCAACTGCTGCGGCTTCGGCGGCAGTTTCAGCCTGGAGTGGCCGCGCGTCGCAGAACGGCTGGCGAGCTGGAAGCTCGACGCCATCGCCAAGACCGGCGCGGCCGTCGTGGCGACGGACAATCCTGGCTGCCTGGTGCATATCGCCGCCGCGGCGCGCAAACGCGGCATGGAGCTTCGCGTGGCCCACGTGGTCGAGCTCGTCGCCGAGCATCTCGCCGCTAACCAGGCATTGGCCTAAGTCCGCCCCTTTACGCTTAACAGGCCGTGAAGATCTCGTTGGTCTCGGCGCCTGCCGCCGAGCTGAACGTCGACGCGCTGGCGATCCCCGTCGTCACCGGCCAGAAGCTCGCCGGAACCGCCCTCGAGCTCGATCGCGCGATGGGCGGAGTGCTGTCCGAGATGGTCGTCAACGCCGAGTTCCGCGGCCGGATCCACGAAGTGCTGCCGATTCCCGCCCAGGGCAAAGTTACGCCGCGTCGCGTCATCCTCTATGGGCTCGGCGCGCAGCACGACCTCGACGGCCAGCGTCTGCGCTCTGCCCATCACGAGCTCGTCCGCGCTTCGCGGACCTGGGGTTACAAACGGATGGCCGTCCTGCGCACCGAACCCCTGGGCATGGACAGCCTGAAAGCTGTTGTCGAGGGTTGTGTGCTGGGCACTTTCGAGCGCCGCTCGAGACAGACCGGTCAGGCGCCCGAGCGGCGAGAGATCGACGAGCTGATGCTCGCCGGATTCGGGACGGGACGCGAGCCGGAGGTCATCGCCGCACAGGAGAACGGCGAAGCGACAAACCGCGCCAGGGAATGGCAGAACGCGCCGGCAAACGAGCTGACGCCCGACGCCCTGGCGCAGGAAGCGACCCGCATCGCGCAGCGCCACAATCTCGAGATCGAGGTCCTTGGGCCGGGCGAGCTCAAGAGTGGCGGGTACAACCTGCTCCTTGGCGTCGGCGCCGGATCCGCCAAGCCGCCGCGCCTGATCCGCGTTCGCTATCACGGAAACCACGAATCCTCCCCACCGCGGGGGGAGGGCGCCACCGTGCTCGCACTGATCGGAAAGGGCATCACGTTCGACACGGGAGGCATCTCGCTGAAGGACCCGGAGAACATGAGCCGCATGAAAGACGACATGTCGGGCGCCGCGGCAGTCCTGTCGGCGATCGAAGTCATCGCCTCGCGCAAGCTGCCTCTTGACGTGATGGCGGTCATTGCGGCCGCAGAGAACATGCCCGGCCCGTCCGCCCAGCGCCCAGGCGATGTCCTGGTCAGCGCCGACGGCAAGACAGTCGAGGTCGTCAACACCGACGCTGAAGGCCGACTGGTGCTTGCCGATGCGCTCACCCACGCACTGCGAAACGGCGCGACCCACATGGTCGACGTCGCCACCCTCACGGGCGCCGCGACCGTCGCGATCGGCCACGCTGCGAGCGCGGCCGTCAGCAACGACGACGAGTTCTGGGCGGTGGTGGAGCGGGCGTCGCGCGAGGCAGGGGACCGTGTCTGGCGGCTGCCGATCTACGCCGACTACCGCATCTTGTTGGGCAGCCAGATCGCCGACCTGCGCAACTCCGAGTACGGCGAGGCCGGCACGATCATGGGCGGCATGTTCATCGCCGAGTTCGCGGGCGGCAAGCCGTGGGCGCACATCGACATCGCGGCTTCCGCCTGGAACACGAACCAGGAGCTGACCACCGTGCTCCGCGGCCCAAGCGGTGCCGGTACACGACTTTGCATCGAGCTTGCCGAGCTGATGGCCCGAGGCGGAACGGACTCCTGGCCGCCCGCCCCCCGGAACGCATGACGCGCCCTGCGCGTTAACGGAAGAGTGGGAATCCTCGAGGCGATCCACTCCCCGGCCGACCTGAAGGCGCTGGATCAGCCCAAACTCTCCGAACTCGCCGGCGAGGTGCGGGCGTTCCTGGTCGAGCAGACCTCCCGCACGGGAGGCCACCTCTCACCCAACCTGGGTGTGGTCGAGCTCACCTTCGCGCTGCATCGGGTCTTCGACAGCCCGAAGGACGCGATCGTATGGGACACCGGACACCAGGCTTACGTGCACAAGCTCATCACCGGCCGGGCGGCCGATTTCTCGCGGCTGCGCCAGGCGGGCGGGCTCTCGGGGTATCCCTCTCGCAAGGAGTCCGAGCACGACCTCGTCGAGAACAGCCACGCCTCGACCTCGCTGAGCTACGCGCTGGGTATCGCCGAGGCGCGGCTGCGTAAGCGCATCGGAGGATTCGTGGTTGCAGTGATCGGTGACGGTGCCCTGACGGGAGGGATGGCCTACGAAGCGCTGAACCAGATCGCGCACCTGCAGC
Organism: Candidatus Dormiibacterota bacterium; assembly: GCA_035636935.1. Lineage (GTDB taxonomy): Bacteria > Chloroflexota > Dormibacteria > Dormibacterales > Dormibacteraceae > 40CM-4-65-16. The sequence continues at coordinate 6,440 of DASPYE010000052.1, read as the reverse complement.
CGCCGAACCTGATCATCGTCATCAACGACAACGGCCGTTCCTACGCGCCGACCGTCGGCGGCCTGGCACGACACCTGTCCCAGCTGCGCGTCGACCCTCGCTACGAAAGGATCAAGGACGAGATCTCGCGCCTGCTGCGCGACCTCCCGCTCGTCGGCTCGACGGCAGACCAGGCCGCGTATCGCGTGAAGGAAGGACTGAAGCAGCTGCTTCAGCCGTCGACGATGTTCGAGAGCCTGGGCATCAAGTACGCGGGTCTGGTCGACGGCCACGACGAGCCCGCCCTCGAGGAAGTGTTGACGCGCGCGAAGAAGTTGCGCGAACCGGTGGTCGTCCATGTCGTCACCGAGAAAGGTCACGGCTACAGCCCAGCGGTTGACGACGACGTCGACAAGCTGCACGGCGTGAGCGCGTTCGACCCGCTGACCGGCCGGCCACGCACTACAGAGGTTACTTATACCGACGTGTTCGGCGAGGCGCTGATGAGCGCGGCGGCAAGACGGCCTGAGGTTTGCGCGATCACCGCCGCAATGGCCTCATCGACCGGGTTGCTGAACTTCGGCAAAGAATTTCCGGACCGCTTCTTCGACGTCGGCATCTGCGAGCAGCACGCCGTCACCTTTGCGGCGGGGCTCGCGATGGCGGGCATGCACCCCGTGGTCTGCATCTATTCGACGTTCCTGGCCCGCGCCTTCGACCAGACGATCATGGACGTCGCGCTGCATAAGCTGCCGGTCGTCTTCGTGATCGACCGCGCGGGCGTGACCGGGCCAGACGGCGCCTCCCACCACGGGATCTTCGACCTGTCGTACCTGCGCATGATCCCCAACCTCAAGGTCGCCGCGCCCAAGGACGCCACCGAGCTGTGCGCCCTCCTCGAAACTGCGCTCGCGACCGACGGTCCAGTGGCGATCCGCTACCCGAGGGGACCCGTCCCGGCCACGCCGGATCTACCAGTGGAACCGCTGCCCGTCGGCCGATGGGAGGAGATCCGCAAGGGCGATGACGCAGTCATCTTCGCTGTGGGACGCATGGTGGAGGTCGCGGGCGAGGCGGCGGCGCGACTCGAGATGCAGGGCATCTCATGCGGGGTCGTCAACGCGCGATGGATCAAGCCGGTCGACCCGCGCATCGCGGACTGGGCGCGCGCGCATCCGGTGGTGTTGACGGTGGAGGACAACGTGGGGTCGGGCGGGTTTGGCGGTGCTGTGCTCGAAGCGCTCGCGCCTCATGGCCTGGCCGGCCGGGTCCGCATGCTCGCGCTGCCGGACGAATTTCTGCCGCAGGGAAAGGCGGCTGAGATCCTCACGGCGCACGGCCTCGACGCCGCCGGTATCGCGAAGGCGGTCTACGAGGCGATCAGAGGCGGTGTTCCGGAGAAGAGCTAGAGGGCCTCTACAGCTTCTTGCGGCCGGCGAAGCCTTCGCCGACCCGGTGCCAGTACTCGACCCGCTCCTCGCCCAGCCTCCAGCACAGCTCGACGAGCTCGTCCTCGCGATACGAGGGAAAGTCGATCAGGCCCTCGAGCGGTCCTTTGAGCTGGATGCCCATGCTGTTGAGGTTCAGCACGGCTTTCAGCAGCTCCTCCTCGGCGCCCTGAACGGCATCCCGGGCCTGCTGCTCGCGTTCCCGTGTCTCGCCGTTGGCCCCGGGACGTTGCGTTGCGTATTCGGCCATGCGGAGCTGCTCCTCGAGATCCGGCCGGAGGGCTGACAGCTCGGCGATCTGGGCGACGATTGGGCGCACGCGAGGAAGCTCGCGATTAGCTTCGTCGACCGTGTACGTCCGGAGCCTTTGCACCGCTCAACGATACTTCCTTGAATGGATGCGACGGCGATGCGACAGCGCATCGCAGACGCGACGGTCGCACGCCTCGCCACCGTCGGCGCGGGGGGCAAACCACACCTGGTGCCGATCTCTTTTGCCGTGGACGAAGACACCATCTACTTCGCGGTCGACGCCAAGACAAAGCGAACCACAGATCTCAAACGCCTGCGCAACATCGCCGCCAACCCGGCGGTGTCGGTGCTCGTCGACCACTACGAAGACGATTGGACCAGGCTGTGGTGGGTGCGCGTCGATGGCACAGCGCGACTGCTGCCCGACGGTGCGCAAGCTGTTCGCGCGACCGACCTGCTGGCCGCAAGGTATCCGCAATACCGGCGCGCCCGACCGGGCGGTCCGGTGGTCGCAATCTCGATCGACCGCATGTCCGGATGGTCCTCGGAGGCGCCGCCCTAACGTAACCCTGGCTGTAAATGACACTTGACGAGACTGGCAGTCTCGCCTAGTCTCACCCCATCTCGATCAGCCAGCGGATTCTGGAGCGCGCGCAGGCGGTGCTGGCGCGTGGAGGCAAGCCGACGGTGGCGGATTTTGCCCAGGCCGCCGGGACGTCCCGGGCAACGTTCTACCGCCACTTCAGGTCCCGCGAGGCACTGCTCGATGCGCTCGACGCCGCGCCCGAACCGGGCACCCGGGAGCGGATCCTTACCGCCGCCGTCGAGCTAGTGGGCGCACAGGGCCTTATCGCGCTCTCGATGGACGACCTGGCGGATCGCGCGGCGGTCTCGCGGGCCACCCTGTATCGGGTCTTTTCCGGCAAGTCCGCTCTGCTGACCGGCTTGATCGAGACCTACTCACCGCTCGAGCCGATCAGCCGGGTCATCCTGGCCAACCAACACGAAGCGCCCGCCGTTCTGATGCCTGAGCTCGCGCGCACGGCTTACCGCGCCGTGTATTCGGGCGGCGAGAACCGGGCAGGCCTCGTCCGCGCGCTGTTTTTCGAGGTCAGCGGGCTGAGGCCCGAGACAGAGGAGGCTGCCACTGACGCAATCACCAGGGTTGTGGGTCTGCTCGTCGCGTATCTGATTCCGCAGATGGCCGAGGGCCGCCTGCGGCGGATGCATCCGTTACTCGCGCTGCAGTCGTTCATCGGACCGATCCTTTTTCACATCCTGACCCGACCAATCGCGGAGCGGGTCTTGCGACTCGACATCGATGGCGAAGCCGCTGTGACGCAGCTCGCCGAAACCTGGCTTCGCGCCATGGCTACCGAGGAGGAAGCCGATGCATGACTCATACGCGGTGAACGTCGACGACGTTTCCAAATCGTTCGGCGCATTCAAAGCACTGAATGGAGTGACGCTTCGCGTGCGCCAGGGCGAGATCTACGGCTTGCTGGGTCCCAACGGCGCCGGCAAGACGACCCTGATCCGCCTGGTCTGTGGCCTTCTCGAGGCACACGCCGGCACAGTCACGGTGCTGGGTCAGCGGATGCCCAACGTCGCCGTCCTCCGCCACATCGGCTACATGACGCAGCAGGCCGCGCTCTATCCGGCGCTCTCGGTGGAGGAGAACGTCGCCTTCTTCGCGTCCATCAACGGCGCCGAGAACGGGGTAAAGGAGGCGCTCGAGCTGGTGCAGCTGTACGACCGGCGGAGGTCGGTGGTCGCGACGCTGAGCAGCGGCATGCGCCAGCGATGCTCACTCGCATGCGCGCTCGTGCACCGTCCGGAGCTGCTCCTCCTCGATGAGCCGACCGTCGGCATCGACCCACAGCTCCGAGTCCAGTTCTGGGAGTACTTCCGCCGCATGGCGGCCGCGGGAACGACGCTCATCGTTTCGAGCCATGTGATGGACGAGGCGGATCGGTGCCAGCGACTCGGCTTGATCCAGTACGGACGCCTTCTCGCTGAGGGGTCGCCCGCTGACATCCGCGTCCAGGGAGGATCGCAGAATCTCGAAGAGGCTTTCCTCGCACTCGCCGGGCGGAAGGAGTCATGAGCGGCCACCGCGTCCGGGCGATCACCCGTCGGTTGCTGCAGGGATTCCGGCGCGACCGCAGGACGCTGGCGCTTCTCTTTGTCGCGCCGATCGTCATCCTTGGCCTGCTCGGCTATCTCATGCGCGGATCGTCCAGCGTGCCGGCGGTGGGGATCGCTAACCAGGACTCCGGACCAGCGGGCGCCGCGGTCGCCGATGTCCTGAGGCACTCAACTCACATCAAAACCAGCGACATCGACGCGTCCCAGGGCGATGCGAAGCTCCGGGATGGTTCGCTCGTCGCATACATCGTTTTTTCTCAAGACTTCACTCCGAAGGTCGCGGCCGGAACGGTCTCACCGGAGGTACACCTCGAAGGATCGCAGCCTGGTGAGGACTCCCCGGTCATCCAGGCGCTGCAGCAGGCGATGACCTCGCTTGCGTCGCAGGTCGACGGGCGCAACGTCAGCTTTCAGCCGCGGATCAAGTACCTCTATGGCGGCTCCAACTACGACACGCTCGATTACTTCGGCGCCGCCTTCGTCGGCCTCGTGGTGTTCTTTCTGGTTTTTGTGATCACGATCGTCTCGTTCCTCAACGAGCGATCACAGGGCACGCTCGAACGCCTGATGGCGAGCCCCCTGCGGCGAGGCGAGATCGTGCTTGGTTACATGCTCGGCTTTACGGTGCTGGCCCTGGTACAGGCGGCCGAGGTGCTGGTCTTCGCGCTGGCAATCTTGAAGATCCAGAACCACGGCAACGTGCTGTTGATCTTCGGCATGGAAGCCCTTATGGCGATCGCCGCGGTCAACCTCGGCATCTTCCTCAGCATGTTCGCGCGCTCGGAGTTCCAGGCCGTGCAGTTCATCCCTCTCGTCGTCGTGCCGCAGATGTTGCTCTCGGGAATCATTTTTCCGGTCTCGAGTGAACCGACGGTGCTTCAGTACCTGTCGAACGTGCTGCCGCTCACCTATGCCGTGAACGGCATGCGCGACATCATGGTCAAAGGCGCGGACCTCAACTGGTCCGGGCTTCAGCTGGACGCGGCCGTGGTCGCCGGATTCTGCGTCCTGTTGATCGTGGCCGGCACCGCGACTTTGCGTCGCCGTCTGGGCTGAGACTCCTCCCCACCGCGGGGGAGGGGCGGCACCGCGACCCTTCGTCGTAGGCTCGGGCAGGAAATGATGCTTGTCTGTTCGCGGAAATGCGGCGGGACGCTGTTTCGCGCGCTGTTCGCCGAGGTCGATGTCGACTCTGCCGGCGAGTACCTGGACCACCGGGTGACGCAGCCTGGCTACATATGTCTCAACTGCGGCGCGCCGGCGCTTGACCTCGCGCAGGTCCCTGGCGAGCTCGAAGCGGAGGCGCAGGCAGAGGAGGCGGCGGCTTCCGTCACCGCCGACATCCTCTGCCCCGTCTGCGAGACGATGGTCCAGCTCGACGCGAACATGGAGTGCCCGAACTGCGGCTCTCCTCTCGAGGTGGCCTAAGACATACTTCCCGCGATGGAGGTCGCGCTGCCCATCGGGATGGAGCAGTTTGCACGCCAAAAGCAACGCGTACTAAAGGCGTGCGAGGTCGGTTGGAACGAGTCAGACGTGGTCGGTATGGGCCTGGCGGGATCGTTCGCCGATGGCAAGCCCGATGCCTACTCAGACCTTGACATTCGCATGGTCCTGGCCAACGGCGCGTTCGACCGAATCTTCCCGCGCCGTCTGGAGCTGGCCGGGAAGTGCGGTCCCCTATTGGCCGCGTTCACTGGCGAGCACGTCGGCGAACCAAATCTCCTAATCACGCTGTACGAAGATCTTGTGCACGTTGACTATCTCTTTGTGGAGATCTCTCAAACCGCCGAAAGGAACGAGGGCAGACAGACATTCGTCCTGTGGCAGCGCGACGACGAAGTAGCTCGGGCCTTCTCGCGACCGTACGTGCCTGACGCTGTCAGCGACGTGACGTACGCGGAATCGCGGATTTGGACGTGGGTCTGGTACATCCAGACCAAGATTCTTCGCGGCGAGCTGTGGGAGGCGGTCAGCGGGCTCAATTCCGTAAGGGACATGGTTCTGTTTCGACTACTAGCCGTGGCTCGCGCCCAGCGGTATCGAGGTGCTCGCTATGCCGAGGAATTGCTCAGCGAGCATCGCAACGCTTTCGCACATACGCTTGCGACAATCGACCAGGAGTCTCTTCTCGGCGCACTGCGCGCCGAGGCCGATCTGTACATGCGGCTCGCCGATCCATTGCTGGCGCTCCACGGAATCGAGCCTCAACGCGCCGCTCGCGAGGCTGTCTTGTCTGCACTCGATGCCGGCCTTGCCTGGCGACCCTAACCGCTGAGCTAGCTCAGCGCGGCCGACCCGATCAGGATGTCCCTCATCGCCCGCACCGCCGCCGCGTCGCGCTGGCGCACGGCCGCTCGGAGCGCCCGGACCGCGCGCGGAGTGTCGAGGTCGTCGGCCAGCGCCGCGTTGAACTCGGCCATCAACTTTGGTCCAGGCTTCGGCTTGACGCCGCGTTTGGCCGATCGGGCATCGTCGGCGAGGAACTTGCGCATCCGCTCGACAAACCGCGCCGAACGCAAAAGCCCGCTCCACTCGAAGTCCCAGTCGCGGCGGTAGCGATGCGAGATGAGATACAGGCGGACAGCCGCCGCAGGCGCGCGCTGCAGCGCC
>DASPYE010000051.1:0-22342 GCA_035636935.1 Candidatus Dormiibacterota bacterium | reverse complement strand
TTGTCGGCAAGATGCGAGACGGCGTTATCCGAAATCCGGTTTAGGTGAAACAGGTCAGGTACCTCTTGGGTGAGCATCAGGCTGACGCCGGCGCGGGTGCAACGCTGAATCAGTGAGTACATCCACTCCCGGAACCGTACGTTGTCGCCAGCCGCCGCGACGAGGTCGGCCAGGCTGTCGATGACGACACGCTTGGCATTCGTTGTTTCGATCAGGGCGAGCAGGTCGTAGACCCACTCGTCGATGTTCAGGTCGACCAGGCCCTGGCTCATGACCTTCACGTTGGGGTTCTCGACCGACCAGCCGAAGCTGCCCACGATGCGCGAAAGCTGGGTCACGTTCTCCTGGAAGGTGGCCAGGATGCCCGGTTCGCCGACCTCGGCCCCGTGATAGAGGAAGTGCAGGCCCATGAGGGTTTTGCCGACGCCGGACGGCCCCACGATCAAGGTCGCGACACCCGACCAGTAACCCGTTCCGCCAAGCAGCTCGTCGAGGGCGGCGATGCCGCTTTCGCTGCGTCCCGCGCTGAGCTCGTATCGCGCCTGGTCCTGGGTGTCGGCGAGACGCGGAAAGACGGTGAGGCCCGCGTCGCTGATGCGGTAGACGTGCTCACCCGACTGGAAGCCGCTGCCGCGAAGCTTCATCACCTGAAGGACGCGCAACTCTCGCTCCGCGATCTGTTTGATGTCGAGGGCGATGATCCCATCCGCCACCGCGAACTCAGCCTCCTCCACAGCCTGCGCGCGTGAGTAGGGCGCGTTCCAGATGGAGGTCGTGGCGGCCGCGGTGAGCATGCGCGTGACGCCGTAGAGAAACTGGCGGAAGCTGGTGACGTCTGGGGCGAGGGCGTGGAACGCTCGAAAGCTGTCGATGACCACGACTCCCGGCCTGACCTCCTTGAGGAATCGATCGATCGTCTCCATGACATGCGCGAGCCCATGCTCGCCAAGGACCTGGCCCATGTCCTCGTAAACGATGCGGCCGTCGCGGATCGCCGCCCGATCGAAGAACTGCAGGGATTCGGCGTACCGAATGATCTTGTCCAGCGGCTCCGAGAGGGTGGACAGGTACAGGGCCGGGTGTTCCCTGGTTGCGTTATGAAAAGCGAACTGCTGGCTGAGGATCGTCTTCCCGCTCCCCGGGATGCCGACGATGAGATTGATCGCATTCTTCAGCAGGCCGCCGTGCAGGATCGTGTCGAGGTGCTGGTTTCCGCTCGGCAGCCGATCGGTCAAGAGGTTACAGAGCGTTTCTGGAGCGGACGCGCGAGGGCGCTGGTGCCGAGCAGGTCGCGAATCGTGGATGCCAGGACCAGCGGCTCCAACGGCTTGCGCATGAACGCGGCGGCTCCGAGATGGAGCGCCTCGTCGGCGCTTTCGATGGCCGACACGGCGACGAGCTGCGCGGTGCCCAGGCTTGCGAAATCGGCCAGAAGGCGAAAGCCGGCGCCGCCCGAGATGAGCAGGTCGAGGAGGACCACATCCGGCGCACGCTCGTCGAAGTACAGCTTGGCCTGCGTTGCGTTGAGCGCTATCGCGACCTCGCAACCTTCGGTGCGGAGGAAGTACTCGGCCAGCTTGGCCGCATACGCGTCACGCTCCGCGATCAATACCAGGGGCGGCCGCACAGCGTGCTCATCAGCCGGTGTCGCCGGCAGCTGACCAGCCGCCAGGTCCTGAGCGAGAAGCCGGTGGGCATCCGCGGCGCTCATCCCCGAATCCATCTGTCCCTTGATATAGCGAAGCTGCTCGACCTGGCTCCTCGAATAGAGTCGCTGGGAGCCTGCGCTCCGATCGGGAGTGACTACCTCGTAGCGCTCTTCCCAGGCCCGAAGGGTCGACGCCGGCACCGCGAGCATGCGGGCCACCGCGCCGATGCTGTAGACGGGCCGGTCTTCCTGTTCAGGCAACTTTTCCTCGCTTACAAGTTTACGCAGTCAGGGACGTGTAGAGCAAATGGGCTGGTCTTGCGCAAGTCTCGTAGAGGTAGTATGGTGGTCTGGTGGTACCGGGGGGCAGGAGTTAGACAACTATGGCTAACTCTTCAAGCAATGGTCAGGCACCCTTCGCGATGCTTGTCGATGACGACGGCGCGATAGCCGAGATGTACAGGTTCGGGCTGGAGCACGCCGGCTTCAGGGTCAGGGTGCTCGGGGACGCGGCCGCGCTGTTCCGGGCGCTTGACGACGAGGTTCCGGACATCCTGGTTCTGGACTGGCAGCTGCCCGGCATGAACGGCGCCGAGGCGCTGGAGCTTCTTCGTCGTCACGATCGCGGAGCGTGGCTGCCGGTCTTCATGCTCAGCAATTTTCTGGGTGACCAGAACGGAGAGGTCGACAGGGTTTTCGCGGCAGGGGCGCTTGCGTGGTTGAGCAAGGCGGTCACCCCTCCATCCGTGCTGGCGGAGCGATTGACAGAGGCTCTGGCGAGCCGGCGCAAGAGCACGGCGTAAGAGCGGGCTCCGGTCAGTCGATGACCGGCCGCGGTGCCACCGCCTCCTGCTCCTCGACGATGTCAAGCGCGGTCGCCTGGCTGATCCAGTACTGAACGTCGGTCACGCCTGGTGCGCCCGCGAGGCCGATTGCCTCGAGGAGCTTTGCGTGGAGCTCCCTGGCGTCCTGCGCGCGCAGGTCTTTCATCGTGATGATGCCCAAACGCCGCATGAGGGGGATCCAGCGATCCATGCCCGACACCTCGAGCACCGTGCACTGGTGAACGAACTCCAGCAAACGGTCGGTGCTTATGCCGGTCCTCTTCTTGAGTCGATCGCGGTCGATCGCCAGCGATGCCCGATGGAGAAGTTGATTGGTGTGACGGATGCCGGCGGCGCGCAGACGCCGCACGTCGTCGTCGGAGATTCCGTTGAGGTACTCGAGCGTCCGGTACATCCGATGCAAGAATAGTGCTCGGGTATAATTCGGCGAACCCGCCCCATTCATTGGAGTAAGCACACCCTGAATCAGACGCGGCTGGAGACCCGAGAAGACGTTTCCCGGGAAGAGGCTGGCCTCGAGATTGGGATCGGACGGCGGGCCCGGCGCGCTTACGGGTTTGACGAGATCGCGCTTGTCCCCGGCGGCGTGACCCTCAACCCGGACGAGGTCGACATTTCATTCTCTCTGGCGAATGTGCGCCCTGCGCGCGCGCGGGCGGCCGAGACTTTCGCGCTTGCTCTCCCGTTCTGGGGATCCGCGATGGACGGCGTGGTCGACGTCGAGTTCGCCATCGCGATGGGGAAGCTGGGCGGCGTCGCGGTCCTGAACCTCGATGGCGTGCACACGCGCTACGAAGATTCGGCTCCCATCATCAAGAAGATCACCGAAGCCGACAAGGCAACGTTGAATGCCGTGTTGAGGGACGCTTACCGCGAGCCCGTCAAGCCGAAGCTGATCAGCGAGCGCATCAAGGCGATCAAGGATGCGGGCGTGGCGTGCGCAGTTTCGACTGTTCCCGCGCGAGCCGAGGAGCGCGCCGAGGTCGTGCAGAAGGCCGGCGCCGACGTGTTCGTCGTGCAGGGCACCGTCCTCACCGCGCGCCACTCGTCGCGCTCCTACCACCAACTGTCTTTCGAGGACCTCGTTCGCGCGTGTGAGATTCCTGTCCTGGTCGGCAACTGCGTGCAATACGACACCGCGCTCGAGCTGATGGAAACCGGGATCGCGGGCATCCTGGTCGGGGTCGGACCCGGCGCCGCGTGCACAACGCGGGGCGTGCTCGGTGTCGGAGTGCCGCAGGTGACGGCGACCGCGGACGTCGCGGCCGCTCGTGACGAGCACATGCGCCGCGGTGGCATGCGGGTCGCGGTGATCACCGACGGCGGGATGCGTATCGGCGCTGACGTGTGCAAGGCGTTTGCCGCCGGCGCCGACGCGGTGATGATCGGTACGCCCCTTGCCGGCGCCGAGGAATCGGCGTCGAAGGGATTCAACTGGGGGATGGCGACGCCAGACCCCAACCTGCCACGCGGGACGCGGATCCACGTGGGGACCAAGGCGACTCTGCGCGAGATCCTGCTTGGTCCGGCGCGGGTGGACGACGGAACGCAGAACTTCGCGGGTGCGCTGCGGTCGGCGCTCGGCGTCTGTGGCGCGCATGACATCGCCGAGTTCCAGCACACGGAGCTGGTGATCGCGCCGTCGATCGTCTCCGAGGGCAAGGTCTTTCAGCAGGCCCAGCACGTGGGGATGGGCAAGAGCTGAACACGACCGCCGCAGCCCGGGGACACCCCGCGACGTCGCCGCGGGGACCCCAGCAGGTAGGTGCGCGTGAGCAGACGATTCTCGTTCTCGACTACGGCTCGCAGTTCAGCCAGCTCATCGCACGCCGCGTGCGGGAGGCGAACGTTTACTGCGAGCTTGTCGCCGGTACCACGCCCTGGTCTGAGCTGAAGAAACGGCACCCGGCGGGCCTGATCCTGAGCGGAGGGCCGTCCAGCGTCTACGACGAGGGCGCCCCGCAGGTCGACCCTGACGCGCTTCGCTCAGGCGTTCCGGTGTTGGGCATCTGCTATGGCATGCAGCTCGTTGCCCATCATCTCGGCGGCAAGGTCGACCCCGGTCGCGCACGGGAGTACGGGCCGGCTCTCTTGTCGGTGCACGAGGCCAACGGCATCTTCCGCGGCCTGGAGGGTGAGCTACCCGTGTGGATGAGCCACGGGGACCACGTGAGCGAGATGCCGCCCGGCTTCAAGCTGCTGGCGACCAGCGGCAACTCGCCCGTGGCTGCCTTCACCGACGGCAAGGGGATCTTCGGCATCCAGTTCCACCCTGAGGTCGTCCACACGCCGAGTGGTCGCGAGGTCCTGCGCAACTTCCTTTTCGACGTATGCCGTTGCGAGCCGTCGTGGACCGCCGGGTCGTTCATCGCCGAGGCCACCGCAAGCATTCGCGCCCAGGTGGGCGACGGCCGAGTCATCTGCGCGTTGTCGGGAGGGGTCGATTCGGCGGTCGCCGCCACCCTCGTACACCGCGCCATTGGTGATCAGCTGACCTGTGTGTTCGTCAACAACGGACTGCTTCGTAAGGAAGAGCCGGAGCGAGTGCTCGATGTGATGCACGGAAACCTCGACATGAACATCCGCTACGTCGATGCGACCGAGCGTTTTCTCCAGGCGCTGCGAGGCGTGATCGACCCCGAGCAGAAGCGGCGCATCGTGGGCCGGGAGTTCATCTCCGTCTTCGAGGCCGAGGCGACCAGCCTCGGCCGCATCGACTTCTTGGCGCAAGGGACCCTCTACCCGGACGTCATCGAGTCGACTGCACCCGATGTCGCGGCCACCGCCTCGAAGATCAAGACGCATCACAACGTCGGCGGCCTGCCCCCCGGACTTCGCTTTCAGCTGATCGAGCCGCTGCGCTACCTCTTCAAGGACGAGGTGCGGGCCGTAGGGCTGGAGCTCGGCATGCCCGAGGAGATGGTGTACCGGCAGCCGTTCCCCGGGCCCGGGTTGTCGATCCGCTGTCTGGGCGAGGTCACCGCTGAGCGTCTGGAGATTCTCCGCAACGCGGATTGGGTGGTAATCGACGAGATCAAGCGCAACGGCCTCTACCGGCAGGTCTGGCAATCGTTCGCGGTGCTCACGCCGCTCGAGACCGTCGGCGTGATGGGCGACTACAGGACGTATGCGAACCTGGTCGCGGTGCGCGTCGTGACGAGCGAGGACGCGATGACGGCCGACTGGGCTCGGGTCCCTTATGAGGTGCTGGCTCGCATCAGCAACCGGATCGTCAACGAGGTCAAGGGCGTGAACCGGGTGGTGTTCGACATCACGTCGAAACCCCCCGGCACCATAGAGTGGGAGTAGGACCGGCCCTAGATCGCACCTGGCGCAAGACGATGATCGCGGGGCTACTCTCCGGTCAGCGCCCCGACGGTGGATTCGGCGTTCACCCCTACTCGAAGTGGATGGGAGCTCACTGGCGGCTCATCTCGCTGGTGGAGCTCGGCATCCCTCGCGCCAGTCCCGCAGCCAGGGCGGCGACGAACACCGTGCTCGACTGGATCGCTGCGCCATCCGAGCCACTCGTGATCAAGGGCAAAGAACGGCGCCACGCTTCGACGGAAGGCAACGCGCTGGCGGTCTGCTGCCGGCTCGGCCTCGCGCAGGACCGGCGGGTGCGCCGGTTGGTCGATGTGCTGTTGCGGTCGCAATGGCCCGACGGTGGATGGAACTGCGACCAAAATGCGGGTGCGCATCGCTCGTCCTTTCACGAGTCGCTCGCCCCTATCTGGGGACTCACCGAATTTCACCGCGCGACCGGCGACACCCGGTCGGCCGACGCGGCCCGTCGCGGCGTGGAGCTGTTGCTCGAACACCACGTGTTCCAGTCCGCGAGGACCGGCGAGGTCATCCACCCGGAGTGGCTGCACATCCACTGGCCGCACTACTGGCACTACGACTTCTTCCACGGCTTGCGCGCGGTCGGGATGGTCGGCATGCTCGCCGACACGCGGGCCGGCAAAGCGATCGATTTGCTGTTGTCGCGCCGGCGTCCGGACGGAACCTGGCGAGCGAGTGGCCGCCGCTACTGGCGACGGGAGACCGAAGCCGTGGACTGGGGGGACGCCGGCGAGATCGTGACGGCCGCCGCACAGGCCATGCTCCAATAGCCCGAGCGTGAAGGTTCTGGTGGTTGGGTCGGGCGCTCGCGAGCACGCGCTCGTCTGGAAATGCGTGCAGTCGGACCTCGTCGAGCGCGTCTACTGCGCGCCAGGCAACGGAGGCACCGGTGGCATGGCGCGCAACATCCCGATCGCCGCCGCCGACGTCGTGAGGATTGTCGATTTCGCGAAACGCGAACGGCTCGGCCTGATCGTGCTCGGCCCCGAGGCGGCCGTCGATGCAGGCGTCGGCGATGCCCTTCGCCATGCCGGCTTCAACGTCTTCGGACCTGACCGCGGCGCGGGCCGCATCGAATCCAGCAAGTCCTTTGCGAAGGCGTTGATGAAGCGTGCCGGCATCCCGACCGCGGACTTCGAAGTCTTCACCCAGCCTGCGCCTGCGAAAGCCTGGGCCCGCGAGCGCGGCGGCCGCGTCGCGGTCAAGGCAGACGGCCTGGCTCGTGGCAAGGGTGTGATCGTTTGCGCTGACAACGAGGAATCCGACGACGCGATCCAAGCGATGCTGGTCGAGGAGCGCTTCGGTCGCAGCGGCAAGAAGATCGTGGTCGAAGAGCGCCTCGAAGGCCCTGAGCTTTCGTTTCTTGCTGTGACCGACGGCACCGACGTCGTCCCGCTGGCGCCGGCACGCGACTACAAGCGAGCGCAGGAGGGCGACGAGGGCGCGAACACGGGTGGCATGGGTGCGTACTCGCCGCCGCAGGGTGTCGACGACGCGCTCGTCAAGGAGGTCGTCGATGGCGTCATGCGTCCAGCGGTCAAGGAGCTCGCCGCCTCCGGCGATGAGTTTCGCGGCGTGCTTTACGCCGGCCTGATGCTCACCAGGCAAGGTGTCCGTGCTCTCGAGTTCAACGCCCGTTTCGGCGATCCGGAAGCCCAGGTTGTGCTGCCCAGGCTAGAGAGCGACTTCGTGGCCCTGGCCTTGGCGGCGGCCAAAGGCGGCCTTGCGTCCCATCCCGACCTGCGCTGGAGCCCGCGCGCCTGCGTCGGCGTCGTTGTTGCGTCGGGCCACTATCCGGACGACGTCGCCATGACGCTCGGCCACCGCATCGCGGGGCTGACGGAAATTCCACCCGGTGCGCTGATCTTCCACGCCGGCACGCGGTATGAGCCAGGTCTCGGGCTCGTCACCGACGGGGGCCGGGTCGTAACCTCCGTCGCGTTGGGTGAGACTGTCGCGCAGGCCCGTGACGTCGCCCTCGCCGGCGCACGGCAGGTACGATTCGAAGGGGCTTTCTTCAGGTCGGACATAGCACAGGAGGCCGATGAGGGATGACGTCGAGAGATTTGGTCATCCAGGCGGCGCAGATGCTAGGAGGCGACGAGCAACGCAGCGAACGCATCGTGCATGCCTGAGCGAATAGCGCAGGAGCCGACGACGCAGATGCGCTGCATGGTGGCCAAAGATCCGACGGCATTCCCCAGCGGTCTCCTGCGGGAGGCCGAGTAGTTGCAGCCAGTCGTCGGTGTCATCCTCGGCTCCAAGTCGGATCTTCCACTCATGGAGTCCTGCGTCAAAGTTCTGGACGATCTCGGTTTGACGCACGAGGTGAAGGTGTGCTCGGCCCATCGCAATCCGCGCGGCGTGATGGAGTGGGCGACCACCGCGCGTGCGCGCGGCCTCAAGGTCGTCATCGCTGCGGCCGGCGGAGCCGCTCATCTTCCAGGCGTGGTCGCCGCCTGGACCGACCTGCCCGTGATCGGCGTCCCGGTGCCGACACAACACCTGCAGGGCGTCGACTCGCTCTACTCGATCGTGCAGATGCCCGCTGGTGTGCCGGTCGCCACGGTTGCGATTGGCGAGGCCGGCGCGAAGAACGCCGCCTGGTTGGCTGCGAGGATCATCGGGCTGCACGACGTTGACGTCGAGCAACGCCACGGCGAGAAACGCGCCGCGCTAGCGACCTAGTGGCGAAAAAGAAAGCTCGAGTCCGCCTCGTCGACACGACGTTTCGCGACGCGCAGCAGTCGCTGCTTGGCGGCTACCTGAGAACGGAGGAGATCCTTCCGATCGCGGCCAAGATGGACTCGATCGGCTTTGCAGCGATGGAGGCCTTCGGAGGGGCGACGTTCGAGACCCAGCTCAGCATCCACGAAGACCCGTGGGAGTACCTCCGCAAGCTCAACAAGGTGACGCCGAACACGCCGATCCAGGCCCTGGTCCGCGGTCAGAACCTCGTCTCGAAGCGCAACTTCGCCGACGACGTCGTCGAGCTGTTCATCAAGCATGCGGCCAAATGCGGCGTCGACGTGTTTCGAGTCTTCGATCCGCTCAACGACATCCGCAATATGGAGGCGCCGATCGCGGCTGCGCTGAAGGCGAAGAAGAAGGTGCAGGGCGCGCTCAGCTACGCGATTTCGCCGGCGCACAACCTCGAGCTGTGGGGTTCCCTTGCCAAAGGGCTCGTCAACATGGGCTGCCACGAGATCGTCATCAAGGACACCTCAGGGCTGCTGAGCCCCCAGGCGACGTGGGAGCTGGTAACTGCGCTCAAGCAGATGGTCAAAGTCCCCATCGACATTCATTCGCACTGTTCGAGCGGGATGGCGCCGATGGCGTACATGGCGGCGGTCGAAGCAGGAGCGGATGTGCTCGACGTCGCCATGTCGCCGCTTGCGTGGGGCGTCTCGCAACCCGCGGCGGAAAGTGTGATCGCAGCTCTCGAAGGCGGCGAGTACGACACCGGGCTCGACCTCGACAAGATGTGGGAGGTTCAGCACGAGGTCGAGGAGCTGAAGCTCCGCCACATTGAGCACCTGAGCCCTCTCGCGGACCGCGTCGACGCCAGCATCCTGCGCTACCACATGCCCGGTTTCATGCTCGAGGACATCCACCACCAGCTCAACGGACACGGCGCGATGGGACGCGTGGCTGAGGTCCTCGACGAGGCAAACCGCGTGCGGAAGGACCTCGGCTATCCGCCGCTGGTCGCGCCTATCCGCCAGATGATCGCCACTCAGGCCGTTTACAACGTGATCGGCGGTGACCGCTACGCGACGGTGACGCAGGAGCTGAAGGACTACCTGCAGGGGCTGTACGGGCGGCCCCCGGTGCCCGCGGACCACGAGCTCCGACGCTTGGTGCTTGGACGCGAGGAGCCGATCACGATCCGGCCCGCCGATCTGCTCGAGCCGCAGGTCGACGGTGCGCGCCGGCAGGTCAGGAAATCAGGCCACGAACCGACCGACGACGCGGTGCTGATACAGCTGATGTTTCCAGGCCTCGTATCCGACTATTTGCGCGGCCCGCAGCCGGTGAGGCCCCACCGGGAGCACGAAGCAAAGGACGGGGAACGTCCGCCGTCGCCTCCGGCTCCCGCGGAAACGGCCGCCCCACCGCCCGCACCAGAACCCGTGGCGGCCGCTGTTGGCGGTCAGTCGGCAGAGTTCGAGGTCGAGGTCGAGGGCGAGGTGTTCAAGGTCCGGGTGAGCGGCGCGGGTCTGTCCGTCGTCGCCTCCAACACCACGCCGTCTCCAGCGGGAACCGCGGCCCCTTCGCCGCCAAAGATCACAGAGGGCACTGTCCTCGCCCCCATGCAGGGACTCATCGTCAAGATCCCGGTCAAATCTGGCGAGGACGTGAAGCTGGGCGACGTGGTCGCGGTGCTCGAGGCGATGAAGATGCAGAACGACATCGT
Source organism: Candidatus Dormiibacterota bacterium (assembly GCA_035636935.1). GTDB lineage: Bacteria > Chloroflexota > Dormibacteria > Dormibacterales > Dormibacteraceae > 40CM-4-65-16. The sequence continues at coordinate 12,087 of DASPYE010000051.1, read as the reverse complement.
CACCACCGTCGCCGGCAAGGTGAGCGCGGTCTACGTCGAGGAAGGCCAGGTGGTGACTCCGAACCAACCCCTGCTCGCGATCGGTTGAAGAAGAAGCTCTTCCGCAAAGTCCTCGTCGCCAATCGCGGCGAGATCGCGATCCGGGTCATGCGCGCGTGCCGCGAGCTTGGCATTGCGACCGCGGCCGTATATTCGGACGCCGACCGCACCGCCATCCATGTCCGCTACGCGGATGAGTCGCATCACATCGGCGGAGCGGCGGCGGCCGAGTCCTACCTGCAGCTCGACCGGATCGTCAAGACGGCGCACGACTGCGGCGCTGACGCGATTCACCCTGGGTACGGCTTCCTCGCCGAGAAGCCCGCGTTTCCCGACGCGTGCGAAGCGGCCGGGATCACGTTCATCGGGCCACCGGCGTCAGCGATGCGCACACTGGGTTCCAAGCTGGCCGCGCGTCAGCTGGCGGCCAAGCACGGAGTGCCGGTGACGCCGGGCAGCGGGGCGGTTGACCCGGCCAACGCGCTCGACGAAGCTCGCAAGATCGGCTTCCCGGTCATGCTCAAACCGTCGGGGGGCGGCGGGGGGATCGGGATGAAGGTCGTCGAGTCGGAAGCCCAGCTGACGACAGCGATCGAGAGCACAGCGCAAGCAGCCCGCTCGGCGTTCGGGGACGCCACGGTGTATCTCGAGCGATACGTGCGGAATCCTCGCCACATCGAGATCCAGGTCATCTGTGACAGCCATGGCAACGCGGTGCATCTCGGCGAGCGCGAGTGCTCGATCCAGCGCCGCCATCAGAAGATCATGGAAGAGACGCCCTCGCCCGCTCTCACGCCGGAAACCCGCGCAGCGATGGGTGACGCGGCGATTCGGGCCGCGCGCGCGGCCGGCTATGTAAACGCCGGCACCGTGGAGTTCATCTTCAGCGATGGCAACTTCTATTTCCTCGAGGTGAACGCGCGCCTGCAGGTCGAGCATCCGATCACCGAGGCGGTGACCGGCATCGATCTCGTGAAGGAGCAGATCCGCGTCGCCGCCGGGCTGGAGCTGGGCTTCGCGCAAGGCGATATCGAATGGAGAGGGCACGCCATCGAGATGCGCATCAACGCCGAAGACCCGTTGCGCAAGTTCATCCCCAACCCCAAGCGCATCTCGCGGTGGGTCGCGCCGGCGGGCCCTGGGGTACGTGTAGATTCGGGCTTCGGGCCGGGCTCTGACGTGCCGCCGAACTATGACTCGCTCGTGGCCAAGCTCATCGTCCACGGCGCCGACCGCGCCGAGGCTATCGCGCGGGCCGGCCGCGCCCTGCGCGAGTTCGTCGTCGTCGGGCCCGCCACCACGATCCCGTACCACCGTGCGATCCTCGACAATCCCGACTTTCGCGCTGGCAACCTGAGCACCCGGTTCATCGAGGATCATCCCCAGCTCATCGAGCAGGCGCAAAAGCTCGCTGCGGATCAGTCGCCCTTCGACTACGGCCCGGATCCACGACACGTCGCGGCCGCGGCCGCGGCAGTCGCGTCCATGGTGCGCCGATAGCCAGGCTCGAACATCCGACGAGCGGCCGGCCGTTTGCAGTCACCGGCACGACGACACGCGGCACGTCAGGAAGCTTCGTGCTGCGCGACGACGTGATCTCATTCCCTGACGGCACCGAGGCGACGTATACCGTCGTCGAGAATCCGGACTCGGCGTTCGTCGTTCCGTATTTCGACAACGGCGACACCATGCTCGTCCGCCAGTGGCGTCATGCGTGGGATATCACGTCATGGGAGGTCCCCGCCGGGACATTCGATGAGGGCGAGGACCCGGCGGAATGCGCGCGCCGGGAGCTCGCCGAGGAGACCGGCCTGGTCGCCGGGCGCTACCGCTCACTGGGTATCGTGCACGGCGCGGCGTTCCTTACCGGCCGCGCGCATCTTTTCCTGGCCGAGGGCCTGACCGAATCCGCTCGCAATCCCGAGACCTACGAGCAGGACATGGAGGTGTTGCGGCTCCCCTTCACCGACGCGCTGCAAGCCGCGCTCGAAGGACAGATCGTCCACTCGGGATCGGTGACCGCGCTATGCCGTGCTGCCCACGCGCTGGCGCTGTTCTAGGCGGCCGGAACCGCGCTCGGCGAGGCCGAAGGGGTGGCGGCGTTCCTGTTGTTGCCGTGCTTCTTGGCCGACGGCCCCAGCACGTCAAGGCCGTACTGCGCCGCGATGTTCTGGCCGAGGACGTCGCGCACAGTCGTCAATACGACGATGCGGTACTGCGACCCTTCCTTGAGGTTCACGCCGCTCAGGGTCACGCTTCGGTTGGCGTAGGAGACCGTCACGTCCAGCTGCTTGCCCTTCGAGTCGACGATCATCACGCCGTCGTTGACCGTCCCGGGGTCGAGGTCGCTGTCGAAGGTGAGCTTCACAGTGTCCGACTGAACGTCTACGCTGACGACCTCAGCACCCTTGCCGAGCTCGTGGTGCGCGCCCGCGGTCGCCTGGTCGATGACGAACTGCCTGGTCGTCGCGTCGCGAACCAACGTCAAGCTTTCTTCCTGGTCGGTCACATCGATCCTGCCGCGCGTGAGGACCAGGCGGACCACGAAACGGACCGTGTCCGGGTCAGTGCCGACGACCTCCTGCGTGAGGACGTAGGAGCGCGAAAGCTTGGGGTCGCCGTTGACGATGAGCGTCAGCGCGCCGCCTGCGTACGCCTTCTTGCCGTTGTCGTCGAGGAACGTGTTCGCCAGGTCCGATGCGCCGCTGACCCGCGCATCCATGAAGGACTTGACGACGGTTGCCGCCTCGTCGAGCGCGGTCGGCTGCGGAGGCAGCGCGGGCGCGGTCCCCAACCAGAGGCCGCCCCCGCGCAGGAAGGCAAACGAGGTGCCGTTCGGCGCCCAAAGCGGCATGTGGTACGTGCCGCTCGCCAGCTTGGTGAGGTTCGTCGCGTCCGGGCGCACCTGGTAGAGGTTGGTATCGCCGCCCAGGAGGATCGCGTCCTGCGCTGACCAGGTTGCGTCCCCGGGCGGCAGGGTCGCCTGCGTCGTGCCCTGCGTGTCCGCCACGATCACGTCGTCCGCATTCGAATACATCAGCAGATGGCCGCTCGGCGCCCACCCGGCAAACGAGGCGTTGGCCTGACCGAGCTGCGCGCTTTTGCCGCCGCCGCCCAGGTCGAGCACGAAGAGCTTGCCATCGTGGGTGTAGACGGCGTGCGTGCCGTCGGGCGCGATCGAGACCCACGCCGCCGCACCGGCCGTGGGAAGCTGACCAAGCTGCTGCGTGGATCCGTCAGCTGCCTGTGTCTCTATTCCGTCGACCGCCGCCCACAGCACCTTGTTCTTGGCCCATCCGACAAGGCTTGGCGCCTGCCTGGGCGCGATCTCCTGTGTCTGTCCTGAAGCAAATGTAAGGACTTCGATCTTGTCGTTGCGGACGTAAGCAAGGCGGTCACCGGCTGGTGAGATCGCCAGTGAGGTCACTCCGTCGGCCGCGATCACCGTGATGCCGGCGCCATTCGCCGGCACGACCTTGAGCGCACCGGTTCCGTCGACGACATATAGAGTCGAAGAGTCGGCCGACCACTGGCCCTTCAGCGTGGTCGCGCCGGCCAGGACCGCGAGCTGCTTCTCGCCGAGCGCGTTCGAAGGCGTCGCGCGCGGAGTCGGCGATGGCGCGGCCTGGGCGGGTGGCTGCGTGACGAACGTGATGGTCTGCGGGGCGGCCACCTTCTTGCCGCTGGCGGTCCTCGCCTCCGGCCCGATCGTCACCCGATACTGCGTGTTGGGTGCGAGGTTGCCGCTTGCGGGCTGCACCGCGAGCGTATTCGATTCCCACGAGAAGGTCACCGTCGTGGCGGGCGTGATCTGCACGGCGCGCTCGGTCGACGTGTGGTCCATCGGCTGGTTGAAGGAGACCAGGATCGGCTGCTGAAGAGCGACGCTGCGGTTGCCGTCCACATTGCCATGGATGACGAGCGTGTCGAGGCCGCCCGACGGCTGCAAGCCCTGCCAGACGACCAACGACGCGATCAGCAGCACGCCGGCCGCGGCACCTGCCCACGCCAGGCCCGGAGGCGCGAACGCGCGGCGCCACCATGAACCGCGGCCTTCGGTCATCGACCACGCTTCGTTCATCAGCTGCCGGCGCAGCCCCGTCCGGAAGGCCTCGTCGAGCGGCGGCTCGGGTATGGAGGCCGACTTCAAAAGGGCGGCAAGGTGCCGCAGCTCGTCGTCCTGCAGGACATCGTCGAGCTCGGGGTCGTGGAACGCGTTCATTCCACCGGCCTCAGGCTCGACGCCTCATCGCGCAGGCGAGTCACGCCACGGTGGATCAGGAGCTTGACGGCGCCGGCCGACTTGCCCATCGTCACCGCGATGTCCTCGATCTTCATGTCCTCCTGGAACTTCAGCACGAGCGCCGTCCGCTGCTGGTGCGGCAGCGCCTCGACCAGCGCCCAGATCCGGCGCAGCTCGTCGCGGTGCGCCGCCAGGTCGTCGAGCGCCGGCCCGGCGACCGACAGATCGTGAAAGTCGTCCAGCGTCTGGGCGGGGCGCAGGGTCCGGTAGCGGTCGGCGATCGCGTTGACCGCGATCTGATACAGCCAGGCAGCAAACGGCCGCCCCGTGTCCTGATAACGGGGCATGGCCTTCAGAGCCTTCATGAAGACTTCCGAAGTAACGTCCTCTGCCGCGGTTTGCTCCCTCACTCTTGAATACACGAACCTGTAGATCTGCTGAAAGTGCCGGTCGTAGAGCGCCCCAAACTCGCGTGGATCCCGTTTGGCTCGCTCGACGAGATCTCGCTCGTCGTCGCGCGATGGGTCGCTCACCGGCCGTTCAGCCTGTGCCGCTTCAAACGGGCGGCCGTCGAACGAAGTTACGTAGGGAGGGCATGAGCCGCCCTCGATTATCAAGCCAGCCGCTTAAAGGCACCCACAGATGCCTGATGGCCACCAAATCTGGGGCCTGAGGAAAGCCGGGTAACAAGATCTTGATCAGCCGGTGGCCGATATAATTCCAGCGGACCCCAACCATTGACCGGGAATCGCCCTTCTTGATCGAGCGATACTCGCCGCCCGCCATGCGAGCGGTCTGGTCTGACCAGCACAAGTTCGAGCTGTGGTTGCGAATCGAGATCCTGGCGTGCGAGGGGTGGGCCTCTCTCGGCCGCATCCCCGAAGCCGCCCTACCGAAGATTCGCAAGGCCACATTCGACGCCACGAAGATCGCGGAGGTAGAGTCGCGCGTCGGCCACGATGTGATCGCGTTCCTCACCGTCGTCAACGAGTCGATCGGCCAGCCCGAGGCGCGTTATGTCCACCTCGGCATGACGAGCCAGGACCTGAACGACACCGCGATGGCCGTCCAGATGGTGGAGTCGGCGCAGCTCATCGGGCACGAGCTCGCCAAGCTGCGCGAGGCGGCTGCCGACCTTGCGATCCGCCACCGCCGCACGTTGATGGCCGGCCGGACACACGGCATCGTCGCCGAGCCGATCACTTTTGGGTTCAAGGTCGCGGGTTGGGTGGCGGAGCTCGATCGGTCGATCGAGCGGCTCAAGAACTCGGCGGACGAGGCAGCGGTGGGGCGCGTCAGCGGTGCGGTGGGAACGCACGCAACCATCGATCCGAAAGTCGAGGAGTATGTCTGCGAGCGACTGGGGTTGAAGGTGGACGTCGTGTCGACGCAAGTCGTCGCGCGCGACCGTCACTCGGGCTTCATGTCCGCACTGGCAATCGCCGCCGGGACGCTGGAGCGCATCGCAACCGAGATCCGACACCTGCAGCGCAGCGAGATCAGCGAGGCTTTCGAGCCTTTTGGCAAAGAGCAGAAAGGAAGCTCCGCCATGCCACACAAGCGAAACCCTGTGTTGACCGAGCGCGTGTGCGGCCTGGCGCGAGTCGTCCGCGGCAACCTGGTGACGGCGCTCGAGAACACGGCGTTGTGGCATGAGCGCGATATCAGCCACTCGTCGGCGGAGCGGATCATCTTTCCCGACGCCAGCGCGACGGTTGACTACATGGCCATCGAGATGAACAAGGTCCTGCGCGGGCTCGAGGTGCGGCCCGAGCGCATGCTCGCGAACCTGCAGTTCGCGGGCGGGGTCGTCTTTTCGCAGAGGGTCTTACTTGCCCTCGTCGAGAGCGGAATGTCCCGCGAGGACGCGTACCTCGTCGTGCAGAAAGCCGCGATGGAAGCAATGGATGGCTCCGGTCCTGGCTTCCGTACCCTGCTGGAGAAGAATGACGAGGTCATGAAGCGCATTGGCTCGCGGATGGATAAGGTCTTCGACCCCTGGTCGGGCCTCGAGCACACCGACCTCGCGTTCGAGCGCCTCGGTCTGGGAGTATCCGCAAAGTGATCTCGCGATCCCGACCGATCCGCCGAGGCCTCCTGTCGTGATCTCGCGATCCCGACCGGAGATCCTCGACGGATCTTCGGCGCCCATGCGGCCGATCTGCGTCGTTGCGCCCTCTGCTCCTCGCTCACGCATCGACGGATGCGCTCGCTCCGGTGCTCGGCCGCGCCTAGCATCTCAGCCACCTGTGCACCGAATCTCTCGCCGAGTCCTCCTGTCGTGATCGCGGGTCCTCCCCTCACCGATACCGAACTACCTCTCAAGCTCTTCGCCCGCGGCAAGGTTCGCGACACCTACGAGCTCAGCAAGGACGAGCTGTTGATGGTGGCGACCGACCGAATCTCGGCGTTTGACCACGTGCTGCCGAACGGGATTCCGGATCGCGGCAAAGTCCTCACCCAGCTGTCAATCTTCTGGTTCTCGCAGACCGACACGTTCCAGCCCAACCACCTGATCTCGGGGATGGTCCCCGACCTGCCCGCGGTGCTGAAGAACTTTCGGGAGGAGCTCGCAGGCCGGTTCATGATCGTGCGCAAGGCCAAGCGCATCGATTTCGAGTGCGTGGTCCGCGGCTACCTCGCCGGAAGCGCGTGGAAGGAGTACGAACAATCGCAAACCCTGGCCGGCGCGAAGATGCCGCCGGGCTTGCGGCAGAGCGAAAAGCTCGCCTATCCCATTTTTTCGCCCGCGACCAAGGCCGAGACGGGCCATGACGAGAACATCACGCTCGAGCACATGCAGAAGGAGCTCGGCGAGGAGCTTGCGAACAAGCTTCGCGACGCGAGCCTCGAGCTCTACAAGTACGCGTCCGAATTTTCCGCGCGACGCGGCCTGATCCTGGCTGATACGAAATTCGAGTTCGGCCAGATCGGAGACCAGGTCATCCTCATCGACGAGGTGCTCACACCCGACAGCTCACGTTACTGGGACGCGGCGACCTACCAGGTCGGCACATCGCCCGATTCTTACGACAAGCAGTTCGTGCGCGACTGGCTCAGCCGCTCGGGCTGGGACAAGGAGTCCGACCCGCCGAAGCTTCCAGAAGATATCGTGGCGCAGACCCGCCTGCGTTACCTCACCGCCTACCTGCGCCTCGTGGGCAAGCCGCTCTTCCCGCGCAAGCCGAGGAACGAGCCTTGATCGCGCGCGTCATCTCTTTCAGGATTCCGCAAGGTTGCCACCTGTGATCGCGCGTGTGATCGTCACTCCGAAGCCGGTGGTCAACGACCCCCAGGGACTGACGGTGAAGCAAGGCCTCGCTTCGCTTGGCTTTCGCGAGGTTTCTGACGTGCGGATCGGTAAGTACATCGAGGTCAACCTGGACACGTCGAGCGAGCATGAGGCGCGCGAGCGGGTGGAGGCGATGTGCCGGCAGCTGCTCGCGAACCACGTGATCGAGGACTTCCGCTTCGACATCGAGCCGGAGCGCAAGCGCCGTTGAAGTTCGGGGTGGTCGTATTCCCGGGCACGTGGTCGGACCGCGATTGCGGATGGGTGATCGACCAGGTGCTCGGTCAGGAGCTGACCTACCTGTGGCACAAGGACGCCGACCTCAAGGGCTGCGACTGCATCATCCTGCCCGGCGGCTTTGCGTACGGCGACCATCTGCGCACCGGCGCGATCGCGAGATTTGCGCCGGTGATGGAGAAGGTCGGCGAGTTCGCCGACCGGGGGGGCCTGGTCTGGGGAATCTGCAATGGCTTCCAGGTCCTGTGTGAAGCCGGCCTGCTGCCCGGTGCATTGATCCGCAACGCGTCGCTCGAGTTTCGTTGTGAGTGGACCAACCTCGCCGTCGAGCGCACCGACCTCGCCTTCACGTCGCAATGCGAGGAGCGCGAGGTGCTGCGCGTCCCCATCGCCCACGGTGAGGGCAGCTACTTCGCCGATCCTGCGACACTTTCGCGCTTGGAGCAGCGGGGTCAGGTGGTTTTCCGATACTGCGACAGCAACGGTCGAGTCGTTCCGAATGCAAATCCAAACGGATCTCTGCACAACATCGCGGGCATCGTCAATGCGCGCGGCAACGTACTCGGCATGATGCCGCACCCTGAGCGCTGCTCCGAAGCCGAGCTCGGGGGCACGGATGGCCTCAAGCTGTTTCGTTCGGTCGCGGAAAGCGCGATCAAGGTGCTGGTGTCTTGAGTATCAAGTCCGTGGACGAGCGCAGGCTCAGGGAGGTTGCGCTCACCTCGGATGAGTACCGGGCCATCCTCGAACAGCTGAAGCGAGCCCCCAACGAGGTTGAGCTGGGCATGCTCGGTGTGCTCTGGTCAGAGCACTGCTCGTACAAGAGCTCCAAGGCGCTGCTCCGCCGTCTGCCGTCGACCGGACCAGGCGTGGTCCAGGGCCCGGGCGAGAACGCCGGCGCAGTCGAGATCGGCGAGGGCTGGGCGGCGGTCTTCAAGATCGAGTCGCACAACCACCCCTCCGCGATCGAGCCCTATCAGGGCGCGGCCACCGGCGTCGGGGGCATCATTCGCGACGTCATCGCGATGGGCGCGCGCCCGATCGCGCTCCTGGACTCGCTGCGCTTCGGTCCGCTCGCCGCCTCCAGCCGCCACTTCGAAGGCGTGGTTGCCGGTATCGGCGGTTACGGCAACTGCATCGGAATTCCGACCGTGGGCGGCGAGCTCTACTTCGAGGACTGCTACGCGAACAACCCGTTGGTGAACGCGATGTGCGTCGGCCTGGTCCGCACGGAGCAGCTCATGCGCGCTCGCGCCGAGGGCACGGGAAACAGCCTTCTTCTGGTCGGTGCCGACACTGGTCGCGACGGCATCCACGGCGCGTCGTTCGCCTCGCTCGAGCTCGACGAGCACAGCTCTGAGCGCAGGCCGGCGGTGCAGGTGGGCAATCCGTTTCTCGAGAAATGCCTCCTGGAGGCATGCATGGACCTGTCGCATACCGACGCCGTGATCGCGATCCAGGACCTGGGCGCGGCCGGGCTGACATCCGCCGTGGCGGAATGCGCGGGCCGGGTCGATGGGGCCGGCGCCCGCATCGACGTCGCTTGGGTGCCACGGCGTGAACGAGGCATGACGCCCTATGACGTGATGCTGTCGGAATCGCAGGAGCGGATGCTCGTGGTCGTCCAGCGCGGCCGCGAGCGTGAGGTCGAGAGCATCTTCGAGGCATGGGACCTGACATCGGCCGTGATCGGCGAGGTCACGGGTGATGGGCTGCTCACAGTGTTCGACGGTCGCGACGAGGTGGCCCGTCTGCCCGTCAAGCTCCTGACCGACGGCGCGCCGATGCGCCGCCTCGTCGGCTTCGCGCCCGAGCCGCCGTACGGGCTCGACGTCGATGCCCTGCCTCCGCCGGCCGATCCGGGCGCTTCGCTGCTGCGTCTGCTTGCCAGTCCCAACCTGACCAGCCGCCGCGGTGTTTTTCGACGCTACGACCACATGGTCGGTGACTCGACGGTGATCGCACCAGGCGGCGACGCCGCGATGGTGCGCGTGAAAGGGACTCGTCTCGGCCTCGCGATGACCACCGATTGCAACGCGCGCTATTGCCACCTCGACCCGCACCTTGGCGCGCAGCTGGCCGTCGCCGAGGCGGCGCGCAACATCGTGGCCACGGGCGCCCGTCCGCTTGCGGTCACCGACTGCCTGAACTTCGCCAACCCGGACCGGCCCGAGGTGTACTGGGAGCTCGAGGAGGCCGTCGCCGGCCTCGCGCATGCCTGCCGGTTGCTGGAGCTGCCTGTGGTCAGCGGCAATGTGAGCCTCTACAACGACAGCAACGGGGAGTCCGCCATCTACCCGACGCCTGTGATCGGGATGGTCGGCGTGATCGACGACTACGAGAAACGCCTGGGGGCGGGGCTCCGCGTGGAAGGCGACTTCGTGCTCATGATCGGCTCGACCCACAACGACCTCGGCGGGAGCGAATACCTGAAGGTCGAGCACGGACACGTCGCCGGGCGGCCTCCTGCGCTCGACCTGACGCGAGAGAAGGCTGTGCATCGGTTGATCCTCGCAGCGGCGCAGAGCGGTCACCTCCACTCTGCGCATGACTGCGCCGAGGGAGGCATGCTCGTCGCACTGGCGGAGTGCTGCCTGCTAGGAGGGATCGGCGTGCGGTGCCCCGCGGTGAGACCCGAGCCACCGCTGCGCCTGGATGCCGCGTTCTTCGCGGAATCGTCAAGCCGCTTCATCGTGAGCGTCGCGTCCCGCGCTATGCCGGAGATGCAATCCCTTGCCCGGCGCCACAACGTCGAGCTGTCGTTGCTTGGCCTGGCCGGCGGAGACTCCATCGAGTTCGAGGGCCAGCTCAAGGTCCCGCTCGCCGAGCTTCGCGAGGCGTGGGAATCGATGGTGGTCGTCTAGCGATGTGCGGAGTCTTCGGGATCTGCGCCAAGCAAGGCGTCGACGTCGCCAACCTCACGTACTTCGGGCTGTTCTCGCTGCAGCATCGCGGCCAGGAGTCGGCGGGAATTGCGGTCTCCGACGGTTCGTCGATCCGCGTGCAGCGCGACATGGGCCTGGTCGCGCAGGTCTTCTCCCCCAGGCAGATCAAGGACCTGGGCGAGGGGTCGATCCTCGCCCTCGGCCACACGCGCTACTCGACGACGGGATCGAGCCGGGCCGAGAACGCGCACCCTCTTCCTTTTCATCACCCGAGCCTCGGTCCGGGCGCCATCGCGCACAACGGCAACCTCCTGAACGCCGAATCGCTGCGCACGCAGCTCGAGGACCAGGGGGTCGTCTTCGAGACGGCTCTCGACACCGAGGTGATGGCGCGGCTTCTCGAGAACACACACGGCCGGACGTGGGAAGAGGTCATCCGCCGGACTTTCGCGCGCGTCGTCGGGGCCTACTCATGCGGCATCATCACGCCTCGCCAGCTCATCGCGCTCCGCGACCCGTTTGGGTTCCGGCCGCTGTGCATCGGTTACATCCCGCTGCCAGGGCAGCCGGCGCACGTCATCGCGTCTGAGACCTGCGCGCTGGACACCGTGCACGCGAACTTCGTACGCGAGGTCCAACCCGGCGAGATGGTGATCATGGACGAGCACGGAGTGCACAGCGTCAGCTTCCAGGCGTCCAACAAGCACGCGATGTGCGTCTTCGAGTTCATCTACTTCGCGCGGCCCGACTCAATCCTCAAGAACTGCGAGCTGGAGGACGCGCGCATCCGGATGGGCCACGAGCTGGCTCAGGAAGCGCCCGTCGACGCCGACATGGTGGTCGCGTTTCCAGACTCGGGCACTCCGGCCGCGATTGGCTACGCGGAGGCGGCCGGCATCCCGTTCCGGGAGGCACTGATGAAGAGTCGCTACATCAACCGGACCTTCATCCAGCCGGACCAGTCGCTCCGCGAGGCCGGCGTGATGCTCAAGCTCAACGCCCTACCGCGCTCGATCAAGGGAAAGAGGCTCATCGCGGTCGACGACTCGATCGTCCGTGGCACCACCTCGCGCCGCATCATCGAGCGGCTTCGGGCCGCGGGGGCGAGCGAGATCCACATGCGTATCTCCAGCCCGCCAATGCGATACCCGTGCTTCATGGGGGTTGACATCGGGTCCACCAAGGAGCTCATCGCAGCAGGCCGCTCGGTGGACGAGGTACGTCGCCAGATCGGCGCCGACTCGCTTCACTATCTTTCGATCCCGGGCCTCATCCGGGCGATCGGGCGAGGGACCGCGCAGGAGTTTTGCCGCGCCTGCTTCGACGGCTCGTACCCGGTGCCCGTTCCGCAGCAGCTCGAGATGGACAAGATGCAGTTCGAGATGCCGCTG
>DASPYE010000050.1:0-14678 GCA_035636935.1 Candidatus Dormiibacterota bacterium | reverse complement strand
GAGTTGCAAGCGACAATCGAATCCGACACTTTGGAAAGTGTTTCGCGATGCCCGACTCTGCCCATCGCCTCGACGCAAAGGTGCGTGAAGGGAACCGCTTGGAGGGCCGCTGAGTCAGGTGCTAGCCTGGTTGGCTGATGTCCAGGTTTCTCATCGCCCTGACCATCGCCTGCGCCACGGTTATCGCGACCGCCGGATCTGCTGCCGCCAGCAACGGCCCTTACGTCGGCCAGGGCTATGACGCTTCGAGCTATCAGTGCACCAACGGCGTTCCGGTCGCGCTCGACCCTGCCTTCACGTCGTTTGGGATCATCCGCGTGACGGGAGGCCGGCCGTTCACAGTCGATTCCTGTCGGCAGGCGCTCTGGAGCCAGGCCGCATCGGCGATGACCCCACCATCCCTTTACGTCAACGTTGCTTACTCGGGCGCATATGGTCATAAGGTCTCGGGCTTTTGCTTGACCGCCACATCGGCCGAAGGCTATAGCGGCAGGTATCTGCAGGCCTATCGGATTGGCTGCGCTGAGAGCAACTTCGCCTACGGTCAGATATCGACAGGAACTGTGATGCCGACGGCATGGTGGCTTGATGTTGAGATCGGCAACAGCTGGTCCTCATCCGACCGAGTTCTGAATCAAGCTGCCATCGACGGGGCCGCCGATCGACTCAAGTTCCTGACTGGAGTCGCCGTTGGTGTCTACTCCTACGCCGGGGCGTGGAACCAAATCACGTCTGGGCCGGGCTTCACGCCAGCGTCCGCCTCCGGGAGCTGGGTCGCGGGTGACTGCACAACATTCTCGAACGGACTGCCGGCATGGTTGCGCCAATCCGGCAATACCTCGAGCGGCGCCGACGCGGATTACGCCTGCTGAGTCCGGCCGAACGACTTACTTACGGGCGGTGGCTTAGGTGGTTGTGGGAAAGGTTTCTCGTAAGCACAGCGTTCAGCCCGATCCAATGCGGAGATAGGTGGTTCGAGTCCACCGAGCCCACCACGTCTGTCTCATGATGTCCGGGAGTTGCAGCGCTAACTCAGGTGGTGGACTTCCTGAAGCCCGTAGACGGGTGTCGGGATTCCCTCCATTCGAGCCTTGAGCTGAAGAGCGAGGTACAAGGAATAGTGTCTCGACTGGTGCAGGTTGCCGCCATGAAACCAAAGCGCTTCCTGCTGGGTTGGTTTCCACATGTTGCGCAGCTCGCCTTCCCATGGTCCGGGATCCTTGCTGGTACCTGACCCGAGGCCCCAACACTTGCCGACTTTCGTGGCAACTTCAGGCGAGATCAGATCAGCGGCCCATCCGTTCATCGAGCCGTAGCCGGTTGCGTAGACGACGAGATCGGCCGGCAGGGTCTTGCCGTTGCTTAGTACGACTGCGTTTTCCGTCAGGCGCACGACATCGACGCCCGACTCGAGCTTGATGTCGCCGTTGGCCACGAGCTCGGAGGCGCCCACATCGATGTAGTAGCCGGAGCCGCGGCGAAGGTACTTCATGAACAACCCCGAGTTGTCGTCGCCGAAGTCGAGCATGAAGCCTGCCTTCTCCAGTCGCGCGTAGAAGTCGGCGTCGCGTTCCCGGATCGCGTCGTAGACCGGGATCTGAAACACGTGCAGGAGTCGGTAGGGAATGGAAGCGAAGGTGAGGTCGGCCTTCTGCGTCGTCATCCCGGACTCGACGGCGCTCTCGGAGTACAGGCTGCCGAGGCCTAATTCCATCAGAGAGTCGGACCTTGCAACGTGCGTCGAGGAACGCTGAACCATAGTGACATCGGCGCCGACTTCCCAGAGCGCAGCGCAGATGTCGTGAGCGGAGTTATTTGAGCCGATGACGACTGCATTCTTGCCACGGTAGGCATCGGGCCCGGGGTGCGCGGACGAGTGGTGCTGATCTCCGGTGAAGACATCCATGCCCTCGATGTCGGGCATGCTCGGTTTACCCGACATGCCGGTGGCGAGCACGAGCTGCTTCGGTCGCAGCGTCATCTCGACACCGCGGCGCTCGACCACAACGGTCCACTCCTTGGCCGCCTCGTCATAGGAGGCTCTCTTGCACTCGGTCGAGTCCCAATAATTCAGCTCCATGACTCGCGTGTACATCTCGAGCCAGTCGGCGATCTTGTCCTTCGGTGAGAACACAGGCCAGTTCGGCGGAAAGTCGATGTATGGAAGATGGTCGTACCAGACCGGGTCGTGCAAGGTCAGCGACTTGTAACGCTTGCGCCACGCGTCGCCGGGCCGGGGATTGCGATCGACGATGATCGTGGGCACGCCGAGCTGGCGCAACCGCGCGCCGAGAGCGATGCCGCCCTGGCCGCCGCCAACGATGACTGCGTACGGCTGCGTGATGTGGCCGAGCTCTTCGGCTTCGCGCCGGCGCTGCTCGAGCCAGGTCTCCCGATTCGGGACGGCGCCGTGCTCGGTTCCCTTCGGTCGCCGGCCATGCTTCGGCTCCTCGTGGCCCTTGAGATCATTCAGCGTCGTCAGCAGCGTCCAGGCCTTGCCATCTCTGAGCCGGAGATAACCGATGCCGTGGCCGACCGAGGTCTCGAACTTGATCCAGCTCTCGGTATCGGCCGCGGCCGCGCCCAGCTCCTCAGCGACGGAGAAGTCGCTTGGTTGCACCTGATGGAGCCTTTGCGCAAGCATCTTGCGTACGCCTTCGGGACCCTCGATCGTGATGATGTTCCAGGTGAAAGCGACAAGGTCGCGCCAGTAGCAGTCTTCAACGAAGAGGGCGGCTGCGGCATCGATGTTCCGGGCGTTCAGAGCCCTCTCGAAGTCTGCCAGCCACCTGGTAACCGCAGTTTCTGTCGCGGAAACGTCGACCGTTCGATCCGTGATGGTCTCGGTCATCGAGCCCTCCAAGTGGTGGGTTGTTGGAGGTTCGGCGCTCAGCCCGAATAGGCCAAGTATGTCACGTGGTAGACGTTTGAAGGATCGGTTCTGCAGCCCGGTTGACTGGTGGGACTGGCGGGTTCGAATCTCTCGCGGGGGCCCCTGAACGAAGTCGCTCCAGATGTCAAATTGCGCGAAACCACCCCCTATACTGCCCGCGTTCCTGCGGATATCGATCGGAGGATGCGGACATGCCGAGGTTCCGGACACAACGGCTAGCGATCGCGGTGGGCGTCGCTTTGATGGCTTTGGTACCGACAACGGCGTTTGCATCAACAGCCACTGAATCTATATCTGGAGTAGAGATCGGGATTCCCGTCGCCTGCGGTCCTAGCGGCTCAGGCGATTCCCTGAGCACCTTCGGCGGTGCCGCCAGCGGCACCATCAACGGGGTTTGGTCGGCCTCGGTGTGTCACACGGGACTCTCGACCCATGGCGTCGCGGCCACGATTTCCGGTGGCCGCTTCCGGGTAAGCGGCCTGGCGGGGTGGAGATACGTCGCGGCTTCTGGCATCTTCGTTGGCGGCTCCATCAGTCCGGGCATTGAGACCGACTATGCCCTCAATGGCGTTGGAACTTGCACCCAGATATTCCGGCTGAGCATCAGCGGGACTGGTACCTTCACGGCGACTCTTGTTCATTACGGCGCGTTTTTCAATAGCAGCTGTCACGTTTTATCGGCGACGCTCAGGGGAACTGGGCAGATCACATACTGACGCGCAGTTGCCTCTTAAGGCGAGGGTCGGTGGGTAAATCCCTCGCAACGCGCCAACGAATAGACCGCGCAGCTATCCGCGCATGGAAACCTACCCTGGATCTGTACTGCACGACGTGCTGGATTGTCCACCCCTTAGGTATCGACGTCTACGATTTCCACGACGCCGGAGCCCATCATGTCTCTGGTTCAGCGATTCGGGCCCAGATGGTGGAATTGAGCAAAGGCTCGGCTGGCCATTTGTTTTTTTGCCATGGCGGGCCTCCAGGTAGACGCTAAAGGCGATGCCTAGCCCGGGTATGCGCTTGTCATGCCGCGTAGGGCCTGCCCCGGTCGTCGATGTCTCCAGAGGGCCCAACCAAGGCTCGCAGCCCAGAGGCAATAAGCGACCGCGGTTCCAGCGGCGATCGTCTTCGTCAGGTCGTCGGCGCCCGACCATGTCGCGATACTGATGGAGACGAGCCCAGCGCCGGTCAACAACCCCAGCACGTCCACCACCCGGCCGAAAGGGGATTCGCCGAAGCCAGTGGCAGAGGCGACCAGTATCCAAACGCCGATGATCGCAAGGGGCCAGGCCACCCATCCGCTGTAGGCCGAGCCGTGCAGAAACCCCATGACAGCCAGAGCCTGAAGCACGATCAGCCAGATCACGGCCACCGTGCCCCAAAAACCGACGAAAAGCCCCCACGCCGGCCCCCTCATCGGATGGCTGAACAGGGTGATCGACACCGCAAGCAACAACACTGTCCAGACGAGCAGGAGCGAGTTACGTCCTTCGATCCACCCGGCATATTCGCTGACAAGCGAGCCCAGTAGCGCGATCGCTGATATGACGGCCAGGAAGCTCGACCACCGAAACGGATGCCCCCAGCTGCTTGCCAGGCCGACGACAACCGGCAAGGCAAGAACTATGGAGATGACGAGCAGCCAGCCGGTCCAGCCCACCCAACGGCTTAACAGCAGAGTCGCCACCACCGCGGCCGAGAGATAAGCGAAAACCCACGTCCAGCGCATTCGCAGCCGAGGTTAATGCATCAGGGCAGGGCTCACGACGACTCCGAGTAGCGGGATCGGGCAATCAGCGAGCGTGGCTGGAGCGTGTCGAATCCGGTGGCGGCCATTCGTCGTATGGGTAACAGACGGAAAATCACAAGCAGGAGAAAAGAAATGGCCAGGTACATCTTCCTTCAATATGTCGACGAGTCGAAAGCGCCGAAGTGGGGTTCGCCCGAGTTGAATGCGCAGATCGACGCTTTCGCCAAATACCTCGACGAGGTCAAGGCGGCGGGCGCCTTCAAGGACGGCGACCCCTGCCAGCCTTCGGCAGCGGGCTTCAGCGTCAGCGTTCGTGACGGCCAAGCCAAGACCACCGACGGGCCGATGCACACGCAGTCGCCATGGCTCAACGGCTACTTTGTCCTCGACTGCAAAGACAGGGCCGAGGCCGAGGCGTGGGCGGCCAAGAATCCAGCGGCGCATGGCGGCACCGTCGAGGTGCACCCGATCCTGTCCCTGTAACCGAACGCCGCGTGCGCGCGGCCGCTCAACTTGCAATCCGGCCTGGCACCACTGCCGACCTCGAACGTGTCGTGGAATTCAAGGTCGGCAGCTGGTCGGACACCGACGGCGCCCACATCGAGCCGGCGGTGCTCCGGCCAGTACGCTTACAATCCCGCCGATGACGAGCGTCGGTGACAGCTTTGCATGGCCGTTCCAGGATCCGGGCTGGTTCGGCAAGATGGTCATCCAGGGACTGATCGGAATCATCCCGATCGTCGGCTGGATCGCCATGGTGGGCTGGTTCTTGATGATCCTCGACAACTACCGCGCCGGCCGACGCGAATTGCCGGCCGCCGGTTTCCATCTCGAGCGCGGGGTCGGGCTCTTCGTGGTGTTCCTGGTCTACGTGATCGTCTTTTCGCTCCCGGGCCTACTCCTCACCGGAATCGGCAACCGCAGCGATAGCGCCGGGCTGGCCGTGCTTGGGCAGCTCATCGGGTTCGCCTTCAGCTTGCTTCTGGCCTTCCTGGCCCCCTCGATCATCCTGCACACGTACCGCGCGGGCATCGCTGGCGGGTTTGACGTCAACTCGGTGTGGCAGACGGCATCCACCCACACATCGACCACCGTGATCGCCGGCTTGCTGATCTACGTGGCCCGCCTCATCGGCGGATTGGGCCTGTTCCTGTGCTGTGTCGGGTTGCTGTTCACGATCCCTTACAGCGTCGCGATCACGGCGGGAATAGTGGCGTGGTACGAGCGCGAAGTCGCCGGCGGCCCGGCGCCATTGGGTCCCGCCACACCGACCACGACCTAGCCTCCACCTCAGCCTCCAGAGGGCCGGCTACCGATCAACTCCTGGCTACCGCGCAGGAATTTAGACGTTTCGTCGTTTGTTCATTTAGCGGTACCACTACCCTGGAGGCAACATGGCAGCAATACGTCGCAGAAACGTCGTCGCAACGCTCATGAAATTGGTCTGGACAGGCAGACGCTCGGCGTCGCTGTCGCCCGGTCCGGGCTGCACGTGCGAAAGCTGCGTGCAGGCCTGGGACCGGCATCAGGTCGAAGACCTCTCCCGGCCAAGCGAAACGCGGCGGCTGCGCCCCGGCCTTTACTGATCCGCTCTTAGCCGACGATCGACCCCAGCAGCGCGACGTTGCTGAGGGAGGTGAAGGCCAGGCAGATCGTGACCGCTTGTACGGAGATGAGCGCGAGCTGGAAGGTGAGTCGCGAGAAACGGCGCGGGTCTGAGCGCGCCTTCTGGGCCGCCGCGAGCAACACAGCCGCCGCGGCGGCGACGATCATCACCTTGAACACCCAGAAGAGGGCAACACCGCCGATCTCGAGCATCTGTGCGCTGATCGGCATCGCTTCGACGGCTCCCCGTGCACGATCGATCGCAGTTGTCAGTGTGTCAGCCGCCTGGCTCCCCAACAGCAGACCGCTCCACAGCAAGGCCTGCCTGACTTCCACTTAGGTACAACGCGTCGACCTGTTGGGCTGGCTTCCAGGAATGCGTTGCGTTTCGTCATAATTTGTGCTGCCCGCGCGGCGCGGTGTCCGGGTCGATGTCCGGGGGTTGGCGTTCCTAATTTGGAGGTGCCGACTCAATGGACATAGGAACCCTGATTTCGATCCTCGTCGTTGCCCTCGTGGTCTTCGTCTTGCTCTTCCTGATGCGCGCCGCCGGCGTCGGCCGCCGCAGGGCCAAGCTGCGGCCGCTTCCCGCCGAATCGCGGGACCGTTACATCAGCGACTGGGATGAGATTGAGACCAAGTTCGTCGACGCGCCTGAGCAGGCCGTTCGCGAAGCGGAGTCGCTCGTCATGTCCATGCTGCGCGAGCGCGGGCATCCGCTCACCGAGCGTGACCTTCCGGACGAAGTGCGGCGCGCGCACAAGCTCGGCTACTCGTCTCGGGACAAGACCGAGGGGATGCGCCAGGCGCTGCTCCAATACCGGGCGCTGATGGAGCGGATGATGGGCTCAGTTGCCCCGACGACTCGCCAAGAGCGCGGCCGGGAGATGGCCTAACTCGGGTTTACAGGGCGGGCGCGGTGACTTTTGGCCAGACGTCGCTGACCGACGAGAGGCGCGACGTGATCTCTGACGCGCCCGCGATGCTGTAGATGTAGGTCACCCCGGTCGGCGTCGGCTGGCCGCCGAAACACGTGGAGCACGCGCGCTCGCCGAAATACCAGACGAGGTCGTTGGTCAGAAACCGGGCACCAGATCGACCGGCCGGCAGCGTTCGCGACACGCTGTTCGCCTGCACGCTGTAGAAGCCGATCGCGCCCAACCCGCCGGCGGCCCTGTATATGTAAGCGATCCACCGTCCGTCGGGCGACTGATGGGGGCGGATCCAGTGCAGGGACGTCATCGAGGTGGCTCCTTCACTTGCGTCCCAGCGGCGTACGTTGCCGGGCCCGTCGCGGAAGAACAGCCGACTGGGCAACGATGCCCAGACCGCCATCGTCACGCCTGAGGCTGAGTAGACGAGCGAGCCGTCGCTCGCGCGGCGGACCTGGTCCGGTGCCGCGGCGCCGCTGCCCCCCGTGTGAAAGGTCTGGAAGTAGGCGATGTACTGCCCGTCGGGCGAGAAGTTGACAAAGCTGTCGTCCTCGTCTGGGCTGATCCCGCGAGCAGGCGCTGGCGGCAGCGTGGCCAGCACGCGATTTCCTGACGGACCGACCAGACGCCATGCATTGTGGTCGAGATAGGTGAGCGAGCGGCCGTCGGGGCTGAATGCGTACTGTCCCGAGTCGAACCCGCTCGTGTAGCTCGCCAGGACCGTCGCCGTGCCGCCGCTGAGGTTGGCGGTGACGATCTGGTTGGCTGATGTTTCGTAGGCGACGGTTGACGCGCTGACGAATTGCGGCGCGAGCGCCGCCGCGTCGAACGTGCAGAGGTTTCGCGCACGCGCCGGGTCCTGGATATCGCGCACCACGACCGTGGCGTCGCCGGCCACGGTGCCGATCACCAGGTTGTCACCCGCGGGCACGGCCGCCGCGCAGTGGACCAACGACGCCAGACCCGTGGTCGGGCTTGCGATCGGCGAGGCGTCGGCCGATGCGCTCGGGCCCGCGACGGTCGCTGATGCCGCCGGGGTGTGGGCGGCGGTCGGCGTCGAGCCACCGCACGCACTGATAAGAAGCATGAAGACCAGGATCACGCGCGACCCGCGCACGCGGTAACAGTAGCGGGCGATCAGCCGCCGCCCAGCCGGCTTAGCAACTTTCGTGATCGTGTCGGCGAATTGTCGCCGGTGTTTGGACGGCGCCCCGGAGCGTTAACCAGTTATGGCAACCACGAAGCAGAAGACAGCTGCGAAGCGAAACATCAAAAAGGCCGCGACGGCGGCTCGCAAGAAGCGAACCATCTCCAAGCTGCCGAAGCGAACTCGGACCGCGCTTGGCAAGCAAGCGAACAAGGTCAAGCGCCAGAAGTCGAGCGCGCGCTAGCCCCCTCGATCCGAGCCACCGCGATACGCCGCGCGGCCGCGTCCGTGCTGATGCCGTCTTGCTCGGCCCTTTGCAAGATCTCGTAGACAGCGTCGCCCACGCCGGCGAGCCTGGCGTCGAGGACATCGCGTGTCCAGTGCTGCTCCTCCAGCCCGCCGCCGTGGAGCACGCCGCCCGCGTTGATCACGAAATCGGGCGCGTAGACGATGCCGCGCTCGCGCAGCCGATCCGCGTCATCTGCGCTCTCCAGCTGGTTGTTGGCTCCGCCGGCGATCACGCGGCAGTGCAGTGTCGGGATGGACCGCGGGTTGATGATCCCGCCAACCGCGCAAGGGGCCAGCACATCGCATTCGGTCGCCAGCGCGGAATCCGGTGTGACGACCTGTATGCCCTTCTCGCGGAGAGAGGCGAGGCGTTGCGCATCGACGTCGGTGGCGATGACGGTTGCATCAGCCTCCATGAGCAGATCGATCAGGTGGCCACCCACGCCGCCTGCGCCCTGCACGAGGATGCTGCGCCGGCTCAGGTCATCGGAGTCGAAAACGTAGCGGCACGCCGCGCGTATCCCGTGTAACACGCCCACGGCAGTGTCGGGTGCGGTGTCGCCGGATCCTCCCGCGGCCTCGGTGCGGCAGAAGACATATGGCGTCACCTCGGCGATCACGTCCATGTCGAGTGCGGAGGTGTTCATGTCAGGCGCTGCGCTGTACAGGCCACCGAGGGAGTTGATGAATGCACCGTATTCGCGAAGCAGGCGGCGGCGGGCTTCGCCCTGGGGGATCTCCGGCGTTGGTAGGGCGATCACGGCTTTGCCGCCACCATGCGGGAACTCCACGCTCGCGAATTTCAAGCTCATTGCCTCCGCGAGGCGCATGCCGTCCGCGAGCGCGTCCACCATGCGCGGGTAGTGCTTCATCCGCGTGCCGCCCGCGGCGGACCCAAGCCGGGTTGAGTGAACGCATATGAACATCCACGTGCTGGTCTGGCGGTCGCGATGGATCGACACCGAGTCGCCTTCCCACGTCGCGAGGAGGTCTTCCACGACCTCCAGTCTATTTAGGCCGCTTTCGGATGCTCGACCACGGCGAGGACCCTCGGCGCGACGAACCTTGCGGTGCGGACCACGCCACCCGTACGGGTGAGCTCACGAACCTCCACGGTCGTGCGCGAGCTGCGGACCTCCACTGTGCGCCCGGCGCGAGTCGCTTCGACCACATACTCGCGCGATGAACCGCCGCCGGCGTCGACCAGGACCTCGACGAAATCTCCCTTTGCCATACCTCTTTGTTATGCCCAATTCGAACTGAATTCATGCGTTCTATAGGCGTGACAGCAGAACCTCCCGACCAGCCGCGGAGCGTGCAGCAGCTGAAGGAGGCGGCCGCTTCCTGCAAAGGTTGCGACCTGTGGGTAGAGGCGACCCAAACCGTGTTCGGGGAGGGTGCCGAGCACTCCCGGATGATGCTCATCGGCGAGCAGCCAGGGGACCAGGAGGACCTGCAGGGCAAGCCCTTTGTCGGGCCGGCGGGGCGTCTCCTGGAGCGGGCGCTCGACGAGGCGGGCATCGACCGGCGGCGGGTCTACGTCACGAACGCCGTCAAGCATTTCCGATGGACGCGCCGCGGCAAGCGGCGGCTGCACGAAAAGCCAAACGCCGGCCAGGTGCGAGCTTGTCGGCCCTGGCTCGAGGCCGAGATCGAGGTCGTCAAGCCCCGAATGCTGGTCCTCCTCGGGGCCACCGCGGCGCAATCCGTGATGGGCCCGGCGTTTCGAGTCAGCAAGCAGCGTGGCGAGGTGCTGAAGTCGTCGTTCGGGATTCCCACCGTGGCGACCGTGCACCCGTCGTCGATCCTTCGTGCAGCAGACGACGAGTCGCGCGACGCTGCCATGGTCTCCTTCGTAGCCGACCTGAAGCTCGCGGCCCGAGCAGAAGGCTAGTCCGGGCCCAAGAAGTAGCCCATCCGGCGTGGCGTGCGCGCCAACTGCGCGACCAGGAAATTGGGTTGCCGCCCATGCTCCTCGGCGGTCTCCTTCTCGATCATCGCCCGCCTGACCACCGCTGCTCCCCACGACCGGAACGGCTCGGGCGGAAACGTCATCGCCTTGGCGTTGACCATGGGTAGGCGGACGGTGTCCGTGTCGGCACCGGTGATCAGGTCCGCAAGAACCTGGCCCGCGAGATGCGTCGGCGCGACGCCGTTTCCCGTGTAGCCGGCGGCAAAGTAGACGCTCGAGTCGCCGACGCGGCCGAACGTCGGCAGGTGGGTCGGCGAAACATCGATGGGGCCGCCCCATGCGTCCACGATCGGGACGTCGGAGAAGCTCGGAAACATCAGGCGCAAGCCCTCCGCGGTCTCCGCGACCGCGCGCGCATCGTGCGTGAACATATCGTCCACCGATCGTCGCGCCCGACCTCCGCCCCCGCCGAAGGCGATCCGGCCGTCGCGTGTGGTTCGGAAATAGCGCAGCGAGGTACGGAAATCGGTGATCAGCTCGCCGCCGGTCCAACCGATCTCCTCGAGCCTTTCCGGCGCGGGTGCGGTCATGACGATGTAGCTGCTCCACGCCACGAGCTTGCGGCTCAGCTGCGGCCAGCCGATGCCCCAGGCGTTGACCGCGAGCACGGCATGCGATGCCTCCACCCGTCCCTGCGGCGTCACCGCCGTGGTGCCGTCGAGCCGGGTCACAGGCGTTCCCTCGTGGATGGTGACGCCACGCTCGAGGACGATCCGCCTCAGTCCGCGCGCAAGCCGGGCCGGCTGCACCGAGGCGCCGTCTCGCATGAAGGCGCCCGCGTGAAATGCGGGCGAAGCGCACCGAGCCTGGACCTCGGCAGCGCTCAGCTCGTAGAGCTCCTGTGGCGCCCCCGCCTCCCGCGCGAGGGCGACCATCTCGTCGCGTGCACGCTGATTGGCTTCGACTGTGATCGCGTACATGTAGCCGCCTCGCCGGTACCAGGCGTCGATGCCGTTGGTGTCGCAGAACTTTCCGATCGAATCGATGCTGGATGTGATCGCCCGGCAAGCTTTCACAGCGCCTTCGGCACCGTAAAGCGCGACGAGGCCGTGGAGCTCGTCCCACCACCCGCTCGCGAATCCCCCGTTGCGTCCGCTCGGGCCGCCGCCGCAGATGTCCTGCTCGAGGATGACGATGCCGAGGTGGGGGCTGCGCTCGTGCAGAAAATACGCTGTCCACAGACCCGTGAACCCGCCGCCGACGATGACGACATCGGCCTTGATGTCTTGGTTCAGAGGTGGGCACTCGGCCCCGGGCTCGTGCTCGAGCGCGTCGCGCAGCCACCAGCTTCGTTGCTTGCCCGGCGTGAGGGCGAGCCCGGTCAGGTGGAGGCGGTCGGTGCTTGTCTGCATCGCGCTAGTCTGGCCCCGTGAAGTTGGACGCGTACACCATCGTCCTGCTGCGCCGGCCGAAGGACGCGCCCGAGATGGGCGACAGCGAGCTCGATGCACTGCAGCGGGATCACGTGGCCTTCAACGCCCGGATGCGCGAGGCGGGCCATGCCCTGGTCAGCGGACCGTTTGTCGGCCAGCCGGACGAATCGTGGCGGGGCATCAGCATCTTCCGGACATCGGTCGAGAGGACGCGCGCCCTCGTCGCGGACGACCCCTCGGTTCGGGCGGGAAGGCTCGAGCTTGACGTTTTCACCTGGCTGATGCCGGCGGGCAGCCTCGGCGACCTTCCGGCGGCCCGGATCGAGGAAGATTGAGGGCATGAGCTTGAACCTGAGCGTGATCCTGGTCATCCTGGCACTGGTCGCCTTTGTCCTGGCCGCGATTGGCTGGACCTATCGCAAGACCGACTTGATCGCGGTCGGCCTGGCCCTGTGGTCGCTCTCCTTCCTGATCGGGCGGTTCTCGCACCTGAGCCTCGGCACGATCCTCCTGCTGCTCGCGTTCCTGGCCTTCGTCGCCGCGGCGGTGGGCTGGCGCTACCGCAAGATCAACCTGATCGCGATTGGCCTGGCGTTGTGGACTCTTTCGGCGGTGGTGGGTTAGAGCCCTAGCGGGCGACCGGAACCCTCGCGATGCCGCCTCCGCCCGTAAGGCGGGCGGCGATCACCACCGGGATGACAGTGATCAGGATCACGAAGGAGACGACGACGTTGACCTCCGGCAGCAGCACTCCGTGCCGGATCTGGCCGTAGATCCAGATCGGCAGGGTATTTTGCGAGCCGGCCGTGAACGTGGTCACGATGACTTCGTCGAACGACAGCGCAAACGCCAGCATGGCGCCGGCGACGACGGCCGTTGAGATCAGCGGCAGCGTGATGTCGCGAAATGCCTGGAAGCCGTTTGCCCCAAGGTCCATCGCCGCCTCGAGGAGCGATCCCTGCGTCCGCCGAAGGCGGGCCAGCACGTTGTTGTAAACGACCACGATGCAGAACGTCGTGTGGCCGATGACGATGGTCCACAGTGAGAGCGAGATGCCGTTGAAGCTGAAGAAGGAGTTCAGGGCGAGGCCGGTGATGATCCCCGGCAGGGCGAGCGGGAGCACGAAAAGCAGGCTCACCACTTCGCGACCGAAGAACGGGGTCCGGTGGATCGCAAACGCGGCGCAGGAACCCAGGACGAGCGCCATCACCGTGGCGGTGAGCCCCGCCTGGAGAGACACGACGAGCGCCGAGCGGACGTTCTCGTCAGCCCATGTGGCGCTGAACCACTTGACGGTCACGCCTGGGATCGGCCAGCTCTGGATGTTCGATGTGTTGAACGCGTAGAAGAAGATCAAGAGGATGGGGATGAAAAGGAAGAGCAGGATCAGGACAACCCAGATCCGCAGCACCATCCGCGTCCAGAAACCTTCCACGGGTTAGAGAGCCTCGAACGCGCCCAGGCGGTACGCGATGAACAGATACGCCGCCATGATCCCGAGAGGCACCATCGAAAGCGCCGCGGCAAACGGGATGTTGTTTGCGATCCCGACATTTGCATAGACGACGTTGCCGATGAACGTCGAGCTGGCTCCGCCGACAAGGATCGGGGTGACGTAGTCGCCGAGCGTTAGGGAGAAGGTGAAGATCGACCCCGCAACGACGCCGGGAGCGGCCAGCGGCAGGACGATGTCGCGCAGCGTCTTCCACCTATGCGCGCCCAGATCCGCGGCCGCCTCGAGCAGAGATTCCGGCACGCGCTCGAGGGCCGCGTAGACCGGGATGATCATGAACGGCAGCCAGATGTAGGAGAACACCAGCCACATCGCAGTGTTTGTGTAGCCGATGTTGGCGGGCGGCAGCCCGATCGACTGCAGGCCCCAGTTCAGCACCCCGCTGTGGTTGAGGATCAGGATCCATGCGTACACGCGCGCGAGATAGCTCGCCCACAGCGGAAGGAGGACCGCAGCGAACAGCAGCGTCTGCACGCGACGGGTCGCGACACGAGCCATGAAATACGCGAACGGAAACGCGAGCACCGCGTCCGTCACAGTGACGAGGGCGGCGATCCCGACGGTCCTTCCGATGATCGACCAGTACGTCGAGTCGGTGACGATGATCCGGAAGTTGTCCAGGTTCCATGACTGAACGATCTGCGTCGTGAAGGGGTCGATGGTCCAGAACGCGGTGATGAGCAGCGTGACCAGCGCCGCGAGGTACAGGACCACGAACCAGCCGAGCGGAGGAGTGAGCAGGACGACCGGCCGCAGCCAGGGCACGCGCCAGAAGAGGGATTGAGCGCCGGCGGCCCCGCCCTTTTTAGGGCGAGGCCGCCTGATTCGCTCTACGGACGACAACCTAGCCCTTGATCGAGGTCCAGGCTGTGACCCACTGGGCGTAAGGAATGCATGTCTTGCTGCCGTTACCGCAGTCCGCGAGCGGCGTCTTCCAGAACTTGATGGTGTCGAAGTAGGCGGCGCCGGTCTCGTCGGCGTGGTACTGGTGGCAGCTGCCGGCCTGCTGGGCTTCCATCTCAGCGCACGCCTTCGAGTTGACGGGCGTCTCGCCGAACGAGAGGGCCTGCTGTGCCTGCACCTTGGGGGTGCTGACCCACTTGGTCCATAGATACGCGCAGTTGGGATGAGTCGCCTTCGTGGCGAGCATCCACGTGTCGGCCCATCCGGTGGCGCCTTCGCTGGGGATGGTGTCGTCAACCGGG
>DASPYE010000049.1:0-9583 GCA_035636935.1 Candidatus Dormiibacterota bacterium | reverse complement strand
AATCCGGTCGGGACCGCCATTCCAGGCACCAATTGCTGTCTGTGGAGAGGTGGCCGAGTCCGGTTGAAGGCGACGGTCTCGAAAACCGTTATGGGTCACTGGCCCATCGAGAGTTCAAATCTCTCCCTCTCCGCTCCCTTCCCGCGATTCGCCTCTCACGCGCAAGATAGAAGGCCAAATGAGCGCGAACCCCTACGACAACCTTCCCCCGGCGGCCGCTTTCTTACTGACCAGTAGCGACCTGCGGGAAGGTGAGAAGCTGGCGATGCCGCAGGTCAGCGGTATATTCGGCGCCGGCGGCCAGGACGTCTCCCCGCAACTCTCCTGGAGCGGCTTTCCCTCAGAGACGAAGAGCTTCGTGGTAACCATGTGCGATCCCCAAGCCCCTACGGTCACGGGCTTCTGGCACTGGGCCGTGGTGAACATTCCGGGCAACGTCACCGACTTGCCTGCCGGCGCCGGCGACGAGTCGGGCTCGCGGCTCCCGCCGGGGGCCTTTCAACTCAAGAACGACGCCAGGATGGCGCGGTACTGCGGCGCCGGGCCGCCCCCGGGTCATGGGAGGCACCGCTACATCTTCGCGGCCCTCGCCCTTGAGGCCGACAAGATCGAGATAGACAGGGAAGCGACGCCCGCCTGGTTGATGTTCAACCTGTTCAAGGGCACCCTCGGACGGGCCTTCCTGGAGGGCTGGTACGAGAGGTAGGCATCGCCTTCGGCTCACGGCGCAGCCGATGTCCTGCTGGCCACCACTCGCAAATCGGGTCTGTCTTGATGCGGCCACCTACGATGCCCCGCCACGCCCGGCTTCGCTTAGGTCGGGGGCTCGGTTTCGCTTCGGGTCTCTTTGTTCTTGGCGGTTCGTCCCTCGCGCTTGGCCACTGGAACGATGGCGTTGGTGCCGAGCACGACAGTGTTCCCGCCGGTGGCGCCTAGCTGCTGCAAGAGCCGAAGCTGCAGCAGCGCGGGGTTGTCCTCCACCATGCGCGCGGCGTTGGCGAGGTTGCGCAGCGCTGCCGTCTCACCCCTCGCCTTCTCCAGCGCCGCCAGGCCTTCCTTGCGAGCGGCAACCTCCTGGGCAAAGATCCGTTTCAAGTCGCCCGGCAGCATCAGGTCACGAACGTCGACCGACGTGATCTTCAGCCCGAAGGCTTGCGCAGGTTCGGCAGAGGCTGCGAGGACCTTCGGTCCAATGTCGGCGCGGCCCGCAAGCAGGTCCTCGAGCGATCTGCCGCTGACGATCTCTCGCAGCGCGACCTGAATGATCGTGTAGAGAGCAGCCGTGTAGTTCTGCACCTGGTTGACAGCTGCGGCAGGGTCCGTGACCTCCACGTTTGCGACGAGGCTCAATTTCACGCCGATTCCGTCGGAGGTGAGGAGTTCCTGGCCCGGGACCGTGAGCACGTACGGCCGCACATCGACTTTGGTGATGGACCCCACGCGACGGGCCACCCAGTGCGTCCCGGGGGGCAGTGTGCCCACGAACCGCCCACGCCGGTATCGCAACCCTCGTTCGAACTCGTACACGGTCACGCGACTGGGCGACCAGTAGCTTGCCGCAGCAATCGCTGCCACGACCGCGAGGACCAGGATTACAACAGGCAGTTCCATGAGGGTTGAGAAATTCTAAGGGCCTCACCTCGAGGAGTCACCGTCAGACGGCGGGGGTTTTAGCCCGCATGGCCGTCCGCCGGCTGCGCGCAGCGCCGACCCCTCGAGGCTTGGCTTGAAACGCTTTGCAGGCGAGGAGGGGGTCGATCGCAAACCGGCGCCGGAGATTCCGGCGGAGGTGCTTGAGAGTCCCCCGACGCGGATTATTTCATTCCCAGCGCCGCCCGGACCTGCATCGCGACCATCTCAGGATGCTGATGAACGTCCGCAGATGTGAAGCGCAGGATGCGAAATCCGGCGCTGGTAAGTAGGTTTTGTCGGCGGTCGTCGCTGACCAGACGCTCTCGATGGTTGCCACCGTCGAACTCGACAACCAGCCGTGCGGCGGGATAGTAGAGGTCAGCCCTGCCCAAAAATCGACCCGCTCGGTCGCCCAGATTTACCTGAGCGTGCGGCCGTGGCAGTCCGCGGTTCAACAGCAGCCAGCGCAATCTCGTCTCCATCGGTGATTCTGCCGGCTCGGCGTTTTCCGCCAGCCGTCGAAGTCGCAAAACCCCAGAGGCGCCCTTGGCCGAGTAGGCGTACTCGCACAGGCCAGCCACATTTGTTAGGCCGATGTGAATCGCCATGTCAATCGCGACGAGAGCTTCCACGGCGGGCCACCGAACACAGAGATCGAGCAGTGTCCGGTGTAGCGTCGTCGTCCGCAGACCTCGCATCGTTGTGAGATCCTGAACCGCAAAGCTGAGGTGACGGACGCGAAGTCCCGCGCGTGACCTCATCGCCGTACCGCGTGGGACGGCCACCTCGACATCAATTTCGCGCTGCACGTCCAGGCCGTGAATCAACGCCGCACTTGGACCGGTGAAGACGGCATTGCGAGGGAGCAATCGCTGCCAGGTCGCGAGCGTCGTCCACGCATCAGCCCGAAGCTCTGTCCAGCAGTAGACTCCCCGGCCGAGGTGGCGCCAAGAGCGTCCCTTCAGCGCGCTGGGCGAGACGCCGGCAGCGCGCGCCTCATCAACCGTGAAGGGTCGTCTGGTCAGCTCGGGCGGCAGTAGCGCCGTCTTGGGCACCAAGGCAGCATGCGTTTCGCGGGAAGTCAGTGCCTAGTCAGGCTGTCAAGACACGGGTTCCGTCCGTTTGGCCGCAAATCGGGCCCCTCGTGGGCAATTGAAAGGTCCCGTTTGGCGCAAAACGGACGCCTAAATGAACGCGAATGCTTCGTAGATCGGGCCTCTTGTGAACCAGTCTCCTGAGAAGTGCACGTGCATCGCGTTCTGCTCCCACGGATCGTTGACCCAGTAGTCCGACGATCCGTCGCGGCCCGTCAGGACGACGAAGTGCGTACCGCCACTCGGCAGATTCATGCCGACGATCACCGGATGGCCCGCGGAGACGTGCGCGGCGATCCATGCGGCGCTCGGGTTGTGACTCACGATCGTGGTGTGCCCAGGGACGTTCAGCGCCGAGTTGTAGATCGCCCCGCGCCCGTTGAACCAGCCGGCGTGCGCCGCGACCGTGGCCGGGGTGACCGAGCCCAAGCCGAAGTGCGAGTACACCATCGCGAGGTCGGAAAGCAGGCAGCCGATCTCCCATACCGGATGAGCGGTCGGCCCGACGCCGACCGATGCCCACCGCGTGTCGCGCTGGTTGAAATACGCGCCCCAGGCGTCGCCGCCCGGTTGGGGCTCGAGAACGACCCGCTCGGTGCTCCCGCCACCACTGCCCGCCCCGGCCAGTCCACGCGCGATGTCCCAGGTGGGCCACGTTTGCGATGGCTGCAGCGCGGGTGCGCTGCCCCACGCGTGGACGTCACCGTGCCGGTCGAGCACCCAGCCGCCCGGCGCGTCATGTTTGGCGCCGGTCCACGCGACGATCGAGTCGGCCATGTCACGTCCCGGCCACACGCTCGAAGCGCTCACCGGCGGCGCTCCTCCAAACGGATGAATACCGCCCGAGTAGTCGAGCGTGTAGCCCTGGACGAAGAGCCCGTTGCGGGCTGTCGTCAGCACCATCCCCCGCGCGATGTCCGACGTCCAGTGCGCGCTTCCGAAAATCTCGCGGGCACCGCCGAACGGATGGACGTCGCCATAGCCGTCGAGCGTGTAGCCCATCACCGCGTCGCGCGTGCTGGCGGCGCCGAGCACCAGAGCCCGCGCGATCCCCTGGCCAGGCCAGGTGGTGTTGCCCAGCGCGGCGGGGGCGCCTCCGAACGGATGGATGCCACCGTCGGCATCCAGCAGGTAGCCGGCCGGGTCGGTCGCCGACGACCATGGGGCCATCACGATCTCCCGCGCGCCGATCCAGTGCGGCCAGTAAACGCCGCTGTCGATCGCGGGAGCGAGGCCCAGCGGATGGAGGCGGCCCCAGCCGTCCATGACGTATCCGCCGCTCCCATCGGGGAAGAGGGCGAGACTGAACGCGATGTCCTTGGTCGGCCAGGCGGCCGTGGTCGCGAGGGCCGGCGACGCTCCGACGGGGTGCACGCCGCCCCATCCGTCCAACACGTAGAGGTGGTCTCGGTTGTCGATGGGAGCCGGCGCCCGGGATGCCATGCCCTCGGTCCAGCCAAGAGCGCCCGCGCCGCGGCCGGCGCCAGCGTTCGGCAATAGATAAAGGATGGACGCACAGATCAACGCGACCATCGCCG
The DNA here is from genome assembly GCA_035636935.1 of Candidatus Dormiibacterota bacterium. GTDB lineage: Bacteria > Chloroflexota > Dormibacteria > Dormibacterales > Dormibacteraceae > 40CM-4-65-16. Next base: position 5,319 of record DASPYE010000049.1, on the reverse strand, counting down.
AGGAGCCGGCCACCAAACCCACCCACCGTCTGCCTCGGGCCTGCATGGTCCGCGGATCGTACCGGATGAAATTCCCGCGTGGGTGGCCGCGGTACTAGTACATGATGGCTGCCTTCACCAAAGATCTCATCGATGCCGCCGCGCAGGAGCGCGAGGTCACGCTCGTCACCAAAGGCCGCTCATCTGGAAAGTCGAGGGCGGTGACAATCTGGATCTCGACGGATGGCGCGCACCTCTACATCCGATCGGGCGAGGGCATGAAGCGCAATTGGCCCCAAAACTTTCTCTCCAGTGGCGAAGCCACGCTGGAGATGGCCGGGAAGTCGATCAGAGTCAAGCCGCGCCACGTCACGGATCCCGACGAAGCACGCACCACATCGCATATCGCCCGCGAGAAGTACGGAACCTTCATCAAGCCTTCGAAGCCAGGCGAACCGCTGACCAAGGGCGAGCAGGCGGTCTTCGAATTGCTGCCGGCCTAGCTCTCCTCCAGACCGCAGATGAAGCGGATGACCGCCTCGATTCCGCGGTGGTAGTTGTCTACCAGGAGGTGCTCGTTCGGCGAGTGCAGCGCGCAGTCGGCTTGCGCGATGCCGCTGATGAGGAGCGGCGCACCCACCGCCTCCTGGAAATCGACCGCGACGGGAATCGAGCCGCCGACGCGGACGAGCTCTGTGTCCTTGCCGAACGCCTCGCGGAAAGCACTGCGCAGCGCTCGTGCGGCGGCGTTGTCGACGCCACTCATCACAGGCGGGGCGCTGCTTAGCATCGCGACGCTGATCTCGACCCCTGGCGTGGTGAGCTCCCGCACGTGCTTCTCCAAGCCGGCAAACACGGCTTCGGGGTCCTGGTCCGGCACCAGGCGCATGCTCACCTTGGCGAACGCCCGGGCGGGGATCACGGTCTTCTGGCCTTCGCCAACGAATCCGCCAAGGAAGCCGTTGACGTCGAGCGTCGGCCGGCTGCCCGCGCGCTCGATCGCGAGAAAGCCTTCCTCGCCTTCCAGCGTCCTGGCACCGGTGATCTGCACGACGGCCGCGGCGTAGCGTGCGTCCTGCTCGTTCCACCTGGCGAGCTCTTCCTCGCTCGGCTTGCGGACGTCGTCATAAAAGCCTGGGATGGTGATGTGCCCGCGGCGATCCTTCAGCTCCCCGATCACGCGTGCGAGTGTGTTGATCGGGTTGGGGGCAACTCCGCCGTAGGTCCCCGAGTGCAGGTCGACCGCGGCGCCCTGGGCGTGCAACTCGACGTAGAGCAGACCGCGGAGCGCGGTGGCCAGCGTCGGGTTTCCCTCTTCGTCCATGCCGCCGTCCCAGATGAGGACCGCGTCCGTCTTCATCTCCTTGCCCTTCTGGCGCAGGAAGGCCGGAAGGGATTGGCCCGTGATCTCTTCCTCGCCCTCGATGAGGAACCGGATGTTGACGGGTGCTCCGCCTGCGGCGACGAGATGCTCGACCGCCTTGACCGTGACCATGTGGTTGCCCTTGTTGTCCGCCGCGCCTCGCGCCCAGAGGTGACCGTGGCGGACGGCCGGTTCGAAGGGCGCTGACTCCCACTCCTCCAGCGGGTCGGGCGGCTGGACGTCGTAGTGACCGTAGATCGTCAGGTGAGGCTTGCCCGGCAGATACGGCGAGTCGGCCACGACAACGGGCAGCTTGTTCGGCAAGACGTCGACGACCTGCGCCTCCATGCCCATGGCGCGGAAGCGGTCGTGGAGCCATCGCGCGTTACGCAGGCAGTCGTCGCGGCGCTCGGGCAGCGTGCTCACCGAGGGGATGCGCAACTCTTCGATGAGGTCGTCGAGGTCCTGCTTCCGATGCGCCTGCGCTCGAGACAGCGCGGACTCGAGGAGGGAGTTTGTGGTCGCCACTACCTAGGACTTGCCGCGCGCGCGCCTGATCTGATCAGCGTGCTCGTGGGCGTGGGTCGCGTAGATGCGCAGCCAGTCCTCTGTGCCGTAGCGGCCGCTTTCCGTGTGAGTGCCCACGATGCGCCAGTCGGCGTCGGTCATGCGGTCGATCAGCTGCGCACAGGTCTCGCGGGCCCAGCGCATCGCCTCGAGCGAGGGCTGGATCGGCCGGTCGGCGCTCAGACGCTCGGCGAACGCCTTCTCGTCGTAGCCATAGATGACCGGCTCGGCCTCCGCGAGGAGGCGCCTGATGCGAATCGCCGACATCATCTCGCTGTCGGCGAGGTGATGCGCGATCTGGCGCGGCGTCCAGTCACCCGTGGCCGATCGGTCGAGCTCTTCGTCCGTCACGCCGGCGAGGGCCTCGGTCACGACCCGATAGCCGTCGCGATACTGCTTGATCAAGCCTGCACGCTCTTGCTGGTCCATCGCATGCCTCCCCTGGTACTGGCTCGTTTCAGGTTATCCGGAGCAGGTTCCTCGAGTCGCCCGTTGCGGGCAAACCGGATGTTTCAGTAGCCACGAGACGCCCGTTTTGCCGCGAAACGAAACCGATCGCGGATCAATGCCAGCTTCGCAACGTACCAGCAGCGGGACATTTTGCTCATGGCGACCCAACTCGGCCACCGTTACCTTCAGGTCGCGCCGGTAGCGGGAGGGGGATACGTCGCGGGCCGGTTTAGACAGGGAGGCGGCACGATGCGGGCATACGGACGGCTCTTCGTACCAATCTTGGTGTTTGCCGTTGTCTTGGTCTCCGCGTTGCCGGCCATGGCCGACGCGGCCTGGCAACCGCTCGGTTCATTGTCTACCGGTACCGGCCCAGTGGAGTATCCGGGGGTGGCGGTCGACGCCAGCGGCAACAGTGTCTTTGTGTGGCAGCGCCTTGACGGGACAACCAATTGCGGCGGCGGCCCTTGCCTGCGAATCCAGACCCGCTCCCGCTCAGTGGCCGGCGTCCTGAGCTCGATCCAGTCGCTTTCGCCTTCGGGACGGAACGCCTCTCTACCCCAGGTAGCGGTGGATCCCAACGGCAACGCGGTCTTTGTCTGGCAGAGCTCCGACGGGACTTACCTCCGAATCCAAACCCGGTCTCGCTCGGCAGCGGGCACCCTGAGCCCGACGCTGACTCTCTCCGCGCCGTACCAGTCCGCGGTGTACCCGCAGCTGGCGGTTGACGCGTACGGCAATGCGGCCTTTGTCTGGGAGCGCTGGGACGGGACCAACGAGCGCATCCAGGCCCGCACCCTCTCGGCGGCGGGCGTCCGCGGCTCAACGCAGACCCTGTCCGCCGCGGGCGGGGAAGCGATGTTCCCGCAGGTCGCAGTCGACCCGAACGGCAACGCCGTTTTTGCCTGGGAGCGCTGTTGCTATGACGGGACTAACAACCAGCGGATCCAAACCCGCGTCCGCTCGGCCGCGGGCATCCTGAGCTCGACCCAAATCCTCTCCCCCGCGGGCGAGACCGCTGGATCAGCGCACGTCGCAGTCGATCCGAGCGGCAATGCGGTCTTTGCCTGGCTTGGACCCAACGGAGTCGCGCAGGTGGTCAAGGCCCGAGCTCGTTCCGCCGCCGGCACACTCAGCTCGACCCAGACCCTCTCCGACCTCGGTCAGCACGCTTTTGAACCACGGGTTGCGCTCGACCGCAGCGGCAACGCCGTTTTCCTCTGGCAGCGCTCGGTTGGGTTCTGGAATGGAGTTCAGACGCGCGCCCGCTCCGCGGCGGGCACCCTGAGCCCGACGCAGACTCTTGGGGACACCGGTACGGTCATCCCGCTGGGAGCCCAGCTCGCCGTCGATCCCCAGGGCAATGCGATGGTTGTCTGGGAACACCGCGCAGGAACAGCTGACTGTTGCGCCCAAATCGAGGCCCGTGTCCGCCTGGCGGACGGCACCCTCGGCTCGACCCAGTTCCTCTCGTCCGCAGACCAGGTTGCGCGGTATCCGGCTGTGGCCGTCGATCCCGACGGTGAAGCCTTTGTCGTCTGGGCCGAAACGACGACCGGAAGCGCGCGTTTGCCGGACTCCACGATCCACGCTGCAGTTGGCTCGTATTGAGACCCATTCCACGTGGCAAGTAGATCGCGCTCGTCGCGAGTGCCGCATGCCGCCGGCAAGCGGTCCCCATTCTTAGGGACCGGTGTGGGTTCTCGGTTCTCAGCTCACCGCGAACAGGAGCCGCCGACAGGAATCGAACCCGTAACCTGCTGTTTACAAAACAGCTGCTCTGCCAATTGAGCTACGGCGGCGTCGTGGCAAAGAGCGTAGCGGAAGCCCTTGCGCCGACTGAGTTCATTTTTTGTGCCCGGCAACTGGCCTGGCTAGAATTTCGGAGCTTCGCAGGCGAACGCGCCTCGGTGTGTCCAGCAGGGGCTTTGAACAAGGGGTGTGTATGACGTATCGCAGGCTCGCCATTCCGATCATTGCGTTGGTGGCTTCCATCGTCGCCTCGAGCGCGGCCGTCGTGCCCGCCGCCGGATCGTCCGGCGCCGCCGGTTCCACCCGTCAGGTCGCGAAGTCAGGAACCACAACATTCCGGCCTTCGCCGTCGGCTGCCGACACCAGTCCCCTCCAGCGCGAGCTCGGGCCCGGCTCGGGCGAGGCCGATGGGGCGGGGTCAGGCAACAGTAACGAGGTCAACCGAAGCCGCTCGATCGCCCACGGAGCCCCGAGCGTGACGGTGGTTCCCGTTACCGCGGGCCAGGGTGTGTCGAGCACCGGGCCGCTCACGGTACTCAACTCCTTCCGAGGGCTCAACCACCGGCAGCAGCGCCTCGCCAACGGCGGCAACCAGTTCACGCTGGAACCGCCGGACCAGGGCCTGTGTGCGGGCAACGGCGTCGTCATGGAGATCATCAACGACGTGATGACCGTCTACTCGCCGTCCGGGACCGCGCTGACCGGCGTCGAGGACCTGAACACCTTCTTCGGCTATGCGGCGCAGTTCAACCGCACGACGGGTGACGTCGGACCGTTCGTGACGGACCCGAGCTGCTTCTTCGACCAGGACACCAGCCGCTGGTTTGCGGTAGTGCTCACCCTGGATGTCTTCACGGCCAGCGGTGATTTCACCGGCGCCAACCACGTCGACCTTGCAGTCAGCAATTCGCCCAGCCCGACCGGGAGCTGGACGATCTACCGCGTGCAGGCCCAGGACGACGGCCACAACGGAACTCCAAACCACGGCTGCACCGGAATTGCGCCGTACGGTCAGGCCACGGTGCCGACCTATCCCAACGCGTGCATCGGCGACTACCCTCACCTTGGCGTTGACGCCAACGGCGTCTACGTCACGACCAACGAGTACTCGCTCTTCGGCAACGACTTTCATGGAGCGCAGATCTACGCGTTCTCGAAGTCGGCCCTCGCCGGCGGAGCAAGCACCGTCAACGTGACCCAGTTCGACA
>DASPYE010000048.1:0-3046 GCA_035636935.1 Candidatus Dormiibacterota bacterium | reverse complement strand
TGGTTCGGCGACGCCGCCAAGAAGGAAAACGAGTTCGCATTCAACTTCATCCCGAAGCCGGCCGGCAACGCGTCATGGATGACCATCTACGACCAGGCTCTCAAAGGCAAGATGGAGGGCCTGATCCTGTCGGGGATGACGGCCGCGAGCATCGGTCCCGACAGCAACCAGGTCAGACAGGCTCTCGGCAACCTCAAGTGGCTCGTGGTGATGGATCCGCTCCCGACCACGAGCTCAGAGTTCTGGCACGCACCGGGGGTGGACCGGGGCCAGGTCAAGACCGAGGTCTTCATGCTGCCGGCCACCCACTGGATCGAGAAGGACGGCTCGTTCGTCAACAGCGGTCGATGGTCGCAGTGGAAGGACCAGGTCCTGCCCCCCGAAGGCCAGGCCCGACACGACCACTGGATCCTCGCCGACATCTTCCAGAGAGTCAAGAAGCTTTATCAGGGACAAGGCGGTAAGTTCCCCGATCCGATCCTGGCGCTGACCTTCGACTACAAGGATCCGACCAAGCCCGAGCTCGACGAGATCGCCAAGGAGATCAACGGCAAAGATCTCACCACCGGCAAGCAGATGACGTCATTCGCGCTCCTCAAAGACGACGGCACGACGACCACGGGGGACTGGATCTACACCGGCAGCTACCTAGAGGCCGGCAACCTGATGAAGCGCCGGGGCGGAATCCAGGATCCGAAGGCAAACGATCCGACTGGCATGGGGTTCTATCCCGGCTGGGCTTGGAGCTGGCCCCTCAACCGCCGTGTGATGTACAACCGCGCGTCAGCCGACCTCGACGGCAAGCCTTGGGATCCGACGCGACCAGGCATCTCATGGAACGGCAGCAAGTGGGTCGGCGATGTTCCGGACTATCCGCCGACGATGGACCCGCACGACCCGAAAGCGTGGCTGCCTTTCATCATGAATGGCGAGGGCGTCGGCCGGCTCTTCAGCAACAGCATGGTCGATGGGCCGTTTCCCGAACACTACGAGCCCGTCGAATCGCCAGTCGCCAATCCACTTCATCCCAACAACTCCGCCTCGCCGGTGGCGTTTCTCTACGACAAAGCGGCAGGCAGGCCGAACCGCTTCGGCACCCCTAACGAGTTTCCATACATCGCCACCAGCTATCGGTTGACCGAGCACGAGCATTACGTGACCCAGCACGTGCCGCACCTGGTCCAGTTGCAGCCGAAAGCATTCGTCGAGATTCCTTCCGAGCTCGCGCATGAGAAAGGCATCAAGAGCGGCGATCAGGTGCGTGTGTCGTCGAAGCGAGGCAAGCTTGAAGTCCTGGCGCTGGTGACGAAGCGCCTCGGACCGATGACCGTCGCCGGTCAGAAGGTGTACCAGATTGGGATTCCGATCCACTGGGGTTACGTCGGGCTTTCGGCCGACAGTGACCCGAGCCGCGGGCGTTACTGGCTCGCCAACGCGCTCACGCCGTTCGTCGGTGACGCCAACGCACGGACGCCCGAGTTCAAGGCATTCCTGGTCAACCTGGAGAAGATTTGATGGCGGCCACACTGATCGCCGACCGCCTCTGGACCGATCGCCGCCGGCGAGTTGCGCAACTGCGCGGGCGCCAGAACTTTGCCAGGCAGCTGCTCGACCTATATGGCGCTTTGCTGGCGGTCCAGGAAAAGGCGTTTGCTGACGCGGCGGCCGCATCTCCTGATGCCGGCGACCTCGCCGCCTACGTCGCCGAAGTTGTCGTTCCCAGCGTGGTTGACGTGACCGTTTTTGCAGGCCCCGACCGACTGCGCTCGGAGCTCATGCACCGTCTGGAGACCGCGGATCCGCGGCAGATCATCGAGCGCTGGATCGCCGGCGAGGAGCAGGCGCTGGTCGAGCGCTACCTTGCGCGCGCGTCGCTCGGTCCCGTGCTCGAGGCCGTAGATCGGCGAACACGGGCGATATGTCGAGGCCGGCGCGACGCCCGCCACTGTCCGGAGTGCGGGGGACCTCCGCAGCTGAGCTTTTCTGCGGTTGCGGGCGAGGATCTCGCCACCGGACCTCGATTGCTGGAGTGCGCTCGATGCGGCGTCGCGTGGGGCTATCCGCGGATGACGTGCGCGAGCTGCGGAGAAGATTCGAGCGCCAGGCTGAGCGTTTACAGCGAGCTCGGCACGGCGTCGGGGGAGCGAGGCAGTGTGGTGCGCGGTCTGCCCGCCGCCGAGTCGGCGGCGCGGCAGCGCGCCGTCTTTCCGCACATCCGCATCGAGGCGTGCGAATCCTGCCGCCGCTACCTCCTCAGCATCGACCTCGCCACGGAACCGGCGGCTGTGCCGGTGGTCGATGAGCTGGCCGCGATCCCGCTGGACCTCTACGCCCGCGAGCTGGGCTTTGCCAAGATCACTGCGAATCTGATGGGCTTCTAGATGGCAGAGATCAAAGCAGGCGAGTCCTACGGTTTCTTCACCGACACCAGCGTCTGCATCGGCTGCAAAGCGTGCGAGGTGGCATGCAAAGAGTGGAACCAGCTGCAGGGAGATAGCCCCACGTTCCTCGCTGACAGCTTTGACAACACAGGAAACCTGGACGCTCAGAACTGGCGTCACGTGAAGTTCATCGAGCACGTGCCGGATGAGTCCGCGACGACTGGGAACGGTGCAGCTTGGTTGATGATGTCGGACGTCTGCAAGCACTGCAAGCATGCGAGCTGCATGGAGGTGTGCCCGACCGGCGCGATCATTCGCACCGAGTTCAACACGGTGTTCATCCAGCAGGACGTATGCAACGGATGCCGCAACTGCATCGCCGCCTGTCCGTACGGAGTCATCGGCATGAATCAGCAAACGGGCACGGCGCACAAGTGCACACTTTGTTACGACCGCCTCCAGGGAGGCCTGGAGCCGGCGTGCGCCAAGGCCTGCCCTACCCAGTCGATCCAGTTCGGCCCCCTGGCTGAGCTCCAGCAGGCGGCCGATGTCCGCCTCGCGGCGCTCCACAGCCAGGGCGTCACGCAAGCCCAGCTTTACGGCCGGGACGACAGCGTGTACGGAGGTTTGAACGCCTTCTTCTTACTGATGGACAAGCCGGAAAC
>DASPYE010000047.1:0-3685 GCA_035636935.1 Candidatus Dormiibacterota bacterium | reverse complement strand
AGGTCATGCGCCGAGCGCGGCGACGACGTTCGAGAAGACGTTGTTGATCTGGTTGCCCATGGTCAAAAGGATCACGATGACGACGATCGAAACCAGGACCAGGATCAAGGCGTACTCGACCATGCCCTGACCACTTTGGCGGCGGCGGAACAGGCTTCCCAAGCTAATACCTCCTTTTTTCGGTGTCTTCGAGATCGTTTGCACAGTAACCCGTACAACGCCGGAGTTCAGCTTTCACCAACTCTTTTCCCGCAAATATTTGTAATGCATTCCATAAGCCGGACTAATATGTCGGCGTGCGCCGGCCCTCTTTCACCATCGAGCAGCTCCGGTCGTTCGTCGCCGTCGCCGAGCACGGGCATGTCTCCCGCGCGGCGGCCTCCCTCTTCCTGACCCAGGCGGCTGTGACCCAGCAGATCCGCAACTTCGAGCACGCGCTCGGGCTGCAGCTTCTGGAACGCGACGGGAGGGGGGTGCGCCTCACCGACCCGGGCCGCTCCCTGGCCGATACCTGCCGGGCCGCCCTCCGCGCGGTCGAGGTCGTCGACGATTCGGCGCTCGCCATCAAGGAGCTCGAGTCCGGCTCCCTGCACCTCGGGGCAAGCCCCACCTGCGCCACTTACTACCTCCCGCCTCACCTCGCAGAGTTCAGCCGACGCTATCCAGGGGTGAAGCTGAGCGTCACCGTCGACCCGTCTGCCGAGCTCAACCGGCACGTCCTCGCGGGCACGCTCGATTGCGCCTTGATCGAGGGCGCTCCCGACGCGCAGCTCGTCCAGTTCGAGCTGGCTCGCGACGAGCTTGTGTTGGTCGCGCACCGCGACCATCCGCTGTCGCATATGCGTCGGGTGACGTCCGCCGACCTCGTCCAGCACCGCTACCTGGGACGCGGTCCGCAGTGGTCCGCGGAGCGGACGGTGCGCGACATGATCGGAGAGGCTTACGACCAGGTCGAGGTGCTGAACCTGGGCCATCCGGAGTACGTGCGCGCGGCGGCCGTCGCGGGCTTGGGTTTCGCGGCGCTCTCGAAGCGCGCGGTCGCCTCCGAGATTCATACGGGACTCCTCAGGCGCCTGCCCATCCGGCCGTTTCTGCGCGCGATCACAGCGGTGCGGCGCGCGGGCCGCGGCGGGCCTTCGCAGGAAGCCTTCTGGGATCTGCTCACCCGCGGCCAGGTTGACGCATACACCAGAATTTCCGCCGATGGGTACGCAGCCGGCGGCTGACGCCGTAATCGAGACCTACGGCCTCCGCCGCGTCTTCAAGACCAGGAAGCGTCAGGTCGAGGCGGTGGTTGGAGTCGACCTGAACGTAAGCCGGGGCGAGATCTTCGGATTCCTCGGCCCGAACGGCGCGGGAAAAACGACGACTCTCCGCATGCTCGCGACATTGCTATCGCCAAGCGGAGGAACTGCTCGCGTGGCGGGATGCGACCTCGCGACCCAGCCCGGTCTGATCCGCGAACGGATTGGTTACGTCGGGCAGGCGGGTGGCGCGGACCGTGAGATCACAGGCCGCACCGAGCTTGTCTTCCAGGGCCGTCTGTACGGCATGTCCAGCGCGGCGGCGGAGAAACGCGCGGCGGAGCTCATCGAGATGCTCGAGCTGGAGGGCGCGGCGGACCGCAAGGTTGGCACCTATTCGGGCGGCCAGAAGCGAAGGCTCGACATCGGGCTCGGCCTCGTCCACGGGCCAGAGCTGTTGTTTCTTGACGAGCCGACGACCGGCCTCGACCCCCAGAGCCGGGCGCGTGTATGGGACGAGGTGCGGCGCATGCACGACGGCGGGACGACAGTGTTCCTGACCACTCACTACCTCGACGAGGCGGACGCGCTCTGCGATCGCGTGGCCATCATCGATTACGGCAAGATCGTCGCCGAGGGCACGCCCGAAGAGTTGAAGCGCGCGATCGCGGGCGACGTGGTGACGTTCAGCATCGCCGGCGAGCAGCAGCGGGCGCTCGATGCCGTGAAAGGCCAGGACTTCGTGCGCGAGGCGCGACTGGAGAACGGCTCCGTCCATTTGTATGTGGACCGCGGCGAGGTCGCGATGCCGGCCATTCTGCGGCTGCTCGACAGCGCAAGCCTCCAGCTGCTGACAGTGGAGCTGCACCGTCCCAGCCTCGACGACGTGTTCCTCCGCCAGACGGGTCGCTCCCTGCGGGAGACGGCGGCATGAAGCTGCTTCGCGACACGTGGCTCGTTTTCGGACGCTACTTCGGCATCTTCATCCATAACCCGGTCTGGGTCGCGCTCGGCGTTCTGCAACCGCTGCTCTATCTCATCCTGTTCGCGCCCCTGCTCAAGCCGATCGCGGCGATGCGCGGGTTTCCGCCCGGCGGCGCATACAACGTCTTCGTCCCAGGGCTGCTCGTTCAGCTGGGCATGTTCGGGGCGGCGGGCGTCGGATTCAGCTTGATCTCAGAGCTTCGCATGGGCGTCATCGAGCGCCTGAGGGTAACGCCGGTCAGCCGCGTCGCGCTGCTGTTCGGCCGCGCGCTGCGCGACATGTTCTCGATCGTCCTGCAGTCGCTGATCCTGATCCTGATCGCGCTCCCGTTTGGCTTGAGCATCCATCCCTTCGGGGTGGTGGTCGTGCTGCTGCTGATCGGTCTGATCGGTTTGCTGACGGCTTCGATCGCATACGCCGTCGCGCTGGCGGTCAAGAGCGAGGACACCTATGCGCCGATCGTGTTCACGTCGGCTCTGCCCATCCTGCTGCTGTCGGGCGTGCTGCTGCCCATGAGCATCGCACCACAGTGGCTGCAGAACATCGCGCATGTGAATCCTCTGCTTTACGCTGTCGACGCGGCCCGCGCGATCTTCAACGACCACCTTGGCGACGCGAGCGTCGGGGAAGGCGTGTTGATTCTGCTCGTGCTCTCGATCATCGCCGTCGTGATCGGGGCGCGGCAGTTTGGCCGTGCGGTCGCTTAGTCGAATGCGCTGAGGCTTTCGCGCTCGGCTGACCACATCTCCTCGAAGAGGTGGTCTATCTCGTCGAGGGAGCACGCCGCTGCGGTCAATGGGTCGAGCATCAGGGCGTGCTTTGCCTTGTTGCGGTCACGCTCGAGCAGCGCTGCGACGACCAGCTCGTGCACGGCCATGTGGGCACGGTTCAGGGCGGCAAGCTGCTCGGGCAGCGATCCGAAGTGGCAGGGATGTATACCACCCCGATCGACCTTGCACTCGACCTCGACGCAGCCATCGGGCAGGTTCTCGATCCAGCCCTCGTTGCGGACGTTGCCATAGATCGTCGCGGCCCTGCCGCTCTCCGCAGCCTCGATGATCAGAGACCCATACTCATGTCCGCGCTCGCGCGGGATCGGCGAGTCGCCTCGCAGCATCGATGCGATCAGCTCGTCGTTGGCGCGTCTCCATTGCGGCCAGTTGTTGGCGTAGAAGCCGCTTTCCCCGAGATACCCCGCGCGCGTGTATTTCGCGATGAGATCGGGCCGCTTGCGGAAGTAGGGCACGTACTCGGAGAAGTGACCGCTTGACTCGGTGACGAACGCTCCCAGGTGCAGCATCACCTCGAAGCGCACCGGGTCCTTCTCGTAAGTCTCCGGATCCTGGGCTCGCTCCCGCAGACGTGGGTAGAGATCTTCGCCGCCACGCTCGAGCTTCGTGAACCATGCGTTGTGGTTCAGCCCTGCGCACTCCCACGTCATCTGCTCATACGGAAT
>DASPYE010000046.1:0-16440 GCA_035636935.1 Candidatus Dormiibacterota bacterium | reverse complement strand
CCGATGTTTGACCGGGTACTCGGCGAGAGGCGTGCGCTTGCCGTAGCCGCGTTGTGTGATGACCAGAAGATCGCCACCTTCGACGACGGTGGCCATGCCGGCGACCGCGTCGCCTTTGCCGAACTTGATGCCGATCACGCCTTGTGTGTCGCGACCCATGGCGCGAACCTCGGTCTCGCTGAACCGGATTGCCTTGCCGAGCTCGGTGGCGATGATCACCTCGTCCGTGCCTGTGGTTGGCGTGACCCAGTCGAGCTCATCACCCTCCTGGAGGTTGATCGCGATCAAGCCGTTGCGGCGCACGTTGGCGTACTCCGCCATCGCCGTTTTCTTGATGTAGCCGTTTTTGGTCACCATCAACATGTAGTGCGCCTCGCTGTCGGTCTCGGGGCGCACGAAGACCGCCGTGATCCGCTCGTTGGAGCCGATGTCGATCAGGTTGTTGATCGGCATGCCCTTGGCCTGCCGCTCACGTTCCGGCACCTCATGCACGCGCAGCTGGAACACGCGTCCGCTCTGGGTGAAAAACAGCATCGACGCGTGCGTGTGCGTCGTCAGCAGGTGCAGCGCGTAATCCTCCTCGCGTGTTCCGCTCGGCGCGTCGCTTCCCGCCGTTGGTTTTGCGCCCTTGAGGCCGACACCGCCGCGCTTCTGCGCGCGGAAGACTCGCAACGGCTGCCGCTTCACGTAACCGCGATGCGTGAGCGTCACAACCACGTCTTCCTTCGGGACCAGGTCCTCGGCGGACAGGTCGATCGCTTCCTGGCCCGTGATCTCGGTCCGCCGGTCATCGCCGTACTTCTTGGCGACTTCGTCCATCTCGTCTTTGATCAGCAGACGAACCTTCTGGTCGCTCGCGAGGATGCTCTCGAGGTAGGCGATCGTCTTGATCACCTGCTCGTACTCCTCGTCGATCTTGCCGCGCTCGAGTCGCGTCAAACGCCCCAGGGTGAGGGCCAGCACCGCCTTCGCCTGGCGCTCGCTGAGGCCGAACTTCGATTGCAGCTGGGTGCCCGCGACGTCCTGGTCGGCGGCGGCGCGAATCGTCTTGATCACCTCGTCCAGGTGGTCGAGGCAGATCTTGAGGCCCTCGAGGATATGGGCTCGCTCTTGCGCCCGCTCCAGGTCGAAGCGTGTGCGGCGCACTATGACATTGCGGCGGTGCTCGATATAGAGCTGCAGGGCCTGCTTCAGGCTCAGCACCACAGGCCTGCCGTCGACGATCGCGAGCATGATCACGCCAAAGGTCGTCTGCATCGTCGTGTGCTTGTACAGGTTGTTCAATACGGTGAAGACCTTCGCCTCCCGCTTCAGCTCGATCACGATGCGCATCCCATTGCGGTCGGACTCATCGCGCAGGTCCGCGATGCCTTCGAGCTTTCGGTCCGAGACAAGCTCGGCGATCTTGGCCACCAGCGCTGCTTTGTTCACCGCGTATGGCAGCTCGTAAACGATGATCCGCTCGCGACCGTTTGCCGCCTGCTCGAGCGAGTGCCTCGCGCGGACAACGATCCTTCCATGACCGGTCGAATAGGCGGCCTTGATGCCAGTCACGCCCATGATCACGCCGCCGGTCGGAAAGTCGGGACCCTTGATGAAGCTCAGTAGGTCTTCGGCCGTCGCGTCCGGGTTGTCGATCAGGTGCTTCGCGCCGCCCACCACCTCGCGCAGGTTGTGAGGCGGGATGTTGGTCGTCATGCCGACAGCGATACCGGACGCGCCGTTGACCAAGAGGTTCGGCACGCGCGCGGGCAGGACGGTCGGCTCTTCCTCGGAGTTGTCGTAGTTCGGTCCCATGTCGACCGTCTGCTTCTCGATGTCTGCCATGAGCTCGCCGGTGATGGCGGACAGTTTCGCCTCCGTGTACCGCATCGCCGCAGGCGGATCGCCGTCGATGCTGCCGAAGTTGCCCTGGCCTTCGATCAACGGGTAGCGGAGCGAGAAGGGTTGAGCCATACGCACCAGCGCGTCGTAGACGGCAGTGTCGCTGTGCGGGTGGTAGAGCTTCAGCACGTCGCCGACGAATGCGGCCGACTTCTTGGTGCGGGAGGCACTGGTCGCACCCGCGCGGTGCATGGCGTAAAGGATCCGGCGCTGCACCGGCTTCAGCCCGTCCCGCACGTCGGGCAGGGCCCGGCTGATGATGACGGACATCGCGTACTCCATGTAGGAGGTCTGCATCTCCTCCTGGAGGCTCCGCGTCAGGATCGTGCCGGCTGGGTCGTCTGCCAAGCTCCTATTTACTCCTCGTACTTCGCCAGAACCACGACCGCGTTGTGCCCACCGAAGCCAAAGCCATTTGAGATCGCCACACGTACGTCATGGCGGCGCGCCTGGTTGGGGACGTAATCGAGGTCGCACTCCGGGTCTGGATTTTCGTAATTGATCGTCGGATGGATGATGCCGCGGTTGATCGTGAGCAAGGTCGCGATCGCCTCCACGGCGCCCGCGGCGCCGAGCAGGTGACCGATCATCGACTTCGTGCTGCTGATCGCGACCTTGCGAGCGTGCTCACCCAGGGCGATCTTCAACGCCTTCGTCTCGCCGGCGTCGTTGAGCTGCGTCGACGTGCCGTGTGCATTGACGTAGTCGACGTCCGCCGGCTCCAGCCCCGCGTCCTTGAGAGCCAGCGAGATCGCCTTCGCGGGCGCCTCGCCCGTCTCGTCGGGTGCAACCTGGTGGAACGCATCGTTGGTGGTCGCGTAACCGAGGATCTCGCCGTAAATGCGAGCGCCGCGACTGATCGCGTGCTCGCGTGACTCGAGGATCAAGATTCCCGCACCCTCGCCGGGCACAAAACCGTCTCGATCACGGTCGAAGGGCCGGCTCGCTTTCTCGGGGGCGTCATTCCGCGTCGAAAGAGCGCGGATGGCATTGAAGGACGCGAGACCCACCTCGCACAACGAGGCTTCGGTTCCGCCTGCGAGCATCACGTCCGCGTCGCCGTGCTGGATCATCCGGGTCGCGTCGCCCAGCGTCTGAGTCGAGGCTGCGCATGCGGTCGTGACTGTCGTGTTGGGGCCACGGAGGTGGAACTGCATCGCTACGGACGCGCCCGCCATGTTCGGGATGATCGTCGGCGCGTAGAGGGGGTTGAGCCGGCCTTTGCTGAGAAACGAGGCCGCACCCTGCGTCATATCGTCGAAGGCTCCGATCCCGGTGCCCATCGCCACCCCGACGCGAAAGTCATCCTCCTTGGCGAGGTCCAGGCCCGAGTCCGCAAGCGCCATCCGTGACGCGGCCACCGCCATCTGCGAGAAGCGCGCCATACGCTGGGCGGCCTTTCGCTCGATGTAATCCTGCGGATCGAAGCTGTTGACCTGGCAGGCGAACTTCGTCGCGAGGCGGTCGGTCGGAAAGCGCTCGACGGGGCTTGCACCGCTGCGCCCCTCGATGAGCCCGTGCCAGTACTCCTCGAGGTCCTTACCGAGCGGGTTGACGGTCCCCATCCCGGTCACCACGACGCGGGTCTGACCATTTTTCATGCCCTCCCCACCTCCGCCCGAATCTTACCGACGAGCTGGTTCGCGACCGCGTCGCGTGTAACCCGGATCGCATTCTTCATCGCGCGGGCGTCGGATCGCCCGTGAGCGACCACCGCGACCCCGTCGATGCCCAACAGAGGCGCACCGCCGAACTCCCGCCAATCGATCCGGTCGCGGATCTGTCGCACGCCGGGTCGGATCAGCAGTCCTCCGAGCATGCCGGACAGCGTTTTGGGAATCTCCTCCCGCAGCGTGCGGAAGAGGAAATCGGCTGTCGCCTCCGCCATCTTGATCGCCACGTTGCCCACGAACCCATCGGCCACGACGACGTCAGCGCGCGCGCCATAGATGTCTTTCGGCTCAACGTTGCCGATGAAGCCCGCGAGTGTGCCCTTGAGCCGCTTGGTCGTCTCGCGCACCCGTTCGTCGCCCTTGCCTTCCTCCTCCCCGTTGCTGAGGAGTGCGATGCGCGGCTCGGGGCGGCCGAGCATCTCTCGGGCGTAGACCGCACCCATCGCGGCGAACTGCGCCATGTACTCAGGTTTCGAGTCGACATTGGCGCCCACGTCCAGGAAGTACGCGAAACCCTCCTGGGTGGGAACGATGGATCCCAGCGCGGGTCGTTCCACGCCCTTGATGCGGCCCTGGATGAACAGGGCTGCCGCCATCACCGCGCCGGAATTACCCGCCGAAGTCCAGCCGTCCGCACGCCCGTCCCTGCACAACCGCGCACAGACCGACATCGACGAGTCGGGCTTGCTGCGCACCGCCTGGGCCGGGTGCTCGTCCATCGCCACGACCTGCGTGCACGGCACGAGCTGCAGCCGCGGATGGCTGTCGAGCAGCGGCTGCACCGAGGCGGGGATTCCGACCAGCGAGATGTCGATTCCGTATTCGACCGCCGCCCGGGCGGCCCCTTTGACGATCTCCCCCGGCGCGTGATCGCCGCCCATGGCGTCGACCGCTATTCGCACAACGGACCGTCCTAGATGTCGAGGTTGCGGACGCTCTTGGCGTGCGCCTGGATGAACTTCTTGCGGGGCTCGACATCGGGCCCCATCAACCTCTCGAAGATGTCGTTGACCGCCGCAGCGTCCTCGACCGTGACACGAAGAAGGACGCGCGTCGCCGGGTTCATCGTGGTCTCCCAGAGCTCCTCCGCGTTCATCTCGCCAAGACCCTTCATCCGCGCCGCCTCGGCGCCTTTGCCCAGCTGGCGCAGGGCCTTGTCGCGGTCGGCCTCGGACGAGCACCACACGACCTTCATGTTCTTGCCGGCGCCCTTCGAGACTTTGAACAGTGGCGGCTGCGCCATGTAGAGGTATCCCTTGTCGATCACCTGCGGGAAGTAGCGGAAGAAAAACGTCAGCAAAAGCGTGCGGATGTGGCTGCCGTCGACGTCCGCGTCGGTCATGGTCACGATGCGGTGATACCGGATCTTTTCGATGTTGAAGTTGTCGCCGACCCCCGCCCCCATCGCGGTGATCAGGTTGCGGATCTCGTCTGATGTCAGGACCTTGTCGAGGCGCGCCTTCTCGACGTTGAGGATCTTGCCGCGCAGCGGAAGGATCGCCTGCGTGCGCCGATCGCGCCCGCCCTTTGCCGTGCCGCCGGCGGAGTCGCCCTCCACGATGTAGAGCTCGGACAGGGACGGGTCGCGTTCCGAGCAGTCAGCGAGCTTGCCGGGCAGCATGCTCGACTCGAGCAGGCTCTTGCGCTGGACCAGATCGCGTGCCTTGCGGGCTGCTTCCCGCGCACGAGCCGCGGTCAGCGACTTTTCGATGATCCGCCGGCCTTCGGACGGGTTCTCTTCGAGATACTGGGTCAGGCCCTCGGTCAGGGCAAGCGACACGTGGCCCTGGACCTCGGCGTTGCCGAGCTTGCCTTTGGTCTGGCCTTCGAACTGCGGCTCCAGCACCTTGACGCTGATGACCGCCGTCAACCCTTCGCGCACGTCCTCGCCGGTGAGGTTCGGGTCCTGCTCCTTGAGAATCCCGGCCTTGCGCGCGTAGCGGTTCAGCACGTTGGTCAGCGCCGAGCGGAAGCCTGTCAGATGGCTTCCGCCTTCGATGGTGTGGATGGTGTTGGCAAACGCGACGACGTTTTCGACGAACGTCTCGTTGTACTGGAGTGCGACCTCTACCTGGGTGCCCTCGATCTCGCGGTCGACGTAGAACGGCGGCACGTTGACCACCGACTTGTCGCGGTTGAGCGCGCGCACGAAGGCCACGATGCCGCCCTCGAAGTAGAAGGTTTCAGTGACGCCCAGGCTCTCGTCGGTCAAGGCGATCTCGAGTCGCTTGTTCAGGTAAGCCATCTCGCGAAGGCGGTGCCGGATCACATCGCGGTCGAACTTGGTGTCGGGAAAGATCTGGGGGTCGGGCCAGAACCTGACGATGGCCCCGGTGCGGTCGGTCTTGCCCACCGGCTTGACGCTGGCCTTGGGCACGCCCCTCTCGTACTCCTGTTGGTAAACCTTGCCGCCGCGGTGCACCCAGACCTGCAGCCGCTCGCTCAGGAAGTTGACAGCGGAGACGCCGACGCCGTGGAGGCCGGAAGACACCTTGTAGCCGCCGCCCCCGAACTTGCCGCCCGCGTTGAGCCGCGTCATGACCAGCTCGAGCGCCGACAGGCCTTCCTTCTTGTGGACGTCGACGGGGATGCCCCGGCCGTCATCGTCGACCTGGACGCTGCCGTCCGCAAACAGGGTCACGAGGATCCTCTGGGCGTGGCCGGCGAGCGCCTCGTCGACCGCGTTGTCGACCACCTCGTAGACGAGGTGATGGAGGCCCGTGGTGCTGGTCGAGCCGATGTACATGCTCGGACGCCGCCGCACATGCTCCCGGCCCTCGAGGACCTGGATCTGCTCGGCGGTGTATGCCACGTCCGCGCCTAGGGCTCGGGGCCTCATGCCAGGGTGCGCCCTGCGCACGCCAGGCTCACTCTCCGGGAGGGGTTTTCGAACCGCCATTACCGGGGAATCGGCCCTCCCAGCGCGGAGAACTCATGGGGGTCAACTGGGCAGAACTTCAGGCCCTCAATTCTACCGGATTTGAATACGAAAAGAGGCCCTCGGGCGCCCTTAACAGGGGCTTTCCTGCAGCGTTTTTTGGGGGGCCGTTTCGGGCGCCTCCGCCGGTGCCTTCCACCGCAGAACCGGGTCCTCGCTCAGCCCTTGCAGGTAGGCGTTGATCCGGCGTGCGGCGGCCACCTCGTCCAGCCTTCCCACAGGCAGCTTGGTCGGCTCCTCGTGAAGGCTCTGAGGGTCGGTTTTCGCCCTGGCGACAATCTCCTTGATCGCGCCCGCGAAGGCATCCAGCGTGGCCTTGCTCTCGGTCTCGGTCGGCTCGACCATGATGGCCTCCGGGACGACCAGCGGAAAGTAGACAGTGGGCGCATAAAAGTCGCGGTCGAGCAGGGCCTTGGCAACGTCCAGCGCCCTCACGCCCTTCTCGTGGAGGTTCTGCGCGCTGGCGACGAACTCATGCATGCACGGGCCCTCGTGCGGCATCTCGAGGTCCCCTTCGACCAGCTTGCGCAGGTAGTTCGCCGACAGGACCGCGTCCTGCGAGGCCTGGCTCAGGCCGTCGCCTCCCATCGCAAGGATGTACGTGTAGGCACGGACGAGCATGCCGAAGTTGCCGTAGAAGCTGCGGACGCGCCCGATCGACTGCGGGCGCTTGAAATCGAGCGTCAGGTGGCCGTTGGCGCGCTCCACCGTCGGTGCCGGTAGGAACGGCACCAGCTCCGACTTCACCCCGACCGGGCCCGCGCCCGGACCGCCACCGCCGTGGGGGGTGGTGAACGTCTTGTGCAGGTTCATGTGCACCGCGTCAAAGCCCATATCGCCCGGACGGCAGATGCCCATGAAGGCGTTGAGGTTGGCGCCGTCGTAGTACAGCATCGCACCGGTCGCGTGCACCATTTCCGCTATATCCAGGATCTCACGCTCGAACAGGCCCAAGGTGTTGGGGTTGGTCAGCATCAGGGCAGCCGTCCGCGGGGAGAGCTTGGATTCCAGGTCGGCCAGGCTGATACGACCGTCGTCTCCCGAGCGGACTTCGATCACGTGGAAGCCGCTCAAAGCAGCGCTGGCGGGATTGGTCCCGTGAGCCGAGTCCGGCACCAGGACCTCGGTGCGGTTCTCCTCGCGCGAGTGATGGAAGGCGGCGATCATGCGCAGGGCCGTCCATTCGCCATGAGCGCCGGCGGCGGGCTGGAGGGTCACACGCTCGACGCCGACGATCGCGCACAAGGCACGCTCCAGGCGCCACATGAGCTCGAGGGCGCCCTGGACCGAGTCTTCCTCCTGGTAGGGGTGGAGGTCGGCAAACCCCGCCAGGGCGGCGGCCGCCTCGTTGACCACCGGGTTGTACTTCATGGTGCAGCTGCCAAGCGGGTAGAAGTTCTCGCTGATCGAGTAGTTCAGCGAAGCGAGCCGGCTGTAGTGGCGCATGATCTCGGGCTCGCTGAGCCGGGGCAGGCCCGGCGGCCTGGCGCGGAGCATCTCTCGCCCCAAGACGTCGGCCGGCGCGGCGCCGGCGACCTCGGCCTCCGGCAGGCGCGGGGGGTCGACCCCGGGACGGCTGAGCTCGAAGCTGAGCGGCTCGCTCATGACTCGAGGACTGCCATCAGCTCGTCGAGCGCCTGGGGGTCGTTGACCTCGGTACAGGTGAACGTCAGGACGTCCTTGAGCTCGCGAAACCAGCGGTTGACCTCGAGCCCGCCCAGGATTCCTTTCCGGGCCAGCTTGCGCACCACCGAGCGCGCCTTCGGCACCCGGAACGGGAACTCGTTCAAGAACTGGCGGTCGGGGAAGGCAGGCTCCCAACCTGGCAGCCGGGCCAGGCGCTCTGCTAGCGAATGCGCCCGTCGGAAGCTGACGTCGGCGATGTGCCGCAGGCCATACGGGCCCATGTAAGTCAGGTACACCGCCGCCGCCAGGGCGCAAAGCGAATGGTTGGTGCAGATGTTGGAGGTCGCCTTCTCACGCCGGATGTGCTGCTCGCGGGCGGCGAGCGCAAGCACGAATCCGCGCCGGCCCTGCGCGTCGTGCGCGGTGCCGACCAGGCGTCCCGGCAGCTTTCGCACGAGCTCGCGTTTGCACGCGATGAAACCGACGTGCGGTCCGCCGAAGCTGGGCGACAGACCAAGCTGCTGCCCTTCGCCCACCGCGATGTCGGCTCCGTACTCGCCGGGCGGCGCCAGGATGGCTAGGCTGATCGGGTCGACGCACGCGATCGCCAGCGCGCCCACGTCGTGGGCCGTTTTCGTCAGCTGCCGGGCGTCGACGAGCAGGCCCAGAAAGTCGGGTTGCTGAAAGATGATCGCCGCAGTCTTCTTGTTCGGTTCCACGCCCTTGCGGACTTTGATCCCACGGCCTTCACCGAACGCACGCAGCACCTGCACGTATTCGGGGTGAACGTAACCCGACACGAGCACCTCGTTGCGGCCGGTGTGTACGTACGCCATCATCGCGGCCTCCGCAACCGCGGTGGCGCCGTCGTAGAGCGACGCGTTCGAGACGTCGAGCGCGGTCAGCTCGGCGATCAGCGTCTGGAATTCAAAGATGGCCTGCAGCGTGCCCTGGCTCGCTTCCGCCTGGTAGGGCGTATACGCGGTGTAGAACTCCGGTTTCGATGTGACCGCGGACACCGCTGCCGGGATGAAGCGGCGATAGACTCCGCCGCCGCGAAACGTCAGACGATCGGCATACACACGGTTGCGCGCCGCGAGGACCGAGACCTGCGCCATCGTCTCGAATTCGGAGAGGCCGTTCGGCAGCTGCAGCGACTCCAGGCGCAGCGACTGCGGGATGTCGACCAGCAGGTCGTTCATCGACTGCACGCCGAGGGTCTCGAGCATCGCCGACCGGTCCTCGGGAGAGTGGACGAGGTACGGCAAGCTAGTGAGAGGAAGCCTCGGCCACTTTCTTGTACGCAACTTCATCGAGCAGGTCGGCCGGAAGGTCCCCGGCCAGCTCGAGCTTGAGGATCCAGCCCTCACCGTACGGATCGGAGTTGATGAGCTCGGGTTTGGATGCCAGCTTCTCGTTGACCTCGCTGATCTTCCCCGCGACCGGCGAGTAGAGATCGCTCGCCGCCTTGACCGACTCGATGACGCCGAATGTCTCGCGCGCCGCGAGCTTGCGACCCGCGCTCGGCAGCTCCAGAAAGACCACGTCGCCCAGCTGCGACTGCGCGAAATCTGTGATGCCGATCGTGGCGTGCTTGCCGTCGACCGTGACCCACTCATGCGTCTTGGTGTAGTGACGGTCAGCCATGGCGACTCTCCTTCTTCTCGCTGAGTGAGCGGGCCGAGCCCCGATAGAAAGGTAGCTTGACGACCTCGGCCGGACCCTCCCTGCCCCGAACGTCGACCACAGCCCTGTCTCCGACTTGCAATGATCGCGCTTCCACCATCGCGAGCGCGATCGGGTAGCCGAGAAAGAAGGAGTGCGTGCCGCTGCTGATGACGCCCAAGGACTTGCCCCGGGCGGACACGGCAGCGCCGTGTCTGGCGATGTCGCCCGGCTGCATCTTGAGCCCGACAAGCTGGCGGCTTGCTCCATCCGCCTTCACCTTCTGGAGCGCGTCGCGGCCGATGAAGTCGTCCTTGCCGAGCTTCACGGTCCAACCCAGCCCCGCCTCGTATGGGTTGACAGATTCGTCCATATCATTTCCCCACAGACGAAGGGCCGCCTCGAGACGCGTCGCGTCGCGAGCGCCGAGGCCTGCCGGAAGTACACCCGCCTTCTTGCCGCCGGCGAGGATCGCGTCCCAGACGTCGCCCACCCGGTCGCTGTCGATGAACAGCTCGAAACCGTCCTCGCCCGTGTAACCCGTTCGCGAGATCAGGGCGTGGATCCCCGCCACGTCTCCGTGTCCGAATCCGAAGTACGGGATCGCGTCGAGTCCGTCGGATGGCAGCAGCTCCTGCGCGCGCGGACCCTGGAAGGCGATGAGCGCGAGCTCGAATGTCCGATCTTCGACATCGACGCCGGCGGGCGCGTGCTCGCGAAACCACCTCAGGTCCTTTTCGCGATTCGACGCGTTGACGACGACGAAGAAGCCCTCGCGTCCCCGGTACACGACCAGGTCATCGATGATCCCGCCTTTCTCGTTGCAGATGAGGTTGTACTGGGCCTGACCGTGGACGAGAGGCGCTACGTCATTCGTGACCAGGCCCTGCAGAAATTGCTCGCCTGATGTGCCGGCGACGCGAAAACGCCCCATGTGGGACACATCAAACAGGCCGGCGACCCGGCGAACGGCGAGATGCTCGTCGCGGATGGACGTGTACTGCTGGGGCATCTCCCAGCCGCCGAAGTCCACCATCCGTCCACCGAGGGCGACGTGCCGATCGTAGAGCGGCGTGCGTTGCAGGGCGCTAGCCGTCAACTGCGTCGTCGAACGCTTCGGGGTCGAGAGCCTCAGGGTCGATGAAAGAGAGCAGCTCTTCGTCATGGCGACGCCGTGCTTCGGCCACGACCTGCGCCACATAACGGGTGCGCTCGACCGTCCATTCGAGCTTTTCCGCGATCTCGGCTTCCGTCGGGGCGCGCCGCAAGACCCTGGCGAGTAGGAGCTCGGTGCGCTCGTAGTCGGTCGCCGCCGCGACGAGCCGCTCCGCGTCGCCGACCGCGGCGGCCTCGGAGGCGATCGCGGTGTCCATCTGATCGCCGACCTTGCGTTCGGCGAACGCGGTGAACTCCGCGCCCTCGCTCTGAGCAAATGTGTTCATGGCCTCGAGGAAACCCAAAGATCCTTCCAGGACGAGGTCGGAAACAGAAAGGCCTCGCTCTCGGCGACCTTCCGCCATCCGGATCACCATGCCGAGATTGGTCGCCACGAGGCGATCCTGGCTTGCTCGGTCACCGAGGGCGGCTCGCGCCAGCAGCTTCTCCTGCTCGCCTGCCTGGAGCGGCGGGGTCGTCCGCACTTGCTGGCGCAGATCTCGCATCACGGCGTCGTCGCCATCGGAATGCACGCGCTGCGCCCCCATCGTTGACCGATTCTACGCCCGGCCGGAACGGCCTCTGCCCCCGCCGGTGACTTCGCCATCGACGTCCGGAGCGAGTGGCGATGTCGGCCCGATGTTCCACGTTTTACATCGGCGGCTGTGCCCCCGGGTTGCCATACTCGGTGCATGCGCCCGCGGGCTGCGCTTCGCATCGGGCGGCTCGGCTGGCTGATTCTGGGCGTCGCCGGCGCGCTTCTGCCCGTCCAGGCGGCGGCGGCCGCGCCCCGCATCGAGCAGGTAGATCTCAACGGCGACATCAATACGATCACGGCCAACTACATCCAGGCTTCGGTGAGTCGCGCCGAGGCCGATCGGGCCGACGCCGTGCTCGTGGTTTTGAACACGCCCGGTGGAATCTCCACCTCGATGGACGACATCGTGACCAGCCTGGTCAACAGCACGGTTCCCGTGATCGTCTACGTGTACCCGTCTGGAGCTCGTGCCGCGTCAGCCGGCCTGTTCGTGGCCCAGGCCGCCGACGTGCTCGCGATGGCGCCTGGCACCAACATCGGCTCGGCTCATCCGATCCAGGCGACCGGCGAAGACATCACCGGCGACCTCGGCGCCAAGGTCCTCAACGATGCCGTGACTCGAGTTCGCAACCTGGCGTCGATGCACGGTCGCAACGCGGACTGGGCTGAGCAAGCGGTGCGCAACAGCGTGAACATCAACGCTGAGGAGGCGGTCCGCCTGCACGTCGCCGATCTCGAAGCCTCAGACATCGGCTCGCTGCTGAGCCAGGTCGATGGCCGCTCAGTGCCGCGCGGCAGCGGCAGCCTGGTCATCCACTCGGCCGGCGCGCTCATCAGCGACTACCCGATGCCTTTCTGGCAGGTGTTCCTGAATGCTCTCATCGACCCGACCATCGCGGCGCTCCTCATCATCGTGGCGGGATACGGCATCATCACCGAGCTCTCGAACCCGGGCTTGATCTTGCCCGGGGTCGTGGGCGGGCTGGCGGCTGTGCTTGCGATCATCTCGCTGGCCAATCTGCCCGTGAACATCGCCGCGGCGCTGCTCATGCTGCTCGCGCTGCTGCTGTTCATCGCCGATCTCAAGGCCCCGACCCACGGCTTTCTCAGTGTCGGAGGCGTCTTTGCTCTGGTCCTGGGGATGGCGTTTCTGATCAACACCGGCCCGGTCGGCCTGGGCGTGAACCCGCTGGTCTCCGTCGCGGTGGCCATCACCACGCTCGCGTTCTTCGTCTTCTTCATACGCAAGGTCTGGGCCGCCAGGCGCCAGCCTGCCTTCGTGGGCGGCGACGCGATCCTCGGTGCGGTCGGTGAGGTTCGCGAGGAGCTCGCGCCCGAGGGTCTAGTCTTTGTGCAGGGCGCGCTCTGGAAAGCGAGCGCCGAAAAGCCGATCCCTGCCGGGTCGAGCGTGCGAGTCGTCGGACGCCACGGCCTCGCGCTGCAGGTCGCGCCGGAGAACGGACAGGCCAAGGAGAAGGTGTAGGTGGATTTCGGTTCGATTTCGATACTCGTGGTCGTGCTAGTCATCGTCCTGATCGCGGTTTTCTCCAGCCTGCGGATCGCCAACGAATACGAGCGCGGAGTGGTGTTCCGCCTCGGCCGGCTGATCCCTCTCAAGGGTCCCGGCCTGTTTTTCATCATCCCGTTCGGCGTGGACCGCCTGGTCAAGATCGACCTCCGCACGATCACGCTCGAGGTGCCTCCGCAAGAGATCATCACCAACGACAACGTGACCGCGAAGGTCAACGCGGTCATCTACTTCCAGGTCGTCGACGCGCGCCGAGCGGTGACGCAGGTCCTCAACTACATCAACGCCACGTCCCAGATCTCCCAGACGACGTTGCGCGCAGCCTTGGGCCAAAGCACCCTGGATGAGCTGCTCGCGAACCGGGAGAAGATCAACCAGAACCTACAGCGGATCATCGACGAGCAGACCGAGCCCTGGGGCATCAAGGTCGCGGTCGTCGAGATCAAGGACGTCGAGCTGCCGAGCACGATGCAGCGCGCAATGGCCAAGCAAGCCGAGGCCGAGCGTGAGAAGCGAGCCAAGATCATCAACGCCGACGGCGAGTTCCAGGCATCCCAGACGCTGGCCAACGCGGCTCAGGTGATCTCCTCTCAACAGGGAGCGCTGCAGCTCCGATTCCTGCAGACGATGGTCGAGATCGGGTCGGAGAAGAACACGACGGTGATCCTGCCGCTCCCCATCGAGCTGTTCAAGCCGCTGATCGAGTTCGGCAAGTCGGTGGTCGACGGGGCACCGCCCAAGTCCCTTCCCGACAAGGAACCGAAGACCGGCTGACCGGGTTTCTACCCCTCGACGCCGCCACGGCGGTGGTCGAGCTGACGCCCCTGCCCCTGATCATCGCCGCCAACGCGGCGGTCGGCAAACGCTGGGCGAACCTCGCCGCCGAGGCCCTGGGCGGGGTGATCGGGGGTCTGATCTGTCTTTTGGGCGCAGCCGATCTGGCCGGTGCGCATGTGCTGTCGCCGGCGCCCAACGTCGACATGCAGCGGGCGCTTGACCTCACCGTCATGGCCACCGGGCTTCTCGCCGCCGCGGTAGCCTCATGGCCGGTCCGGAGCCGGATCGCCGGAGTCTTGCCGATCGACGCCCAGAGCCCGGTCCAGGCGCTGGCGCTCTCCCTCACCGTGATCCTGTTCGGCGTCGACGTCGCGTCGATCTCGTTTACGGACGTCCTCGCGAGCGCCAATGCCCAACCTCCGCTGAACCTAGGCGATCTCGTTCTGGACCAGACGCCGTTCTTCATCCTGGCTCTGCTGGGGGTCGGGCTCTTCTCCAGACGCCAGCTCGCCGACTCGCTCGACAGGCTGGGCCTGGTCGTCCCCTCGTGGTGGCACCTCGCGATCGCCCTCGCGACGGCGGGCGCTTTCTTCGCGTTCAGCCAGCAGATGGACTCTTTGAGCCACGCGACGACGCCGGATGTGGCGCGCCGCGTGGACTCGACCATCCAACATGTCTTCGGTCAGCTCAGAGGTCCGCTCGGCATCGCGGCGCTGGCTTTGCTACCGGGGATTTGCGAGGAGATCCTGTTCCGCGGCGCCCTGCAGCCGCGCATCGGGCTGCTTGCGACCGCGCTTCTCTTCACGTCGATCCACACCCAGTACGGGCTGTCCATCGACACCCTCGTGGTGCTCGTCCTCGCCCTCGGGCTCGGCCTGGTCAGGAAATACACGAACACCACCACATCGTGTGCCTGCCACATCAGCTACAACTTGTTGGCTGGCATCGGTATCGCCGGCGCCGCCCTGAACGCGGCGATCGCGGTCGAGGCGTTGCTGATCGCAGCATCGGCGTACGCGATCTGGAGCCGACGGCGCGGCGCGGCAGTTTCCGACGGCGATTCGGGGAGCCGTTAACAGACTGGCTGGTCAGGTTCCCGGCCCAGGGCTAGAATCTCGTCCAGTGGCCCCAGATATAGGAGCTGTAAGCCAAGCCAAGCCCAACATGTTGGCCACAACTTCCCCGCCAGTCGTCGCCGTGGTCAACCAGAAGGGCGGTGTGGGCAAGACCACAACCGCGATCAATCTCGCGGCCGCGATGGCCGAGGTCGGCCATCCCACCTTGCTGGTCGACCTGGACCCCCAGGCCAACTCGACCTCGGGTCTCGGCCTCGACCCGGCTCGCGCCCGGCTCAACGCCTACCACCTTTTGGCCGGCGATGCGACGGTGGAGCAGGTCGTGCAGCCGACGGGAACGAGCGGCCTCATGCTGGTGCCTTCCCACATCGACCTCGCGGGCGCCGAGATCGAGCTCGCTTCCATGCCCGACCGGGAGAGCTTGCTCCGCCAAGCGCTTGCCTCCATCCCGGCAGACGTCGAGATCGTGCTCATCGACTGCCCCCCGTCGCTCGGCCTTCTGACCCTCAACGCGCTGGTCGCGGCGACCAGCATGCTGATCCCGACCCAGTGCGAGTACTTCGCCCTCGAGGGCTTGAGGCATCTGATGTACACGCATCAGCTTGTCCGCTCGCGGCTCAATCCGAGGCTGGCCATCGCGGGAATCCTGATGACGCAATTTGACGCGCGCACAACCCTTGCGTGGGACGTGCTCGCCACCGTGCGCCGCACGCATCCGCACCACGTGCTGGAGACCTTGATCCCACGCAACGTCCGCATCAGCGAGGCGCCCAGTCACGGCAAATCAGTGATCGAATACGACCCCACATGCCGGGGCGCGGCGGCCTACCGCGCCCTCGCGAAGGAGCTGCTTGAAAGATGAGCCAACCACGCCCCCGCGGACTCGGTCGCGGACTCGATGCGTTGATCCCGATGTCGAGCGAGGGCGAAGCGCTCGTCCCCCAGATGATCGCGGTCGACCAGATCAGGCCGTCACGCCAGCAGGTCAGGTCACGTTTTGAGGCCGAGCCGCTGAGCGAGCTCGCTGAATCGATCCGGCTGCACGGCGTGCTGCAACCCATCCTGGTGCGAAAGCTCACGGACGGATTCGAGCTCATCGCCGGCGAGCGGCGTTGGCGTGCCGCGCGGCTTGCGGGTCTCGGCCAGGTGCCCGCGGTCGTACGCAGCGAGGCGGGCAACGACGAGCAGCTGGTCCTCGGCCTCATCGAAAACCTCCAGCGCACGGACCTCGATCCCATCGAGGAGGCGCGCGGCCTGCGACGCCTGAGCGAGGAGTTCGGACTCACGCACGAGGAGGTCGCGCAAAGGCTTGGTAAGCATCGTGTCTCGGTGACCCAGTCGCTGCGTCTCCTCACCGGATGCGCCGCAGTCCAGTCGGCGGTGTCGTCCGGCGTGATCACCGCCGGCCACGCCCGCGCGTTGGTCGCGCTCGAGACTCAGGTGGCGCAGGAGCAGGGACTCAAGGTCGTCGTCGCGAAGCATCTCTCCGTGCGCCAGACCGAGAACTGGGTGAGGACATACCGGCCGCGGCGGCGCAGCCACGCGGATTCCTCGGCCGAGCTTCGCGCTATCGCCGCCGA
>DASPYE010000045.1:0-25179 GCA_035636935.1 Candidatus Dormiibacterota bacterium | reverse complement strand
GGGGTCGATCCGATCGTTCCGGACTCACCGATGCCCTTCGCGCCGAGGGGGTTGTTCGGGCTGAGGGTCTCGGTGGTCGCGGTCACGACCTCGGGAACCTCGCCGATGCTGGGAATCTGGTAGTCGACCAACGTGCCGCTGCGCGGGGTGCCTTGGTCGTCGAACACCACCTCCTCGAGCAGCGCCTGCCCGATGCCCTGTGCGATGCCCCCGTGGACCTGCCCCTCGGCGAGCAACGGATTGATGATGCGGCCGCAGTCGTCGACCGCGAAAAAGCGGACCAGGCGCGCATCGCCCGTCTCCACGTCGACCTCGACCACCGCGCAGTGCGCCCCGAACGGGTAGCTCCCATCACCCGCGAAGTCGGCTTCCGCGGCGAGGCCTGGCTTCATCCCCTCCGGCAACCTCTTGCCATCGGCGGCGGCCGCAGCCAACGAAGTCCATGAGAGCGATCGCTCTGGGACCCCTGCCACGCCTACTGTGCCTCCGACAAAGACGATGTCCTCGGGAGCGGCTTCGAGCAGGTGCGATGCCAGGTCGCGCGCTTTATGCCGCACTTGCTGAGCAGCCTGGTGCACCGCCGAGCCGCCGTGCTGCATCGATCGCGAGCCGACGGTGCCGGTACCGCGCTCGACGGTGTCGGTGTCGGAATGGATGAGGCGCACCGACTCGAGTGGCATGCCCAGCTGCTCCGCCGCGATCTGGGCGAGTGAGGTCTCGTGACCTTGACCGGATGAGGTCGTGCCGCAGCGCACGGTCGCCGTCCCGTCGGTCTCGATGCGGACCGCTCCCCATTCAGGGCCGATCCCCACGGCCGTGACCTCCACGTAGACCGAAAGGCCAATCCCGAGCTGCAGCCGGTCACCTCGCTCACGCCGCCGGCCCTGCTCGGCGCGCAGGGTCCGATAGGCCGACACCTCCAGCAGCTTGTCGAGCGCTTTCTCGTAGTCACCCGAGTCATAGGTGGCCCCGCCCGCCGTGGTATACGGGAAACGATCGGGCGCGATCAGGTTGCGGCGCCGCAGATCCGCCGGATCCATTCCGAGCTCCGCCGCCAGCATGTCCATCGCACGCTCCACCATCGCGGTCGCTTCGGGCCGCCCCGCGCCTCGATAGGCGCCCAGGGGTGTGGTGTTCGTGACGACGCAGTGCGCCTCGTAATCGATCGCGGGGATGGCGTAGACACCCGACGCCATCTGCCCCGTGAGCATCGGCAGCAGCGTCGCGATTGCCGGGTAGGCACCGATATCGGCTACGACTCGCGCGCGCAGGCCTACCAGGCGGCCATCGCGCATGGCGCCGAGCTCGACGTCCTGCACCTGTCCACGTCCGTGCGTCATCGCGACCAGATTCTCGGAGCGGGTCTCGATCCACTTCACCGGCTGGCCCAGCTTGCGGGCGGCCGCGGCCACAACGATCAGCTCCGGGCGGGCGCCGGCCTTCGCTCCGAACCCCCCTCCCATGTCGCCGACGACCACGCGGATGGCAGCAGGAGACATGCCGAGCGACGACGCCAGCTCGGCGCGCAACCCGAATGGGGTCTGGCTGGTCGCCCAGACCAAAAGGCGTCCTGCTTCCGGCACGACCAGGATGGCCTCCGATTCCATCGGCACAGGTGCCAGCCGTTGGTTCACGAAGCGGCCCCGGACCTTCACCTCGGCGCCGGCGAGGACGTCATCCTCGCGAGTGGAGTCGAAGCGACTGGCGACGTTGGAGCCATGCGCGGGGAAAAGCAGCGGGGAATCAGGCCGGCGGGCGGCTTCCGGATCGACGACGACAGCGAGCGGCTGGAGGTCGAGACCGACCAGCTGCGCGGCGTCCTCGGCTACACCCGAGCTCTCCGCCACGACGAGAGCCACGGGCTCGCCCACAAAACGAACGCGCTCAATTGCAAGCGGCGGCCGCGCCAATGCTTCCGGCACCATCTGAAAGCCGACGCGAGCCGGTAGCCGCAGGTCGTCGCCGGTCAGCACGGCCACCACACCGGGCGTAGCTGCTGCCGCCGCCACGTCCAACGAGCGAATCTTGGCGTGGGCCAGGGTCGACCTCACAAACGCCACGTGCAGGCAGCGCTCGGGCCGGATGTCGTCGACGAAGTGACCTGTGCCGGTCACGAGGCGCGGGTCCTCGCGCCTGCGTACGGCATGGCCGAGAATCGAGCCCGAAGTCAGCGTCGCCATCTGCAATCAGAGGGTAGCCGTTCCACGCCTGACTATTCGAGCCAGGTGGTGCCGACGTCGCGGAAGTCTCCACTCGAAAACCCGTACACCATCGTCATCGTCTCGCCCTGTCGAGTGCGGACGGCGTGAGCAGTTCCGGGAGGCAAGTAGATCGCGGTTCCTGATTGTGCTTCGACCTGTTCATCGTCGACGGTCACGAGACAGGAGCCCTCGAGGATGTAGTAAAACTCAGCGCCCTTGGGGTGGTAGTGAAGCGGATGGTATTGCTGCTGGTCCAGACGATAGACCCCGAACTCGAACTCTTCAGCTCCGTTGATGTAGCGAGCTATCAGCGTCCATACGGTCCCGTTGTCGTTCGGGTTGCCTTGAATTTGCGAGAGCTCGACCGGCAATGCCTCGCTGAGACGTGTCACCTTCTTTAGGGGCGCCGGTTCAGCGGAGAACTCACCAGGCGCCTGGTTGTGCGGCCGACTAAAGTCGGTCAACCTGGCTCCTTGGACGAGGCCTCACGGTTGACGACGATGTTGGCCCGCCGACATCGCACGTGACATGCGCGAGGTGCTCGCGTGTCACCGGGTGACGGGTCGCCATTCCTTCATCCTGAAGGTCGTCGCCGGGTCTGTCAGCGCCCTCGAGGAGGTGTTGGATCGCCTCCTTCCTTTCGGGGCGCTCAGTCTGTTTCGCCGAGCATCTCGAATGCGGTCGGTTGGAAGTTCGACACCGCCATGCCGGGGCGATTCATGCTGATCCCGTGAGCCAGCCCTCAGGCCAGGGTGTCCTGTGCCAGGCTGCCGACCTGAGCCGACTCAGCCAGGCGATCCTCGAGGCGGTCGGCACGCCGGAGGATCTCGCGTCGATCGTTGCCGGATCGCTGGTCGACGCAAACCTCGTAGGCCATGACTCGCATGGCGTGATCAGACTCACCTCATACGCCGGCAGCGTTCGCAACGGGCAGGTTCAGCCCGCAGCTCGCGCCACGGTCGAATTCTTGGGTGAAGTGTGCGCCAGGGTTGATGCCGCCTGGGGATGGGGACAGCCCGCGGCGCATCTCGCCGCAGACACGGCCTCCGTCATCGCCCGCCGCCGCGGCGTCGGCCTCGTCACGGTCGGGCGCTGCAACCACATAGGGCGCCTGGGTGAATACATCGAAAAGTTGAGCCGAGCAGGTCAAATCGGGCTGATGTTGTGCAACTCCCCACCCGCGGTCGCGCCGTATGGCGGATATACACGTCTCCTCGGGACCAATCCGATCTCGTGGGGCGCGCCACGGGCTCGTGGTCAGCACCCGATCGTGATGGATTTCGCCACCGCGTCCATCGCCGAGGGAAAGCTCAGGATCGCCCAGGCCGTTGGATCGAAGGCGCCGCTCGGATCCGTCGTCGACAAAGAAGGCCGCCCGAGCACGGAGACAGCGGCCTTCTACGATGGCGGAGCGCTCACGACCTTCGGTGCGCACAAGGGCTTCGGGTTGAGCGTGATGATCGAGCTGATGGCCGGGATCCTCTCAGGCACCGGCTCATCGTCTGATCCCGCGTACATGAATGGCAACGGCACGACCGTCTTGGCCGTCGACGTCAACAGATTCATGACGGCGTCCGATTTCACAAAACAGGTCGACGCTCTCGAGGCTCGGCTCCGCTCGGCACCCAAGGCGAAAGGGTTCGACCAGATACTCATGCCTGGCGACCTCGAGTCGCGTTCGCGCGCGCAGCGCACCGCCGACGGAATCTCAATCCCTATCGGCATCCTCCGCTCGATCAACCATCTTGCAGAAGAGCTTGGGCTGAGCCCGATTTGAAATTCATCGCGCGCGAAACCTGTTCGGCGGTCGCCCGATATGGCCGGGTCTGCAGCGGAACAAGCCGCCCGCGTGCGGCTCCCTTTGGAGCTGCTTCGCCGAAAGGCCGGTCGCGGCGGACGTGATGTAGAGGTCCGACAGCTCGGCCCCACCGAATGCGCAGCTGCTGACCTTATTCACCGGAACCTTGATGTCGAGATCCAAACTTCCGTCGGGCCAATAGCGGCGGACCGACCAACCACCCCACAGGGCAACCCAAACGCCGCCCTCGGAATCCACGGTCAACCCATCAGGCACGCCCGCGCTCTCCTCCAGCCGAATCAATGGGCGTCGATTGGCGACGGTTCCGGTCCCAGATTCGAAGTCGAGCACGTCGACTCGATAGGTCGGGCTGTCGATGAAGTACATGAGGCGATCGTCGTCGGTCCAGTCGAGTCCGTTCGAGACGGTAACGTCAGAAATCACGCGGTCGACGCTGCGATCGGGGTTCAAGCGATACAGCCCGCCGGCGCCGGGCGTTTCGTCGTCGGCCATGGTCCCCGCCCAGAACCTCCCGCGGCTGTCCGCCTTGCCGTCGTTCATGCGGTTCGCTGGCCGATCGAGCTCGGCCACGGCCACGGACTCCGCCGTACCGGACTTTGGGTCGATGATCTGAAAACCATTTCCGATTGCCGCGATCAGGTTCCCGGAGGTGGTCGGGGCTAGGGAGCCGACGTCGGCGCCCACGTCGAGTTGCTCGACGTGGCCGTCCGCAGGATCGAACCACTGAATGAGGTGACCCTTGATGTCAACCCAGACCAGCCGCTGCTCATCCTCGAGCCAGACGGGCCCTTCGCCAATGGTGTTGTGCACGTCGGCGACCAGTTCCACCTTCCACGGCACCATGGACTTCCGCTAACCGTTTCCGATCAGGTCCTTCGCCCGCGCGGCGATCTCTTCAGACGCGGAGACGAGAAGCCTCGTGTCGGATTGCAGCCCGAGCATGACAAAGCCAATCTTGTGCCACTGCGCGGCGACTTCAGGCGACCCGCACATAATCCCTGCCGAGACTCCATGAGATTGAGCGGCTCTGAGTATTACCTCGATCAAGCGTCGATGCTCCGGGTGTTTTCCTTCATAGCTCGAGTCGAGTCCAGCGGAAACAGCGAGGTCGTTGGGACCGACGAAAACGGCATCGATTCCGGGCACGGCGAGAATTTCATCGGCGCGACCCACCGCCTCGACCGTCTCGATCATCGCGACGCATAAGGGTTGCCGCCAGCCGCGGTCGACCTCCCGGGAGCGGATCGGCCCCATGCTCCGGAGGCCATCCGGCGGATAGCGGCAAGCTCCGACCGCGGCCTCAGCCTCTGCAACCGAGTTGATCATCGGAACGATCACGCCGCCCGCTCCCGCATCGAGCGCCTTCATGATCGACCCGGGCTCGTTCCAAGGCACCCGCACAAAGGACGGAACACCTCCGGCGGAGATTGCCTGGAGCATCGGAAGCATGACGTCGTAGCCGATCAGGCCGTGCTGGGTGTCGATGCAGACCCAATCGTGGCCTGAGCGTGCAGCTACCTCAGCGGTCCACGAGCTTGGGATCGTGCACCACGCGCCAACCGTCGCTTCGCCTGCCTTCCAACGCTCACGAAGCGAGCTCAACGCAGCCTCGCCGCGATCACGTCATTCACCACGTGCAGCGGCGTCTTGCCATCCAGCACCCTGATGAGGTTTTCTCCAATCACTTCAATCAGTCGGGCGTCGGCTTCCAATGTCGCCCCGGCGCGATGCGGCGCGAGCACGACGGTGTCCAGAGACCGTAAGGGCGAATCGGCCGGAAGCGGTTCCACTTCGAAGACGTCGAGCCCGGCGCCCGCGAGATGCCCCGAGCGCAGGGCGTTGATGAGCGCAGTTTCGTCGACGATCGCGCCACGAGCTGCATTGATCAGGTAGGAGCCCCTTTTCATCCTTGCCAAAGCTTCTTCGCCGACGAGGGCCTTGGTATCGACATCGAGCGGAGCGTGGAGGCATACGATGTCGCTCTCCTGGAGGACGGTGTCGAGGTCCACCTGGACTGAATTCGCGACTGTGCGCGGTATGGGGTCGGCAAATATGATTCGCGAGCCAAAAGCCGCAACCCGTCGCGCCACGGCTGACCCGATGTTGCCCATACCGATGATGCCGACCGTCATCGCGCCGAGCTCGTGGCCCATCGTCTCGACGCCCCGAAGCGGATCAGCGGCGTGCCAATGGCCGGAGCGGAGCTGGCCGTGCAACCAGAACGAGCGGCGGAGGAGAGCGATCATCGCCATCACCGTCCAGTCGGCGACCGATTCCTTGTTGTAGCCCGCCGCATTCGCAACCGGGATGCCGTGCTCGGCGGCGGCGCGGTGGTCGATCGAGTCGAATCCGACCGCAGCTTGCTGTATGAGAAGACATCGCTTCATCTGCTGCAGGATTCCGCGGTCGATCTGGTGTTTGTGTCGGCGATCGGCGATCACAAGGTCGGCGCTCGCGCAGGCGGCTGCCACCTCGGCCTGAGCTGGCGGTGGAGGCACAAGCACGACCTCTACCCGGTGGCGTCCCGCGAACATGGCACGAACGGTGACTTCGCTGTAGGGACTGAGGCACGCGACGCGGGCCTGCATTGGAGTCGAAGGCTAGCACTCTCCCTACCGGCCGCAGGCGAGCGAATGGCGGCGCTGTATCGTGAGCTCGTGACGCGAGCGCATATCAACCACGTCAGCATCGGGGCCGAGGACCTCCAGGATTCGGTCCGGTTCTACGCCGAGATCTTCGGCGCCGAGACGATCGACACGCCCAACTTCGGGTTCCCCGTCCAGTGGCTCCGTCTGGGCAATCTGCAGCTCCATCTCTTCGAACGCCCGGCCGCCGTTGCCCCGATCTATCACCACTTCGCTGTGGCGGTCGACGACTTCGAGGCAGTTTTCCGAGCGACGCGCGCGCGAGGTCTTCACGATGCCAGGACCATGGGGTCGCATCTCAACGAGCTACCAAATGGCCAGGTCCAGCTCTACATTCGGGACCCCGGAAAAAACCTGGTAGAGGTCAATTGGCCCGATGCTCACGCCCTCAGCGACGAGGTACGGCGGGAGGTCGTGCGACTGGAAGATCGCGAGCCGCAGACCGACTCCAACCGGCGAGCCACGCTCTATCTCGCGATACCTAAGACCGACAAGGAGGGATCCCGGACCGCGATCTGAGCCAATGGCAACTGCGAGTTACTGCCATGTGAGCAAGCGGTTCCAGGACGGTGACCTGGCCGTCAATGACCTCTGTCTCGAGGTGGCAGACGGCGAGTTCATGGTCATCGTCGGGCCGTCTGGATGTGGCAAGTCGACTGTCCTCAGGCTGCTTGCCGGACTCGAAAACGTGAGCGAGGGCGTCCTCAAGATCGATCACCGCGTTGTCAACGACGTGCCTCCCCGCAATCGTGACGTTTCGATGGTGTTCCAGAATTACGCGCTCTATCCGCACATGTCCGTCTTCGACAACATGTCGTTCGGTCTGCGCATGCAAGGCTTCACCCGGCGAGTGATCGCAGAACGCGTCGGCCGAGCCGCCGGAGCTCTCGGTCTGAGCTCGCTCTTGGGCCGGAAACCGGCGGAGCTCTCAGGCGGCCAGCAACAGCGCGTTGCGCTGGGCCGCGCCATCGTCAAAGACCCTCAGGTCTACCTTTTTGATGAGCCGCTGTCGAGTATCGACGCCAAGCTGCGAGCAGAGCTGCGTGTCGACCTCAAGCGGGTCCAGAAGGGGCTTGGGACGACCTCCCTCCTGGTCACCCATGACCAGGTTGAGGCGATGAGCATGGGCGACCGCATCGCCGTGCTGAAGGACGGCGTTCTGCAACAGTTGGCTGCGCCTCGGGACATCTACGACCGTCCGGCAAACCTGTTCGTCGCCGGGTTCATAGGCGCTCCGCCGATGAACTTCATTCCCGTGACGGTCAACGGGAGGTTCGCGAAGGGATCAACAATTGAGCTCGAGCTCCCGTACTCGGCTGCGGTCGATCACGCTGTCCTCGGGATCCGGCCGGAGGCGCTGAATGAGGATCCCTCGCCGAACATCCCGGCGGTTGAGATCCAAATCGACTCTGCGGAGAGAATCGGGCGAGATCAGTTCGTCTCCGGGACGGCCGGCAGCGACGGGATCGTCGCCCGCATCGACGCCAATCTCAAGGTGTGTCGCGGTGACCGGATGCGGCTCGGTATCGACGTCCGGCAGGTCCATCTCTTCGATGTCCACAGCGGAAAGGCCTTCATGTGATGCCGCCCACGGCGGGCTTTAGCCCTTGAGGCTGCCTGCGGTCACGCCCTGGATGAAGAAGCGCTGAAACATCAGGAAGAGGGCAATGATCGGCAAAACGATGAGCGTCGAAGCTGCCATGAGCAAGTTGTAAGCCACGTCATGCGACTGCCGATAGAACTGAAGCCCGATCGAAAGCGGGTATTTGGTCTCGTCCTGCAGGAACAGCAGCGGCGTCAGGAACTCGCCCCAAGCCTGCACTGCCGCAAAGATGATCACGACAG
This sequence comes from Candidatus Dormiibacterota bacterium, assembly GCA_035636935.1. Taxonomy (GTDB): domain Bacteria; phylum Chloroflexota; class Dormibacteria; order Dormibacterales; family Dormibacteraceae; genus 40CM-4-65-16. The sequence continues at coordinate 16,669 of DASPYE010000045.1, read as the reverse complement.
CTACCGCCGGCTTGGCGAGCGGCAGAATCACGAACAGAAACACCTGAAACTCGTTCGCCCCGTCGATCCGTGCTTGTTCTGAGATCTCCATGGGGAGGCCGAGGAAGTACTGCCTCATCAAGAAGATGAAGAACGGATTGCCGAAGAACGCCGGCACGATGAGCGGCAAGAAGGTGTCGACCCACTGCAGCTTCGCGAAGATGTCGAACAGGGCGACGATCAGCACCGGAAATGGAAGAAAGATCGACGCCATCACGATCCCAAAGACAAAATCGCGTCCTGGCCATCTGATCCGAGAGAACCCGTAGGCGATCAGCGGGTTGGAGATAGCGGCTCCGATCGTCACGCCAGTCGTGAGGATGATCGAGTTCGTCAGGAACGTGCCGAAGGGGATGTAGGTGACCGCCCTCACGAAGTTGTCCCAGGCGGGGAAATGGGGGTACAGAGTGGGCGGGATGCTGGAAAGCTCTTGGATGCCTTTGAGCGCGGAGTTGGCCATCCAGTAGAACGGCAGGACGAACATCGCCGCCGCGATGATCAGTCCGATCCGCACCCAAAGGGTCTGCGGAAGCCTGAATTGCGCCGGGCTCGGCGTGCGCTGGCGCTCCGCTGCCAGGGTCGGAGTCTTCGTCACTTCGTGGGCTACTGTCATCAAGCGCCCTCGTAGTGAACCCACTGCCTCGACCACCGCAAGATGGCAAAGGACAGCACGACGCTGATGACAAAGAGCACCCATGCCATCGCGGCTGCGTAACCCATGTCGCTGTACTGAAAGGCGCTCTTGTAGAGATAGAAGACGTAGAAGAGCAATGAATTCTCGGGTCCGGTCGTATAGGCGCCTCCGCCGCTCGTTCCGCCGGCGAGCACGAACGCCGGAGTGAAGATCTGCACTCCAAGGATGGTTCCGTAGATGAGGTCGAAGAGGATGACCGGCGTGATCAGTGGCAGCGTGATCTTGTAGAACCTGCGCAGGGGACCGGCTCCTTCGAGCCGCGCTGCCTCGTACAGCTCGGCCGGGACCGCGCGCAGCGCCGCAAGGAAGATGAGGGCAGGACCGCCGGCGCCGAGCTGTGCGAGCAGAACGATCGAAATCTTCGTCCAGCTCGCGTCGCCCAGCCAGTTGACTGCGGGAAGGCCCACCAGGCCAAGCACATAATCCACGAGCCCGAAGCCCGGGTTGAGAAGCACGATGAATATGAAGGTCAGCGCGAACAGAGGGAGAATCGAGGGCACGTAGAAGGCCGCTCGATAGATGGCGACCTCGCGAACGTTCTGATTCATCATCAGCGCGAGCGCGATCGCCACGACAACTCCCACCGGTACGGCCAGCGCCGTGTAGTACAGCGTGTTGCCAAGTGATTGCCAGAACAGGCTGTCGCTCGCCATGTGCCTGTAGTTCTCGAGCCCCGCGGGCGTGGCGTCTCCGAAACCTGAGTAATTCGTGAAGCTCAGGTACAGCGAGTAAATAATCGGATACAGGGTGAACGCGAGGAAGCCGACGATCCATGGCGCGATGAAAGGCAACGCTGTGCGCAGATTCCGCCGGTCATCCGCGCTCAGACGGAAACGAGGAGCGGCGATCACCGCCGCTCCTCTTGAACGAAACGCGGCAACGCTACCTCACGTTGCAATCGGACAGAAAGGCTGCAGTTTGGCGTTGACCGTTGCCGCGGCCTCTTTCAGCGCGACGGCCGGGTCCTTGCTGTGGTGCTCGGCCGAGCTCTGCGCGATCGTGAGCTGATCCCAGTAGAGGGCTCCCACCGGCAGTGCCGGCCGGCTGTGCGCCACGGATAGCTGCTGCACGAATAGCTTGTGATCGCCGGGGAAAAGACTGTCATCGGTCAACAGGCTCTTCCAGGTTGGCATGTGGGTGGTCTCCTTCGTGTACACCCGTTGGCCCTGCTCACCAGCGAAGTACTTCATGAACTCCCATCCACCCTTGGCGTTCTTGGCGCCTTTGGGAATGACCACCGACCATCCACCGGCCCAGGTTGCAGGCGTATCGCCCTGCTTCGGCACCGGTATGTACGTGATCCCGTAGTGCAGGTTCGGGGCGTACTTGGAAAGCCAGCCCAGGACCCAGTCACCGCTGACCACGAAACCGAGGTGGCCGGTCAGAAATGCGTCTTGCTCGGTCGGGAGGGGAGGTGTGTCCGGAGCGTAGGTGCTCTCGAATGTCTGGAGGTCGTTGACCCCTAGCTGCCCGGCCCAGTCCCAGAACATGGTCTTGAACGCCTGCACGATCTTGGGGTCGTCGGGCGTGACTTTGCACGACGATGCATCGAAGAAGCTCCCGCCGTAGGCAAAGCCCCACGTGTAGTGCCAGCCCTGGTTGAGCCTTGGGTCGAAGCCGACCACCGTGTACTTGCCGTTGACCTTCTTGTTGAGCTTGCTCGCCAGGGTGCGAATCAAGTCGACGGTTGGCGCGCCTTTTGCGATGTCGAGCTGGCTGGCGTCCACTCCGGCAGCCTGCAACATGTCCTTGTTGTAATAGAGCACGCGCGCGTCGGTGTCGTCAGGGAGGGCGTAAGGCTTGCCCTTAAACAGCGCCTCCTTCCACGCGAAGTCGAGGTAGTTGCTGGCGAGGTCCGCCGCGCCGTACTGAGTCAGGTCGGTGAGCACCCCGGCTGCGGCTCGCTCTGCGACAGTGAAGCGGTCCAGCTCGTAAACATCGGGACCGGTGCCTCCGCGGACCGCCGTGGTCAGCTTCGCGATGTCGGTCTCAGAGCCGGGAACCGCCACCATCTTCACGCAGGTGGTGTTGCTCTGCTTGTTGAAAGCGTCGACGATGTTTTTCTCGCTGTCGGTGTCGGGGGGTGTGTGCGAGGTCCAGAAGAGGGCCTGCTTGGTGCCGGAGTTGCATCCGGGCAGCGGCGGCCCGGAGGTTTGCCCTCCCGAGGAGCATGCGGCTCCCACGACAAGGAAGGCGATCAGCGAGGCTGTGATACCTCGCCCGGGAAGTAATGTCATGGCTATACCTCCGTCACTAGACGTGTCCCGTGCCTTCTTCCCGTTGGCCCAACTGACCATTCACCCGGGGCGAGAGCGCGCCGGCTCGGGGCCGCGATTTACTCCATCACGCAATATTGCCGTGTCACGCTCCGATGTCAACTGCGGCGATCGGCCGTTATGGCAGAAGCGCTGATCTCCGGGGCCTTGCGATCCTTAAGAGCGGCCTCAGCCGCGACCCAGCAGCTTGCTCCGTTCCGCGGTGTTCTCAGCGAGCAGCCTGTAGGGGTAGTCCGGTGTCGGAGGCGCACTTACGTCGTCAAGGCGTGCACGCTGCTCATCAGTCAATCTGACCTCCGACGCCATGAGGTTGTCCTGGATCTGCGCCGCGGTGCGGCCGCCGAGCAGCGGGGCGGCCACGGCAGGGCGGTCGGCCAGCCAGCGGAGGGCCACCCGAGCCGCCGGGACGCCGAGCTCCGACGCGACGGCCTGCACCGCGTCGACGATCCGCCACGTGCGCTCGATGTTGCGCCGGTCGTAGGCCTCCACGCCTCGTTGGGGGTCCTCGCCAAGACGCGTCGCGCCCCGCGGCGCCGCATCGCGCGCGTATTTGCCGGACAGCCACCCCTGGCCCAGCGGGCCCCACGGCAGGATTCCGAGGCCCTCTTCGAGGCATACCGGCACCAGCTCCCATTCGATCTCGCGGGCCAGCATGTTGTATTGCGGCTGCAGCGAAACCGGCACCGACACGCCCATGTGCCGCGCGGTCACCACCGTCCGTTCGAGCTGCCACCCGGTGAAGTTCGAGACTCCGACGTAACGAACCTTGCCTGACCTTACGAGCATCTCGAAGGCCGCGAGCGTCTCCTCGATCGGCGTTGCCGGGTCCCATTGGTGCGCCTGGTAGAGGTCGATATGGTCGGTCTGCAGCCGGCGCAGGCTCATCTCGCAGGCCCGGATGATCCAGCGCCGAGAAAGTCCCTCGGAGTTGCCCGAATCGTCCATGCGGCCGCGGCATTTGGTCGCCAGGATCACGGAATGGCGTCTTGCGGGCTGCTGCCGAAGCCAGCGTCCGATGATCTCCTCGGACGTGCCCTTCGGACCGGAGGGCGGGTAAACGTCGGCTGTGTCGATCAGGTTGCCGCCACCCTCGACGTACTGATCGAGGATCTGGCCGGCCGCCTTCTCATCCGCCTCCTGGCCGAAGGTCATCGTCCCGAGCGCGAACTCCGTCACCAGCACGCCCGTGCGGCCCAGCAGTCGTTTCCGCATGATCAGCCTCCCCATCCCAGATTCGCAGTCAACTTCGCCAGGTTCGCGTAACTGATCGCGACGCTCTCCATCGGGTCGCGTCGCGGGGCGTCTTGCTCGACCACGAGCCACTCCGTCCTCGCTTCACGACAGGCGCGCAGGATGTCCTCCCAGTCGAGGTTGCCCTCCCCGACCTCGGCGTCGACCGGGTTGCCCAGATCGACTGCCATGTCTTTCAGATGCACGAGCGGGGCGCGGCCGGCCAGGCGCCGGATCCATGCCGCGGGATTGACGCCGCCTAACTGAAGCCAGTACGTGTCGAGTTCGGCCTGCAGCATCTCGGGCGAGGATTCGAAGATCATCTCCAGCCCGGTCTTGTCGCCGTACCGCTCGAGCTCGTACGCGTGATTGTGGTATGCGAGTCGCAGCCCGTACGCCTTCAACCGCTGCGCAAGGTCGCCGGCTTCGGTCGCGAAACGGCGGAAGCCTTCGCGCGTCCGGTTCGCTTCAGGGATGCTCGGGACGACCACGTATTTGCAGCCCCAATCCTTGCACTCGCTGGCGACCGCCTCGAGATCAGCGGTCAGGCGATCGAGCGCGACGTGAGCGGCGCACGCGATCAAATCCGCGCGCCGCAGCTCTGCTCCGAACCGACCCGTCGCCGCCTGTCCCAGACCCGCGACCTCAACTGCTCGATAGCCGATCTCGCGCAGGCGGCCCAGCACGGCGCCGAGCTGCGACGGGTCTTGCAGCTGAGCCCTGACCGTGTAGAGCTGGACCGCGATCACGTCATCGCGATAAGGTCCGCGTCATGCGAAAGCAGACGCGGCCGGCTGCACGTGCTCGATACCGTGACGTGATGGCCGCTGGCGCTCGATTCGAGTATCGATAGCAGGACATCCAGGACGTGGTACGCGAGCTCGCCCGAAGCGCGAGGTGGCTCGCCCGTGGCCAGGGCTTGGGCCATCTCGATGACGCCCAGACCGCGGAAATTCTTGGCGCCATTCGTGTGTCCGTACTGAAGGCCAACCTCCCGCCACGTCGAGTTCTCATCGCCGGACCGGACCCTGACCGGACCGCCGAACGTGTTCGGATCCGGCACGCCAACGATCGCCTCGGTGCAGTACAGCTGCATGTTGGGCAGATCGTGGCCTGAGATTCCAAAGCTGGTGACCAGCGTCGCCTGGACGCCGCTTGCGAACTCGATCAAAGCCGCCACGAACGTATCCGTGGTCACTTGGAACGTCTCGCCGGCTCTGGGACCGCGCTTGGCGGTTCGTTCTGGATACAAGACGCGCGCCATCCCCGTCACGCGGCGGACCGGACCCAAAAGACAGACCAGAGTGGTCACGTAGTACGGCCCGACGTCGAGCAGCGGGCCACCACCTGGCTCATAGAAGAACCCCGGGTTGGGATGCCAGCTTTCCGGACCGCTTTGCAGCATGAAGGCGGAAGCGGCGAGCGGCTCACCGACTTCGCCCCGGTCCACCAACCCCAAACACGTCTGGATACCAGCCCCGAGGAAAGTGTCGGGTGCTCCGCCTACGCACAGGGCGTTCGCCGCGGCGACATCGAGGACACGGCGGCCGAGCTCCCGCGTCGTGGCAAGGGGCTTTTCCGAGTACACGTGCTTTCCGGCTGCGAGAGCGGCCAGGTTGATTTCCGCGTGTGCGTTCGGAACGGTCAGGTTGACCACGAGGTTCACCCCGGGATCCTCGAGCAGCTCCTCCGTTGTGGTGGCGGTCGGCACGCCGAACTCCGCGGCGCGCAGCTGGGCCGCCTCCAGTATCTGGTCGGCGCAGGCGACCACCTCCACATGCGGGGACGCGCTCAGGTTGGCGAGGTAAGGTTTGCTGACCGTTCCGCAGCCGATGACCCCGACCCGCAGCCGGTCGCTCACACGCGCTCCACCGAATGGACAGGCTAACGTTCCTGCGTGAATGTCGGGACGAAGTTGATGACCGACTTGCAGGCCAAGAGCGAACAGCTGCTGGCTGCAATCGAGCGCGAAGGTGTCGCCCTGGAGCTCTCCGCCTTTCTCGTGCGCGACGAGCCGATTCCATTCTCTGACGCGGTGGGTGGTGAGTTCAAACCATTTCGGGTCGGAGATTCATGGGGCCCGCCCTGGAGCACCACCTGGTTTCATCTGCGCGGACGAGTTCCACCCGAGTGGTCGGGACAGCGCGTGGTCGCGGTTCTTGATATCGGTTTCGAGGGCCGGCACACGGGCTTCACTTGCGAAGCGCTTGCGTGGCGGAATGGCAAACCCTGGCGGGGCGTTGACCCCAACCACCGGTGGCTTCCGATCAATTCGTCTGAAGTCGACTTTTACCTGGAGGCGGCGGCGATCGCAACCGCTGTTGTTGCCGGACCCGCCGAAGCCCCCTCGATGATTGCTCTCCGTCGGTCATCCGAACCGGCCTTTGTCTTCCGCCAGGCGGAGCTCAGGATCCAGGATCCGGCGGCGCGCAAGGTGGCGCTGGATTTCAAGGTGCTGCACGAGCTCATGACCTCGCTGCCGGACGGCGACCGGCGAACCGAGCTCACGGACGCGCTGGACCGGTTCGCGCGGAGCGACGATGCCGCCGAGCTGGAGACGGCCTTCTCGCGGCCGAGCACGGTCGGCCACATGATCACCGCGGTCGGCCACGCGCACATCGACACTGCATGGCTGTGGCCGCTGCGGGAAACCCGCCGCAAGTGCGCGCGCACGTTCTCCACCGCGCTCGCGCTGATGGACGAGTACCCGGACTACCGATTTGCATGCTCGCAGCCGGCTCAATACGCGTGGATGAAAGAGTCATATCCCGAGATCTTCGACGGCATCCGGCAAAAGGTCGCCGCCGGCCAGTGGGAGCCTGTCGGCTCGATGTGGGTCGAGGCAGACTGCAACCTTCCGTCGGGCGAGGCCCTTGTCCGTCAGTTCTTGCTGGGCAAGCGCTTCTTCCTGCAGGAGTTCGGCGTCGACACCCGCGAGCTGTGGCTTCCGGATGTCTTCGGCTACCCCGCGTCCTTGCCCCAGCTCATCGCGGAGTCCGGCGGCGAATACTTCCTGACCCAGAAGCTCTCGTGGAACGACACCAACAAGCCCGCCCACCACACCTTCATGTGGGAGGGGATCGACGGCACGGCGATCTTCACTCACTTCCCGCCCGCCGACACCTACAACGGAGACTTCAGCGCCCAAGAGATCGTCAAGAGCGCCACCGACTTCAAGGACCAGGACCGGTCGTCTCGTTCGCTTTACCTCTACGGATGGGGCGACGGGGGCGGGGGACCCGAGCCGGACATGATTGAGTCGGCGCATCGCCTCCGCAGCATTGAAGGGGCGCCGCAGGTCGAGCTGGGGCGAGCATCGGAATTCTTCGCCCGCGCCAAGCGGGAAGCGCCCGACCTGACGACCTGGGTCGGCGAGCTCTACTTCGAGTTGCATCGCGGCACCTACACCTCGCAGGCCCGGACCAAGAAGCTCAACCGGCGCGCTGAGGGGGCCCTGCGCGAGGCCGAGATCTGGTCCGTCGCGGCAGGAGCTGACTATCCTGCCGACGCCCTGGGGGCGGCCTGGAAGCGCCTCCTGATCAATCAGTTTCACGACATCCTGCCCGGTTCGAGCATCGACTGGGTATACGAGGACGCCGAGCGTGAGCTCGAGGCGGTGGTCGAGGTAGCGGGAGGCATTGTCACCTCCGCTCAGTCCGTTGTGGCCGGCGCCGGTGAGAACCTTGTGGCTTTCAACCCCAACTCGCATGCCCGTCGTGAGGTGGTTGAAGTCGACGGGCATTTCTTCTGGATCGAGGCGCCCGCCTCCGGATGGGCATCGGTTGGCGAATCGCAGGCCGCCCACATCGAACCCGTCTCGATTTCCGACCGCGTCATGGAGAACGGCCTGCTCCGTGTGACCTGGGACAAGGACGGGCTGCTCACCTCCATCTGGGACAAAGAGACGGGCCGAGAGGTGCTCATGTCCGGCACGCCCGGCAACCTTCTCCAGTTGCACGAAGACAATCCCAAGAACTGGGACGCATGGGATGTCGACGCGGACTATCGGCTCCGTTCGGTGGACATCAAGGCGCTCGCCGGCATGAAGGTCGAGACGCAGGGTCCACTGCGCGCGGCGGTCAGATTCATCCGCGAGTTCGGCTCGTCGAAGCTCGAGCAGCGGATGGTTCTGGACGCCGGGTCACGGGTCCTCCGGTTCGAGACGGAGGTCGACTGGCAGGAGGTCCACAAGTTCCTCAAGGTGGCGTTTCCCATCGAGGTGCGATCGCCGCGCGCCACGTACGAGATCCAGTTCGGCCACGTCGAACGCAGCACGCACACCAACACCAGTTGGGACCAGGCGCGGTTTGAGGTCTGCGCGCATCGATGGGCTGATATGGGCGAGGCAGGGTATGGAGTCGCCCTGCTCAATGACTGCAAGTACGGCTACGACATCCGCGGCTCGGTGATGCGACTATCACTCCTCCGCGCGCCCACCCACCCGGATCCGGCCGCGGACCGCGGCCGGCATCGCTTCACCTACGCTCTGATGCCGCACGCGGGAGACTTCCGCGAAGCCGGGGTGATCGCCGCCGCGGAGGATCTGAATCATCCAATCCGGGTGGTGCGGGGTGGGCTGGCGTCTGGTCAGCGGCGGTCATTGATTGAGGTCGATCAGCCGCAGGTCGTCGTCGAGGCAATCAAGCGGGCAGAAGACTCAGATGCGGTGGTCGCGCGGTTGTACGAGTCGTGGGGCGGCCGGTGCCGAGCACGTGTGCGAACGTCGCTGCCGGCGTCGCGCGCCTACCTGTGCGACCTGCTCGAGCGCGAGCGGGAGGAGGTCCCCATCCGCGACGGGACGCTGGAGGTGGACGTCGGACCCTTCAAGATCCTGACGCTGAAGCTGGTCCCGTAACGACTCGCCGCGCCGGCCACCAGGCCGCGGCGGCCAGCGCAGCCAACAGCCCAACCTCGAAGAGCGTCCAGCGGTTCAAGCGGATCGCCAAGCTCGTGCTGTTCACATACGGCACCGAGACCAGCCAGCCCGCAGCGATAGGCAGCCGCCAGGCCGGTGCCGGCCTCTCTTCCCAAACGATCCAGGCCGCGGCGCTGAACAGGCACAGGTCCGAACCATGCACGTAGGGCACCACGAGGAGCGAACCCACAGCGCCGGCGGCGATTACAAGTCCGGGCGAGTGGCGAAGCCGGTAGGCGGTAGCGAGTGCCGCGCCGGCGATGATGACCCTGAGCGCCGTGGCGGCGGTACCCGTCACGCCGAAGGCACCCTCGACCGTGAGGTTGTTGGCGCCCTCGGGCAGCTCGCCGCGAAGCTGAGCGATGTACGTGGCGACGCCATCGGGACCCATCGAGGCCAGCGCCGCCACCCCCAACAGCGTGCCCACCGCCACCCAGGAGGCGAAGGCCCTGTAGCGCCCGGCGACCAGAAGCGCGAAAGGGATGAGCAGCGCCGTGTTCGGCTTCAGGTAGAGAAGGGAGAGGGCGAGGCCGGCGGCGATTTCGTTCCGCTCCCGCGCGAATCGCGTCGCCAGCACGGCGCCGGTCGCGACCAGCGGTGCCACCTGGCCGAGATTCAGCGCGTGCACCACCCACCAGGGTGCCAGCGCCGCCGCCGCGTAGAGCCAGCGCTCGAAACCCGAGCTTTGCGATGCCCACGCCAGGGCCGCCGCCAGTGCGACGAGATTGACCGCGGTCCACGTCCAATAGGCGACCCAATAGGGAAGCGGCGTCAAGGGCGCCGTCAACCAGGCGTCGGTGGGCGGGCTGAGAAACGGCTGCGCGATCTGCTCGGGGACGAGCTGCTTCTGGGCCACCGCAACGACGCTCTGGTCGTAGATCATTGCCCATCCGTGCTGGAGCCCGACGACGGCAGCCGCGAGATAGGTGTGGAAGTCGATGCCGATGGGCTCGTAGCGATTCAAGGCGTCGAGCACCAGCGCGAGGGCCACGACGAGGAGTGCCGGCGCCGCCCACAGGCGTCTAGAGATTCTTCAGCTCCACGATCTCACTGCGTTCCGCGGATGCATACGCGGCCAGGATCAGCTTGAGCACGCTCACGCCTTCGACTTCAGTGTTGAGAGGCCGCCGTTTCTCACGCAGGCAGGCGATGAAATCGACAACCTCCAGGGCATAGGTGTCGGGTGTCGACGGACCTGCGTCCTGGACCACCACCTGCTCTCCGCCGTGCGCTTGGAAGAGCAGCTGGCGACCATCGCTCCACAGACTCCCTTTTGCGCCGGCGACAGAGAACCGTTCAGTGCAGCCTGCCGGTTCATACGCCCAGCCGGTGACGATGGATCCGATCGTGCCGTCCGCAAATTCGACCAACACGTGTGCGGTGTCCTCGCCTTCCATGAACGACAGGCGGTGCCGGCTGAGCATCGCCGCCACCTTCAGCGGCGCGCTGTCGACGAGATGCAGCAGCAAGTAGCTCGGGTGATACCCGGTGTCGATCAGCTCACCGCCACCGCTGGTCGCCCGGCTCGCACGCCAGCCAAGCGTTTCCGCGGTGACATCGAGCGCAAAAACATCTGTGGTGCGGGCCGCATAAACCTTGCCGAGCTTGCCCTGGCGAATCATTTGCCGAGCCGTCGCGACGGTCGGAAGGAACAGCTGGTTGTGGGCGCACATCAGCGTGACGCCTGCGGTCGCCACCGCCTTCGTAACCACGGCGGCTTCCTCCAACGTGAGGCACAGGGGCTTCTCGCACAGGATGTGTTTTCCTTCTGCGGCGGCCGCGACGATCGCGTCCTTGTGCAGGTGGTGCGGAAGGCATATGTCGACCGCGTCGACGTCCGCCGACCCGATCATCTCCCGATAGTCCTGGAAGACCTCGACGCTTCCCAGCCGTTCCGTGTGTTTGCGCGCGCGTTCAACGTCGACATCGGCGATGGCCGTGATCTGAGCGTGCTCGGCCGCTTGAAGGTAGCCGGTGACGTGGTGCCCGGCGATGTTGCCCGCCCCGACGATGCCTACCGAAATCCGGCCGTCCTGGTCCATATCCTTTGCAGCCGTATCTTGCACGAGCTCGCCCTTACATCTCGAGCAGCCAGGTGGCCGTTTCGATGTGACGCGATACGTAGTCACTTCCGAGCGACCACGCGACGGTTTGCGCCAGGCACCACAGCCGGCTGCGTTCTCGATCCAGGCCCAGCTCAGATGTCAGCCTGTCCAGCCGGTGTTGGACATCGCGACGGGCAGCGCCGAATTCAAACGACCGCACGATTGGCGCCAGGCCGAACTCGCGCTCGCCGACGAGCGGCTTGGGGTCGATCGCCAACCATGGTTCACGCTGGGCCCGCAAGACGTTGTCGCCATGCAGGTCCTGGTGGAGCAGAATCTGCTCGCCTTGCGATCCGGGTAGGTCGCGGAGGGCGTCGAGGGCGGCTTCGACCAGGCGCTCAGCGAATGGCCGGCCCGCACGCTCCCAGCTTTCGCGCAGGTGGGAGGCCCACCACGAGGCTTCGTCTGCCAGGCTCCGGAACGGGGGATCTGCCGCCGGCTTCCAGAGTCGTGGGAGCAGGTTTACGAGGACGACAAGCGCCAGGTCCGCTTCCATCATCGAGAGTGGCGTGCCCGGAACACATCGCTCGATCAGGAAAGCGCCAAGAACCGGGTCATTCTGCAGCAGCCTGATCGCGCCGTCGCCGTCCCAGCGCTCGAGGGCCAGCGGCTCATGCTCGCTCTCGCGGTCTGGAAAGGGGATCTTCAATACGGCGTCCATGCCGTTGGGTAGCCGCGCACGGATCGCGAGTGATGTGTAAGCCGACGGAAATGGCGCGCCGAGGCGCAGGTCCCACTTCTCGACGCAGCGGTCGACTCGATTCGGCAAGGTGGCGAGCCACGTCGATCCCGCCTCAGAAGCCTCCAGCCATGCGAGTCCCGGCGGAATCTTCAAAGGCTACCGGTGTGGTCGCTGACGGGCCACTGTTTGCGGGATGCTTTTCGAAGATCCACCGTTCCACGAATTGAGGTGAGCAGGATGGCGACGAAAATCCCTGTTGAAGTCATACCGAGTTCGTACAGCTACGTGTTCAGCCCATATCGTGAACCAATCGCACGGGTGAGTCCGGGACAGCCGGTGGTGATCCACTGCGATGACGCTTTCGAAAGTCGAATCCGATCGACGGAGGACGTACCCAGCCGGTCGCTTGCGGGCGCCAAATTCTTGAATCCGCAAACCGGACCCATTTATGTAGAGGGCGCCGAGCCCGGGGACACTCTCGCTGTCCATATTCAAGACATCACCGCCACCAGGGACTTTGCGGTCAGCTGCCTGATCCCATACTTCGGCGGGCTCACGTCAACATCGCTCACTCGCACACTTCAGCCTTCGCTCGAGGAGAAGGTCTGGATCTGGAAGCTCGAGGAGGGCGATCTACGTTGCGATGAGCTTCGATTGTCGCTGCCCTGGGAGCCCTTCATGGGAACGCTGGCCGTCGCCCCCGATCTCGAGGCGATCTCCACCCTGGCTCCGGGACCCTTCGGAGGAAACATGGACGTGCCGGACGTCCGTCCCGGCAACACAGTCTTGCTGCCGGTCTGGAACGACGGCGCGCTCTTCTACACCGGCGACACCCATGCTCGGCAGGGTCAGGGTGAGCTCTGTGGGGTTGCCCTCGAGATAACTTCGAAGGCCACCTTCGTCTTCGAGGTGGTCAAGAGCCGGCCGATATCCTGGCCGCGGATCGAATCGCCGGATCGGATCATGACTGTGGGCAGCGCCCGTCCGATGGAGGACGCCGCGCGCATCGCCTACGCCGAGCTGGTGACCTGGCTGGAAGCCGACTATGGCTGGTCCCGCCTGGACGCCTACCAGTTGCTGACCCAAGCGGGCGAGCTGTATGTCGGCAACATGGTGGACACGACCTATTCGCTTGTGGCCTCGATTTCGAAGCGGTACCTCGACCGTGGGTAGTCGCACCTGGATTTGACGGGCCTGGCGCGATCTGTGACCGCAAGGTTCAGGTTCGAGTCTCTGTCCGGAGCCAGATCCTTGATTCGAATCGATTCTGCAGGCGGTTTCAATTCCGAGGTAACGTGCACATCCTGATTCAGAGAAGCCGCCTCAGCTGAGCCGAATGGCAGAGCATTGCCAGACAGTGGCGTCGCCTCGTTTGGCACAGGCGGGTCTCGGCGCGTAGAGTCGCAATAGGGCGACCCGGTGGCTGCCCAAAGGTGCCGTCAGGCGTCACGCCACTGCGGAACGGCTGAGCCCTGTCGAGGCCCAGCCCGAGCGACCGCTTTCGTGCCGGCAAAGATGGCGGCCGGCATCGGCGGTCGCAACAATCAGTGGCAAGTTGGCGGTGGCAATCGGACGAGACGTCCGACATTGGAGGCGAACATGACCACAGGTACTGTCAGCAAGCTGGAGGCGCGTTCCCATGACAAACCGGATGAAACGCGCAAGCCGGACAAGGCTACCGTCGAGGTGAACAACCTCGGTGACTACTCGATCGGCAGGTTGACGTTCCAGCCAGGATGGACCTGGGAGTCCTCGATCAAGCCGGTCGCAAATACCGAGCATTGCGAGAAGACCCACGTCGGCTATTGCGTCTCAGGCCAGCTGGAGACCTGGATGACCGATGGCACCCGGATCACGATTAAGACCGGCGACTCATACACGATCCCGCCGGGACACGACGCCCGTGTCGTCGGTGATGAGCCCTTCGTCGGCATCGAGTTCGCCAGCGCCGCGACGTACGCCAAGCGCTGAAGCGGGAGGCCCGCGAGCAGTTCGCGAAAGAAGAGGAGCACCCCACCGGGTGCTCCTCTTCTGCCTCTCCTTACATAATCCTGACCCCGCCCCGGCATCAGGCCGTGTCCGCCGACGGTCCTGCATCCCGTGAGCCGCTTGACATAGGAGATTCGCATGCGAGAGACGCCGGTTGCGCCCACCGACCCGGGCGAGGTGCGCGCCCTCACTTTCGACATCTTCGGCACCACCGTGGACTGGCGCACGGGCGTGGCGGCCGAGGCGCGACGCTTCGGGGCGTCGCAGGACATCGACGCTGACTGGGAGCGTCTGGCGGATGCCTGGCGCGGCCTATACGTGCCTTCGATGGACAGGGTGCGCCGCGGTCAGCTGCCGTGGACGAACTTCGACCGGCTGCACCGTTTGTCTTTGGACGAGGTGTTGCGTGACCTGGCCCTGGAAGCGTTCGACGGCCCCGCACGCGACGAGCTGACTCGAGCATGGGAGCGCCTGCCACCCTGGCCGGACGCGGCGCCGGGGCTTGTGCGACTCGGCCGCAGGTTCACGGTGGCCACGCTCTCGAACGGAAACCGGGCTCAGCAGGAAGCGCTCGTCCGCCATGCTGGCTTGCCTTTCGACCGCGTGTTCTCGGCGGAGGACTTTCGACACTACAAGCCGGATCCGGAGGTTTACCTTGGCGCCGTGTCGATGCTGGGGCTGCGCGCCGGCGAGGTCATGATGGTGGCGTCGCACAAGCCCGACCTGCGTGCCGCGCAGGCTGTCGGCATGCGGGCGGCCTTCGTCGAGCGGCCCCTGGAGATGGGGCCGAACGGCCGCCCGGACCGACTTCCCGATCCATATGCCGACGTTGAGGCCACCGATTTTCTTGACCTCGCTCGCAAGCTGGACTGTTAGTCCAAAGTGGAGGGCAGTCGTGTCGGCGGTGGCTCACCTGACGACCTGTCGTCGACGATCCCGGTGATGCTCCGGTTCGCGAGCCTTTTCGACGCCGATTAGAATGGCGTCGTCGACGCCGTCGTCCGCGAAAGGTGGGTCGCTGATCATGGGGAGGTGGCGAGAATGCGACGTAGCTCGTTGATTCGTTTCGCGTTACCCGTGGCGGCTTTACTCACGTTTCTCATTGGCGGCGACGCGGTTCAAGCGGGCGGCCCGCCCGCCTATGAGCAAGCATTTGTACTCGGTAAGACCGTCACGATAAATGCGATTGAAGTGCCTCAGGTGGCGAACGACAGAGCCCTCGCGGACTTCTATCAGGTCGTCTATCCGATCGACTGGGCGGCGCGCGGTCTGAACCCACAATGTCAGCCTTGCGACCACGACGGCCAGGGGATCGATTTCATCGACTTCCACGACCATGTCCTGGACTCGATGCCCAGCTCTCCTGGGCATGGTGAGTTCTCGCCGCTGTGGAAGGTATTTGTGGTCATCCCGGCGTATGACTTCATCACCGGCCCGTCGACTACTCACTCCAACCTCGACGTCAGCGATGCGGTGGCAGCAGCGTTGCCGGTCAGGTCCGAAACGGCGGTTGATGCCCTGCTGGCCGAGCGCTTGCCTGATGGAGCCCCGGTGGCTGTTGAGGTCGACATTCATCATTACTTTGTTTGCGCGGTCGTGGGCAGAGGGGCCGGGCGCTAGTCATACGCCGCGCGCGATAGCGCGCGCCCATTCGAGAGGAGATCGCGAGGCTTCGGCATGGAAATGAGCCGTTACTCGATTGGCTCTACTCGGTAGCGACCCATTTCTTCAATCACTCGGATGCCAGCCCCCTTGGCGATTGGCTGGACGATCTGACCTGTCAGTCCAAGCACGGCGGCCTCGGTGGTCGGTGAGTGACCGACGACCAGAGCACGACCGCCTTCTGGGAGCGATTCAAGCGTCTCCCTCAGCGCCCCACCCAGCAGCGCACTTTCCTTTTCGACCAGGTCCGGATCGACCTGGCGAAACGCTTCCAGGTCCTTGCCTCTGGCCTGGCGCGCAGCGCCGAACCAGCGCTCCTCGACGCTGGAACGAAAGCCGCTGTTCACAATCACCCCTCCGGCCACCATGCGACCCATGCCCGCCAGGAAGCAAGCCAGCGTCTGGGTTGCTCGTTGTGCGCCGGACGAGATCATCATGTCGTAGCTGCCTTCAAGTCGCCTGCCGATGTCCAGCGCCGCGCGAACCCCCTCCGGAGTGAGCAGGTCGCCGTCGGCATCCGTGTGCCGCCTGAGGTCGACGGTCCTGGCCATCACCGTCTATGTTTGCAGGCGGCTGATTACCGGGTGCGGCGACTCTTCATTTGCCTGCCTTCTGGATTGCTCATCAAGGTGCTGGCCGCCGCCAATAGACTCGATGCATGCGAGGTGGCGGTTCCGCCCGCTGACCTGGGCGAATTACCGACCGCCCCAGGCGTGGAATGCTCGGCCTCCTTGGATGCCTCGCACGCCCAAGGTTTCCGCCGCCTAAATCGTCTGAACCTTCATCCGCCATGAGTAGAGTGCGGGCCGTGGACTCGACGGAACTAATCGAGCGGTGCGATCGCCTCGCCCGGCTTGCCGAGCGACGCCTTGCGTTTCCGACGGCGAACCCCGCAGCCGACGCACGCGCACGACAGTTGCACGATCACCTCGAGGGCTTCGTCCGTCCGCGCGTCGCCGATATCGACGCGCCGCTGCTGGTGCTGCTCCTCGGACCCACCGGCGCTGGCAAGTCGTCGCTGCTGAACACGATCGCCGGCGCGCAGGTGAGCGAAGCCGGCGTGCTTCGACCGACGAC
>DASPYE010000044.1:0-15260 GCA_035636935.1 Candidatus Dormiibacterota bacterium | reverse complement strand
GTTTCGTTTCAAGCCCCGAATGTAGGCTCGTGTTTTCCGCTCTGCGCTCAGCAATCGGGCGCCGGCCGTCGAGAGCACCAGCTCCCATGCGCCCACGTAGGCGACCTCCTCACCGCCGAACTCCGACTTGAATAAGCCCAGGCCGTGCCACGGGTGGTCGGGCCTGGCGCCCGGTGGCGGCACTCCCCAGAGGTCGAAGTCCTCGCAACCCGCCTCCGCGGCGGCCGAGATGGCGGACCACCAGGCGAGGTCGTTCCCCATCAGCTCGCGATGCGCACCGCTCCGGCCGGCGAAGAGGCTGTAGGCGCGACCGGCGTGACGGGCGACGAGCACGGTCGCCAACGGCTCGTGCTGTTCAGGCGAAAACGCGGTGTAAGTGCGGCACCACGGCAGCAGCTGCAGGAGCAGGTCGTAGTACCGCCTGTCGGGAAGGTTGATCGACTGCCTGCGCTCCACGGCGGCCGACTGCCGCGCCAGCTCGGCCGCGTCCTTGCCTTCCTCGACGACGACACCGCGTTTGAGTCCGGTCCGGATGTTGTAGCGGCGACCGTGACGAAAGCTCGCCAGCAGCTTTTCGGGAGGGAGCAACTTGATGATCCGCGTGTGCTGCGGCTGCGTCGGGGTCGTCCGCGTGAATCCTCTCTCCTTCAAGGCGTCGCGCAGATCTTTTGACGCCTCGGGCTCGACGACCATCTTCGCCACCCGTGACCGTCGCGCCCACTCGACGAGGCCGTCGATCGCCTCGATCGTGGCGGGCACGGGGCCTCGAGGCACATACACCTCCCGCGCGGGCCCGACCCTGCGGATCTGCACGCTCGCCATGGCGCCCCCTTGCGAGATCCGCAGACGTTCGACGCTCCACCCCGCGCGCGACTGCACCTCTCCCCATCCCCAGGATTGGAGAAGCGGAGCCCGTGGCGCCAGCTCCACGAGCCCGCGATCCCACAACTCGCCGTCCGCGGTCATGTGGATTCGTGCCTCCCGCGCGCGCCCGGCCGGCCGACCTCGATGTTCAATCCCGGCTCGAGATGGCCGATGTCGTTCACGCCCCCGATCACCATTCGACCTTCGCGCTTCTCGATCAGCGAGATCGAGGCGTTCTGAATCTTGAATGGAAAGATTCCCTGCGGCGGCTTGCCAACGATCCTGTGCAACGCGACCTGGATCACTCCGCCATGCGTGACGACCAACACATCGCCGTGCGGATGCCTTCGCACGATCGTCTCGACCGCGGCGCCGACTCTCGCATCGAAGATCGCAGCGCCTTCACCACCAGGCACTACGTCCCAGTCCGGCTCTTCGACCCAGCTCGCCCACGCTTCGGGAAATCGTTCGGCCATCTCCTCGGTGCGCAGCCCCTCCCACTCCCCGAGGTAGATCTCGCGCAGCGCTTCCGCCGGCTCAGGTCGCACGCCGACCGCCCTGCCTATCACCTCGGCCGTCTCCCAAGCGCGCTTGAGATCGCTCGCGTAGAGGCCGCTGAACTTGCGACCGGCCAGTCGCGCCCCGACGAGTGCCGCCTGCCGGCGCCCTTCGTCCGAAAGTGGAGGGTCGAGCTGCCCCTGGATGCGATGGTCGCGGTTCCAGGTCGACTGCCCGTGGCGGATGAGCAAGAGGCGCGCGGGAGATGGCCGCGCCGGTAGAGGGAGTTCAGGAGGCTCCGGGCGCGCAGGTCTGATCTCGATGCCTATACTAACTTTCTCTTAGATCTCGATCGGGCTGGGCCGATCTCAGGAGAACGCTTTTTGCAAGCTCACGGCTCGTTGGCCGAAACCCCCCTTCGTTCGCTGTTGGAATCCGCTCAGGGCGAGCGGTCCACCGGCACCCTCATCGTGCGCGATGGGAACGGGCAGTCCACGTCCCTCTACTTCCTGTTCGGACATCTTTTTCATGCCCAGGGCGACGGCAGGTCGGGCGACGACGCGGTGGTGAGCGCGCTCCACTGGACGAAAGGCGACTTCGAGTTCGACGCCAAAGCGAAGCTGCCGGCCGATGAGACGGTCAAGGCGGGAATCCCAGAGCTGGTACACGCCGCAGAGTCCGCGCCGAAGCCGGGCGGCGCTGAGACCAAGCCTGAGCCGCCCGCGGAGCGGCCCGAGCCGCGCGCGGAGCGCTCAGAGCCAAAAAACGAGAGGAAGGAGCATGCTGAATCGGAACGAAAGGTGGAAGCACCGCAGCCGAGGCGTGGCGTGAAGCACCGCCCGCAACCGAAACATGGCCGCGAGCCGATCCCTGTCCCGGCGGGGCAGATCCTCTACGACTCGCTGAAGACTTCCTTCGTCGACTTCCCTCGCCTGCTGACAACGCTGGAGCGCGAGGGCTACACCGGATATGTACGCCTGCTCACCGATGACGCGGCCGGACTGATCCTGTTCCGCGAAGGCTCTGCGCTCGAGTGTCTGTACGACGGCGCCGCCGACGCGGGCAGCCTCGTTCTCGGCAAGCCGGCCCTGATGCACTTCAACGAGGACGTGACGGCGGGTCACGGCGTGCTTGACGTCGTCGGCCTCTCGCCAGAGCTGATCGACGGGCTTTACGAGCTGACCGTTTCCCGGCCCATGTACACCGAGCTGTACGCGGGATGGGTCGACATGAAAGCGCTGCTGAACTTCTTGGCCGATCGCAAGCTGAGCGGAAGCGTGATGATCCGTTCCGGCGCCGGCACCGGGGTCATCATCCTCGCGCACGGCGAGGTCGCGGGCGCCTACACAAGCGAGTCTCGCGACATCTCCGACAAGCCGGACCGTGCGCTCGCGCTGTGCGACGACCCCAACGCGATGATCGAGGTGAAATCGGCGGACGCGACCAAACACCCAGCTCTCGATGTCGACGAGGTGGTGAGCGGGCAGAGGAATCGCGCTGCCGCGCAGGCTCCGTCGTTTACTCCAGCCCCTGCTCCAAATCCCGAACCTGTGGCCGCGACCGCTACTCTGCCGGTGATTCCGCCGATGCCTGCGGAACCTCCGACGGCGCAGATCCCGACGGGATCCTTCTCCAACTACACGCCGCCGACCCAGCCGACCAACCCATCGGTGGCGCCGACCGCGCCGCCAAGGCCGGCCGGACCGCAGCTCGATTGGGGCAGCATCGTATCCGAGCTCCAGGCCATGGCCGAGGACGCGCTCGGCAACAGGGCGCGCAAGGTGAAGGACATCCTGGGCGCGGCGGACCCGTCGCTAGCCGGGATCGAGGCGGCGATCGACCAGATCCCGAGCATCTCGCTCCTGTTCGTCGACTCGTCGCGACTCGAACAGCTGGCCCAGGAGATGAGGGCGCGCCTCAAGTCCCACCTCTAGCCGTTTGGTGTAAACCCTTAACAGGGTGGGTTGGCGCTCGATTGATTTCCGGTTAGCCTCGCTCCAGGCTGGTTTGGCTCGGGGGAGGGGGCCAACGGGAGAGGGAGGGCCCAAGAAGGGGTGGGCGATTTTGGCCGCGGCCGCTCTCTCACTCGGTCTGACCCTTACAGCCTGCGGGGGCGATCCTCCTCAGATCGTCGACTACGCCCCGCAGCGCAACACGATCGACGTTTCGACCGCGGCGCCCATCCGCATCACGTTTGACCACGACGTGGACCAGGCCTCGGTCGCCGCGCGGCTTCACCTGGCGCCGGCCACCATCGGCTCGGTCAGGTGGCTCGGCGGCCGCCAGCTCATCTATGACCACGTCACCCTTCTCACCAACACGAACTACGAGGTCATCCTCGAGTCTGGCTACCGCGACCGCGCCGGCAACACGTACACGCTTCGCCATCACTGGTCGTTTGTCACCGAGGGCCCGCCTGGACTTACAAGCTCGAACCCGGCGAGCCGCGACACGAGCGTCGATCCCTCCACTTACCTCAGCCTCCAGTTCTCGCGCGGCATGGATCCCCTGCATCTGAAGGACGCGATCTCGATTCAGCCCAGCGTCCCGTTCGATGTCAAGCTCGACCCGACGGACAACCGGCGCGCGATCATCGCTCCTTCCCAGCTGCTCAGCGCCCACACCGAATATCAGGTCACCGTCAGCGTCGGCGCGACCGACGTCGATGGCAACCAGCTTGGGCGGTACGCCAGCATCAGCTTCACGACGGGTGCGGTCCAGCCGCTGCGTCACTGGATCGCATTCGCGGCCGATTCAACGGGCGGGTCACCGGCCGGTCTGTGGATCGTCAACGATGAGTTTGGATTTCCGCGCCAGCTTTTCGATGCGACCGTGGTCCATGCGTTCAGCTGGTCGCCGTCGGGGGACTCGCTCCTGATCCAGGGCCAGGACGAAAGCTGGGTGCAGTTCACGCCTGGCAGCCCGGCCGCTCCACTCACATTCAAGGGCACTTGGGCGGCGGCCCTTGCCACGGGGATGGGTTACGTCTACGTCGACGATTCCGGCGTGCTGCATCGTCAATCCGCAAGTGGCGGCGACGAGGTCATCACGAATGACGTCGAGGAAGCGGCGGTGGCTCCCAACGGGCTTAGAGTCGCCTTCATCCACCGCACGTCGAACGCAAACGAGGTGTGGGGATATGACGTCGGCCTGCGCGCGAGCTACCTGCTCGTGCTGGACTCCGCGCCCGTGAGCTCGGTGTCATGGGACCCGGCCGGCAAGCGTATCGCCTATTTGCGCCACGACCTGAACACGACCAGCCTTCGCGTGCGCAACCTGACCGGCGCCGCGGCGACTTCGACGATCACCAGCGGCCAGATCGGGCGGCCGGCCTGGCTGCCCGATTCCACCCATCTCGTTTTCGCCGCCGCCGTAGCGACACCGACCGCCACGCTGCAAAAGGCCTTTGTGGTCAACGTGGCCTCGCCTCCCTCGGGTCTCAGCCCGGCGACCGCCATTCCTGCCGATCCAGGAATCGAGGTCGCGTCCCCCGTCTCGTCGCCGGACGGACATCAGATCGCGTTTCTCAGCGGCGACCAGGTTTGGTTGATGAACGCGGACGGCACGCGCCCCACCGCGTTGACCAAAGAGGACCCTGCCTCTTTCCCCTATTCCTGCCGGGCGCTTGCGTGGACGCGGACCTGAGCCCGCTCCACGACTGCGTCGAACAACTCCTCGAGACGGTCCGCGGTCCGATTCCATGAGAACCGCTGGGCGAGGAGCCGTCCGCGCCGTCCCATCTGCGCGCCGAGTTCGGGGTTGTCCAGCAGGCGCCCGATCCGCTCGGCATATGCCGCAGGGTCGTGGCCGCCGACCAGGTAGCCGCTGACCTCGTCGCGAATGACCGATCGCAAGCCGGTGACGTCCGACCCGACGACGGGCCGGCCACACGCCTGAGCTTCGAGACCGACGAGCCCGAACGACTCGCTGTAGGACGGCATCACGCAGATGTCGGCGGCGGCGTAAAAGAACGGAAGCTCGTGGTGGGCGACCGAACCGAGGAAATCGACTCGGTCGCGAACGCCTTGCTCGGCGGCCACCGCCTTCAGCCGGTCCTTCTCGCTCTCTTCACCCTCCTTGCTGTCCTCCCCGAGGATCAGCAAGCGCACGTCGTCGTGAGTGCGGTCGCGCAGCAGGGCGAGCGCGCGAATCGCGACCTCGACGCCCTTCAGTCTCTCGAGCCGGCCGACAAAAACGAGGAGGCGGCCCGGCCCGTAGCCGATCTTCCGTCGCGCTTCGCTCTGGTCGATGGGCTGAAACATCGAGAGGTCGACGCCAGGCGGGACGACAAACACGCGCTCTGGGTCGGCCCCATACGCGTTGACGAGCTCGTCGCTCTCATCAGCGGTCGACGCGATCAAGAGGTCGGCCTGCTGGGCGATCTCGCCTTCGACCCGGATGCGCAGCGCGGGTTCTGGACGAGCCCCAGTCGCCAGCGTCTGATTTTTCACCAGGCCCAGCGTGTGCGCGATATGCGCCCAGCCGCCCGCGAACCCGGGCCGCAGCAGGCACGCGACCTCGCCGGACAGCCAGTAGTGCGAGAAGAGCAGGTCGTATGTGATGCTCTCTCGCTCGGCGAACTCCGCAATCCGCTCCGCGAACCCGGGCACCTCGTCGTAGAGCGAGTACTTGTCCAGCCCGCGGCCGGCCGGCAGGTAGATGACTCGAGACAAGTCGGCGAGCTGCTCGATGGAAGGGTCGTCGAGCGTCTGGCGCCGGGTGAAGATGTCGGTAAGGATGCCCCGCTCGCTGAAGGCGGTGGCGATTTCGCGAACGTAAACGTTGAGGCCGCCGTTGCCGTTCTGGCCCAGCGAAGCCGTGGGCGACGTGTGCATGGCAATCACCGCGATCCGCCGAGCGGCGCGGTTGGAAATCAGCCGAGTTGGGTCAGCCACGATATGCCGATCTCGCGTCAAGCCAGCGTCGAGAGACGCAGCAAAAGCCGGAACGGGAGACCGGCGAGCAAGATGCCATAACTGTTAAAACCCACCCCTCCGCGGGGTATTCCGCCCGCTACCCTCGTGAACTAGGCTAGATATGATTTGGCCTCGATGAGGGTGACCCGCGGGCTCTTGGTGGCGCTCGGGCTTCCGGTTTTCGTCGTCCTGACGGCGATCACCACGATAGCCGACACCTCACCCTCCCCATCGTCGAGCGGATCGGCCGCCACCGGCTCGACGGCGCTTCCGGGCGACCCCAGCAAAGGCGCAACTCTCTACGCGCAGAACTGCGCGACGTGCCACGGCGCGGCCCTCGAAGGTGGCATCGGCCCCGCGCTCAACCCCATCGAGAAGCTGCCCGGAGTCTCGGATCCGCTTGGTGCGGCATTCTTGATCGACATCATCACCAACGGTCGTCAGCCCCAGCCAGGCGACCCCAAGCAGGTCCCGATGCCGAAAAAGGGTGGCAACGACAACCTCACCGCGCAGGACGTCAAAGACCTTGCCGCGTACATCATCCAGTCGAACCGCACTCCGGGAGGCGGCGCGCTCTCGCCAGGCGAGCTCGCCAAGCGAACCATCCTTTGGGTCAGCATCGGGATCATCGCGATGGTGTTCATCACGTATCTGCTGTCCACCTACAACATGCGATGGATCGCGCGCCGCGCCGCGGCGCGACGCAAGTAACCGAAGGCGCCTCCCTCTACCCGACTCCGGTCGGCGGGTCGCCGCGCGTCCTCATTCTCTTCAGTGACACCGGCGGGGGACACCGAGCGGCAGCACGAGCGCTGACCGACGCGCTCAAGCTTCTGGATCCAACCTGCGTCGTCACCGTCGCGGATCCGCTCATCGGGCAGGGGCCGATCGTCGTTCGCCGGCTTGCCTCGCTCTATTCGCCTGTGATCCGGCGCTCGCGCGCTGCGTGGGGAGCGGTCTACCACTCGAGCAACACGAGGCCCACCTTCGCCGCCATCCGCGCCGTGTTCGGGCCGGCGGTGCGGAGGGTCATGACGCAGCTCCTGAAGCAGCACGACCCCGACGTTGTCCTGTCGGTCCACCCACTGTTCAATCACGTCGCGCACCAGGCGATCCGCAAGAGCGGCCGGCCCCGTGCGCTCATGACCGTGATCACCGACCTGGTCGATTTTCATCGTGGATGGACGTTCAGCCAGGCCGACCTCGTGGTCGCGCCCACCGAAGCTGCGCGCAAAGTCGCGCTGCGCCGCCGCGTGCCGGCCGACCGCGTAAAGCTTCTCGGCTTGCCTGTCGATCTTCGCTTTCGTCCGCCGGCGCCAGGAGAAAAGGAAGCACTCAGGCGCCGCTTCGGACTCGATGAGCGGCGGTTCACGGTGCTGGTCATGGGCGGCGCGGCAGGTGTCGGCCACCTCGCCTCCCAGGTCCGAGTGCTGAGCGAAGACGCGAACGCGTGGCAGCTGGTCGTGGTGTGCGGCCGTAACGAAAAATTGCGGCGTCGTGTCCTGGAGCTCGAGCGGTCTACCCCGATGCTGGTGCTCGGCTTCGTCGATTACATGCCTGAGCTCATGCGTGCGTGCGACCTCATGGTCACCAAGGCCGGGCCCGGAGCGATCGCGGAAGCATTGGCAACGGGCCTACCGCTCGTGATCACTGGCTTCTTGCCAGGCCAGGAATCGCCGAACGTCGACTTCGTCGTCGAGTCTGGGATCGGCGCCTTCGCGCCGAAGGAATCCGACCTCCGGGACGAGGTCCGGGTGCTGGCTGAGGGCGGCCCAACCTGGCGCGAGATGTCGCGCCGCGCCGAAGAGCTGGCCCATCCATACGCGTCATCCGACATCTCGCGCGAGTGTCTTCTGCTCGCGGCCCGCTACAGAGCTGCCGCGCAGGCGAGCCGGTAGGGGCACAGCCGGCAGCGGCGCCGTTCTGGTTTCGGCTCGAACCCTCCCGACGTGATGCCGGCCGCCACAGCCGCGCCTTCCGCCTCGGCGTCGTGCACCAGCGAATCGACCTTTCCGACGCTGACCGACTCCCCCGACGCGAGGTAAACGACCTCCAGCTCGACCGGGTCGAGCCGCAAAGCCGAGGCAGCACCGAGGGCATAGAGGGCGACCTGCAGGTCGCGCCGCTTGCGAGCGATCGGCCTGCCGCTCTTGTAGTCGATGATCCGCCAGCCCGCCTCCGTCCGGTCGATGCGATCGATCACACCCCGCAGCTTCCAGCCGTCGACTGCGACGTCGAACGGCTGCTCCACATAAGCCGGAACCTCCTCGAAGCCACCCCGCGCCCGGTAAGCCTCGAGCTCGGCCGCGCCGTTGCGCTTGAACGCCGGCGCGCGCCGCGGGTCCGGGAAGGGCGTCGTGCCCCAGACAGTCTCGTGAATCGACTTCAGGCCCGCCTTCGTGACCGGCTTG
This sequence comes from Candidatus Dormiibacterota bacterium, assembly GCA_035636935.1. Lineage (GTDB taxonomy): Bacteria > Chloroflexota > Dormibacteria > Dormibacterales > Dormibacteraceae > 40CM-4-65-16. The sequence continues at coordinate 6,571 of DASPYE010000044.1, read as the reverse complement.
CCTTGCTTCCTCAGCTCTCCCGCACGGCGCAGCACCTCGTGGAGGATCACGCCGTGCACCGCCTCCGCGCTCTGGATGACCGGAAGGTGCTTGACGTGGCGATACCAGTACTGGCGCGGGCAGTCCATGTACGAGGTGATCGCGCTGTAGGAGAGCACCACCTCGGCGGGGTGGCGATGTCCATTCACGGGTAGCGGCGCCGCTGCGTCAGGTGGCAAGTCCTTTTCCACGATCCCGCCGCCAAGCTCGTTCAGAAACCGCGACTCGCGCCACCTGCGACCGCCGTCGTAGTGCGAGGCACAGGTGAGATAGAGCCGCCGTCGGGCGCGCGTCATCGCGACATACAGCAGCCGGCGCTCTTCGGCGAGCACGTCCTCGCGCCCCCGCACCAGCGGCTCGAGCACAAAGGCCGGTAGCTCGAAACGTGGGGAACGCCCCGATTGCGGAAGCCGGCCCTCGACCAACGACGGCACGAATACGACGTTGAATTCCAGGCCTTTCGATTGATGGATCGTCATGACCTGGATGGCATCGCTTTGCTCAGGCGCTGCGGCCTCCTCGTCCTCTCCTGACAGGAGGACGAGCTCGAGGTACCGCATGTACGCATCCAGTGAGTGGTCGGGCGACGTCTCGCAGAACTCGCCGATCTGCTCGCCAAACCGGGTGACATTGGCCGTGGCGCGCTCCGCCTCGCTGGCTTCCAGGCCTGCCCGCAGGTGATCGAGGTAGCGCGTCCGGTCCATCAGATCGAAGAACAGGTCGCGAACGTCAAGGCTCGTCGCCGCGGCGGCAAATGATTCGACCAGCGGCTTCAGGGCGATGGTCGCGGGCCTGTGGTCGACGCGCTCGAGCGCGACGAGGTCGGCCGGATCCCGGACGACACGAAGCATCGCGATGAGGTCTTTGACTTCAGGCCGGTCGTGAAATCCGTGACCACCGAACACCACGTGGGGCAGCCCGGCGTCGACCAGGGCCGCCGCGATCGGCCGCGCGATGGCGTTGGTGCGGCACAGCACGGCGATCGTGGACAGTGGCACTCCGCTCGCCGCCAGCCTGCCCGCCTCGCGAGCGATCGATGCGGCCTCGGACGACCCGTCCGCGCAGCGCCAGACCTCGACTGCCGGTCCTGTCTGCTCCGCTCGAAGTCGCTTGGGGAGGCGCTCCGGGTTGTGGGCGATCAGCGACGACGCGGCTGCGACAATCCGCTTCGAGCTTCGCCGGTTGACCCCCAGCGTCACTGTCCGCGACTGGGGAAACGTGCGGAGGAATCGCTCGAGACTCGCCCTGGACGCCCCGCGGAAGCGATAGATCGACTGGTCGTCGTCGCCAACGATGAATGGATCACGGCCGGCTGCCACCAGCTCGACCAGGCGCTCCTGCGCGAGGTTCAGGTCCTGGTACTCGTCGACGAGCACATTCGGATATCGGCTCGCGTAGCGCTCGAGCACCGCCGGGCTCTTCTCCAGCATCCTCACGGCGAGCAGCAACAGGTCGTCGAAATCGAGCAGCCGCTGCTTGCGGCACTCCCTCTCGTAAGCGCGAAACAGCCTCACGCAGGCGCGCATGAGCGCTGCGCGATCGGCCTCGTCGCTCGACGCGGCCCATCTCTCGATGCGGTCGATCGGCACCAGCTCTTGCTTCATGCGCTCGAGCATCTGCAGGACCGGTGAGACGAGGTCGTCCGGCCGCTCGTCTCCGACCAGGGCGCCGTCGCCAATCTTCCACATCAGCTCGCGGGCGAAGATCCAGCGCTCAGCGCCGGCCAGGATTCGAAAGCCAGGCTGCACCCCGATCGCCCGGCCGTCCTCACGCAGCCAGCCCAGAGCGATCGAGTGAAATGTGCCGACCCCAGGGGCCGGAGCGTCGATGAGCTCCTCGATGCGCTGGCGCATCTCGCGGGCGGCGCGTTCGGTGAAGGTCATCACAAGCACCCTGTCGGGCGAGACGCCGGCGCCGATGAGTCGCCGGTATCGCTCCGCAATCACAGCCGTCTTACCGGTGCCCGCGCCTGCGACCACCCGTACCGGTCCTCCCACCATGGCCGCGGCGAGCTGCTGCTGGCGACCGAGCCTGACTCCGGCCCGAGAGCTCATATCGGCGTCGCCCGCCCGATCCGTACCCGCAGGGTGCGCACCTTGCGTCCCAGGTCTGACTGGTTGAGCCTGGCGAGGATCGTCTCGGAGTCCAGCCGCAGCTGGTGAGCCAGAGCCGGGCTTGAGGTCGTGATCAGCAGGGTCCCCGCGCGGAGCTCGACCTCATCGCACAGCCGGGCCACTTCGGGACCGATGAGAACCCGAAAAGCAGTCGCCACCTGCATGCCCATGAGGCGGGCTCCGCCAGGTTGCCGGCGGAGGATCCTCGGCAGGATATTGCCCAATTTATCCACAGGGCTCGATCCTTCCGCTGTTGACGGTCCAGACCATGGCTTTGGCGATCAACTCGGGCGGAAACGGGCCGGCCTCGACCGAGGTCACGATCACCTGGCCACCTGACCCGACTTCTTCCAGCAAGGCCGCCCGGCGCTCGCCGTCGAGCTCCGAGAGGACGTCATCCAGCAAGAGCACCGGCCGTTCACCGGCGCGCTGCCCGATCAGTGCGGCTTCGGCCAGCTTGAGGCTCACGACCGCGGTCCGCTGCTGACCCTGGGACGCGTACGAGCGGGCCTCCTGGCCGTCGAGCATGACCTTGAGATCGTCGCGATGGGGACCGACGCTGGTCGTGCCCCGGCGAAGGTCCTCCGCCAGGGAGTTATTCACAGCTTCGGCCAGGTTTTCCGGAGGCCCCTCATAGCTGATTTCAAGCCGCTCGCCGGCGGCGATCCGGGCATGACATCTTGCAGCTTCAGGTTCGAGGTCGCGCACAGCTTTGGCGCGCGCGTCAACGATCTCGCCCCCGACCTTGACCAGCTCATGGTTCCAGGGGTCGAGCATGTCTTGGCCCATGTTTTGGCCGCCGTCGCCCGACGCCATGCGCTTCAAGAGGTTGTTCCGCTGCTCGAGCACGCGCCGCAGGCCCGCGAGGGCTCGCGCATAGCCAGGCTCGACCTGGACCAGCATCTGGTTGAGGAACCGGCGCCGCAGCTCGGGGCCACCCTTGACCAGGCCAAGGTCGTCGGGCCAGAACAGCGTCACCCGGAAGTTACCGGGCAGGTCGATTGCCCGCCGCCGTGCCCCGTCGACCTCGATCGTGCGTCGGGCGCGTCCAGCCTCGACCTCAAGAGCGATCACCAGTTCCCGCCTCGTGTCACCGGTCTCGACCTCGGCCTCGATCCGGGAGGCGGGTCCGACCGGACCGACGAGCTCCACCTCGCGGCGCGCTCGCGGCGACGAGGACAGAGCGAGCATCGCGACCGCCTCCAGGAGGTTGGTCTTGCCCTGGCCGTTGGGGCCGATGAAGACGTTGATGCCCGAACCCGGCGACAGCTCCAGCTGCGCGTAGTTGCGATGGTTGCGAAGACGTAGGCGACGGAGGCGCACCTGTCTGGTGCGGTTAGGACATCGCGACCCGCACGGGCATGATCACGTAGAGGTAGTGCTCCTTGCCCGGCGGTCGCATGAGCCCCGGGCTGAGCGGACCGTCGAACAGCAGCTCGACCTCATCCTCTCCGATCACCCCCAGGGCGTCCAGGACGTAGCGGGCATTGAACGCGATCTGGATGTCCGAACCGTCGACGTTGGCCGCCATCTCCGCCTTGCTGTCCCCTACCTCGTTCGTGGTTGCGGATAGGGTCAACGCCCCGGCCTGCGCCTTGACGCGGATCACGTTGGCGCTGTCCCGGGCGAAGAGCGAAACCGCGCGCACCGTCTGCGTGAGCTCGCTCGTGGCGACGCGAACTGTGGTCGAGCTCTTGTTGGGGATAACCTGTGCGTAGTTTGGATACTTTCCGTCGATAAGCCTCGAGGTCAACTCGGAGCTGCCGGCGCGGAAGAACACCTGGTTGCGGGCCTTGGAGATGATCACCTCGACCTTGCCAGGCTCGCCCTTGAGGACGCGCGAAAGCTCAGCCAGGGCGCGAGCCGGAACGATCAGGCTCGCCTCGAGGTCGGTGGGCCCGGCGGCCGCCAGCTTGCGCACCGCGAGGCGGTGGCCGTCGGTCGCCGCGAGGGTCAGGTTGCCGCCCTGCACCTGGACCAGGACCCCAGTGAGCACCGGACGTGCCTCGTCCGTAGACGCCGCCATCTGGGTCTGCTCGACGGCACTCACCAGGTCGTCCAGCGCAACTTCGAGACGATCACCCTCATCCGGGCGAGGTCCGGGAGGGAATTCCTCGGCTTCGATGCATTTGATGTGTGTGTCGAAACGCGCGCAGCGCAGGTTGAGCGACTGACTCGCACCATCGAGCGTCATCTCCAGGTCGTCATCCGGAAGGGTACCGACGAAGTCGGTCAACAACCGGGCCGGGGCGGTGGTTGATCCTTCGGATGCGACCTCGGCCGGAACGAGCTTGCGAATGCCGATCTCGAGGTTGGTGGCCGTGAGGGCAAGCCCGTCGGATGTCGTCTCGATCAGGATGTTGTTCAAGATTGGCAGCGTCGTCCGGCTCGAGATTGCCCGCGACACCACCTGGAGCGCCTGGCCCAGCACTGCAGGTCTGCATGTCACCCTCATCTGAGTTGCAAGAACTTTGGCATTCACGACAGTTGTCCCCCGTTAAAAGAGATTCTCTTTATAGAAGTTATCCGTAACCGATAACAGTAAGCGCTGTGCGAACTGTGGATGTCGAGATCATTTACAGATCGAAATGGTCCGTGGATAACGTCTGCGAAATCGTCCCCGAACCGGCCTATCGCTGTTGATGAGGTGGGGAGGAAACAGAGCCGGTCCATCCGTCCCACGCGTTTCCCAACCCGGATCTCATAACTTGTGGAAACAGTCACTGCACGTAAAGCTTTTCGCGGATCGACTGCACCTCGTAGCGCAGCCGCTCGTCTTCTTTGAGCTCGTTCGCGATCTTCTCGATGGAGTGCAGGGCGGTCGTGTGGTCCCGTCCGCCGAAAGCCTTACCGATCGCCGGAAGTGAGGATGGAGTCTCTTCGCGGACCAGGTACATCGCCACCTGGCGGGGGAACACGATGTGCTTGTCACGTCGCTTTCCCTTCATATCATCGAGCGTGACGTTGTAATAATCCGCCACGAGGGCCTGTATGCGGTCGACGTTGATCGGTTTTCTCGTGCCGGCCGGGATGATGTCGGACAGCAGGCGCGCGGCTTCTTCTTCGTCGATCTGCCTTTGGTGCACTGCGGCGAAAGCCTGGATCCTCGTCAGCGCACCTTCCAGCTCCCGGATGTTGCGTTGCACCTTGTGTGCGATGAAGCTCAGCACTTCCTCCGGGATGAGGCTCCCGTTGTCGCCGAGCTTGGAATGAAGGATGGCGAGCCGCGTCTCGAAGTCTGGGGGTTGGATGTCCGCGATGAGCCCCCATTCGAACCTCGACCGGAGGCGGTCCTCGAGGGTGGGGATCTCCTTCGGCGGGCGGTCCGATGAGATGACGATCTGCTTGTTGATCTCGTGCAGAGCATTGAACGTGTGGAAGAACTCTTCCTTCGTCCGATCCTTACCGGCCAGGAACTGGACGTCGTCGATCAGCAGCACGTCGACGGTGCGGTACTTGTGACGGAACTCTCCCATCCGAGCCGTGGCGATGGAGCTGATCACCTCGTTGGTGAACTGCTCGGAGGTCAGATAGACGACGCGCTTGCGGGGGAAACGATCGTGCACCTCGTGACCGATCGCGTGCATGAGATGTGTCTTGCCCAGTCCCACTCCTCCGTAGAGGAAGAGCGGGTTGTAGCTGTCGCCGGGCGCTTCAGCCACGGCTTTCGCCGCCGCGTGAGCGAACTGCGAGTTATGACCAACAACGAATGATGAAAACCGAAAGCGCGCTTGCAGCTCTGACGATGTGATGACGTTGACCTCAGGTGCGCCATCGAGACCATTCTCGTGACTGTTCTCGGCGATGTGGTCGTCCTCTCCATCGAACAACGTGTGTGCGGGCCGATGGCCGGACGGAGCAATCACAAAGTCGATGTCGACCTCGGAACCCGTCACCGCCTGGAGCGTCTCCTGGATGAGCCCTGAGAAGCGATCTTCAAGCCAGTCCTTCGCCAGCTTGCTTGGCACACCGATGCGAAACGTTCCGCCGTCCGCCGAAACCACCGACGTGTTCTTCAGCCACATGTCGTAGGTCCGCTTGGCAAGCTGAAAGCGCAGCTCCTCCTGGACCTGTGACCAGATCTGGTCCTGGTTCACCCCACCTCCTCCCTTTCCAACCCATCCCACTGCCTGTGGATTGGGTCTCCCTGAGCTGTGGAGCGCCACCGCGCACGCTTGGCAAAACCTGTGGATAAACTGGGGTCGACCGCTCCGATATCGGTGAGCACGCAGCCACCCGGCCTGCGACCATTAGATCGCGCCGCGGGCGACCACGGATTCAACCGAAGCTCTTCGAGCATGAGCTCCGCCTCCTTGGTGCCTGTGGAAAAGAGCGGACCGGATTTCCACAGGCTGGCGGTGCCGACCTGTCCGAAATCCCCTATCCGGCCATCCCCGAAATATGGAAGCGGTGCTGTA
>DASPYE010000043.1:0-4257 GCA_035636935.1 Candidatus Dormiibacterota bacterium | reverse complement strand
CAATCCGGCGGACACGACTCCCCGCAGGTTGAGGAGCATTGCGGCCGCAGCGGCACCCGCGCTCCCGATCACCACCATCCGCTCGGCGCTCCACCTGCGGTCGGCCAGGTACGCGCAGGCGAGACCGATGGTGAACGAGCCTGACGCGGCGCCGGCAAGCACGAGGCCGATGACCGACGCGCTGAGCCCACGCTCGACGAGGAGGAGAGGTATGAAGGGGAGCAACGTCGCATCGGCCGCGCCGACCAACACATACGTCCAGTTGAGGTTGCGGAGCGTTGCGGTTGGGGTTGCGACGGGTTGTGTCATGAAGCTCACACAGGGTGCCAAGAATGCCGGACAGAATGACGTATTAAGTCGACCTCAGATCAGAATTGCCACGGAGTCATGCGATGAACTCGATGTTGAGCGCGCCGGAATCACCACGCGGAGCACGATTGCTCGATTCACTCGTAGACGCGCTGATGAAGCTGTTCAGCGAGCTCCTCGCCTCATCAGGGCGCGTCGATACCGACGCGATCCTGACCACTGTCACGTCAACCATCGCGGAGCAGATCCCGGTTACGTGCATCGCGATCCTGATGAAGAGCGACCCGGATATGTCACGCATCGTCACCGCCGACCACGCTCATCCGGAGATCGCTGAGTACATCGACGACTACATCGCCACCCTGACCCGCCCGCGCGAAGCACCCACGGCGGGGTTTTCGCAGAGAGTCATCGAGGCGGGCGCTCCACTGTTCGTGCCGCGGATGGAATTCGAGACTCTCATGTCGGTGGTGTCGCCTGCGGGCCGCCAGTATGTCCGGGACCATCCAGCGCCGATCGCCAATGAGTTCACGTCCTTGCTAATGGTGCCTATGCACGCCGGCCCTGCGACGGTGGGCACGCTCGGTCTCTTCGACTGGTACGCGGGTGGCGTCCTCAACGAGGCAGACATCCATTGGATGCAGCGGGCGGCGGATCGAGTCGGGCTCACCATCGATACCGCCCAGGTTCGAAATCAAGCGATCGAGCGGCTGGCTCGCCTCACCTCGTTGAGCGAGATCGCGCTCGCTGTGGCGTCAGCCCAGGACGTCCGCCAGACGTTGAAGCTGATCGTCGACCGCGTCATCGCGACACTTCGGGTGGACGCCGCAGACATCTTGCTCGCCGATGAGACCGACGGCTCCCTGTCCGTCGCGGCCGCGGCGGGGTTCAAGTCGAGGGTCGTTCCTGAGTTCAGGTTCGGGCTGCCGTCCGAAGCGGCCAGGCAAAGCATGCTGGAGGTCAAGCTGGCACCGGCCAACGCGGTCGACTGGATGAGCCAGCCCATGCGCTCGGTGCTTGCCCTGGAGGGCCTGAAGTCGCACGTCGCCGCACCGCTCCGTGTCGCCGACAAGATCCTGGGCGTGATCGAGGTCTTCAGTCGCGGCGACATCAGCGCCGATGAGGAGTGGGTCAGCTTCCTCGAGACGATGGCAGATCATGCCGCCGTCGCGGTCGAGAGCGGCGAGATGGCGATCGCCCTGCGACGAGCCGAACCGTCTCGCTCAGCGCGGCGAGTTCCACGGCCCGACTTGAACGACCGCGAGGTGCAGATCTTGAGACTTCTCGTCAACGGCGCCACGAATCGCGAAGTCGGCGAGCAGCTCCATCTCAGCCATAACACGATCAAGTTCCACATCCGCCAGCTGCTGGAGAAGGCGGGGGTGTCCAATCGCACCGAGCTCGCGACCAGGGCCGTACTGCAAGGGTGGGTATAGACCGCCGCTGATCAACTACCCATTCGGGTAGTGAGTTTTGTCAGTTTGGGCACGGTTTCTGGAGGGGCGAAGCTGCATAACTGCAACGCCGACCTTGAACAAGCTCGCAATCGAACATCTGGCCGCGCTCGAGCGGTTGAACAGGATCATCACCGCCTTCGCGTCGATGGTCAGCCACGAGACTCGGAGCGCGCTGGTAGGCGTGCAAGGGCTCAGCGAGCTGATCCGCGACGGCGGCTTGACGCCGGACGAGGTTCGGGAGTGCGCCAACGACATATTTATCGAGGCGCAGCGGATGGATGGGCTCATCGGCGAGATGTTCGACCTGCATCGCATCGAGTCCAACCAGGCACCGTTCAGGAAAACTGGTGTCGACCTGACGGGAGTCGTGCAGGAGGCGACCGACAGGGCACGCGAGAGAAATCCGGGCCTGACGATCGAGCTCAGCATCCTCCCAACTCCGCTGATCGTGAGCGGGGACCCCGACCGCCTGAAGCAGGCGGTGCAGTACGTCATCGGTTTCTGTACCAGGACGGCCAGAGCCGGCGGCCGGATCTGGGTGGCGGCGAGTGTCGAACACGGAAACGTGACCCTGACCGTGGGGTCGAATTCGCTGTCCGCGGTCAACTTTGACGATTGGCTGTACGGCCGTTACGAACGGTACGAGCAGCGACCGAGCTCCGTAATCGGCGCCGGCCTCGGGTTGGCGATCGCGCGGGCGATCATCGAACTCCACGGCGGTCAGATCCTCGCGGCTGAAAAGGGAGAACAGACGTCGGAGTTCCTCATCGCAGTACCGCAAGTGGGGTTGGACTAGCTCTCGATGTAGGCGGCAGCGACGTGATTGGGAACGACCATCCGCCACGCGTCAACCACGAGCTCACGCATCTCGTCCGGTTCCAGCGCCGAGAGGAGCGCTTGCACCCAGTGGTAGCGCATGTCTGAGGCGCCCGGATACATGAACTTACCCGGCGAGCCGCCGATCAACCATGCGCGCTCCTCTTTCGGAAAGGCGAAACCCATCACCGCATGGTCGCGCGAAAACGAGAGATAGACGATTCGCCCGACGCGAAACTTGACGCGGCCTCCGACGACCACCTCGTAGCTGCGAGGCAGCTTCTCTGCCACGGCGCGTACGTCGTCTATCGTCACCATTGGTCAGGAGGTCTTGATCGGAAGGATCGTCGTCTTCACGAGTGTGACCCTCGACGGGGTCATGCAGGCGCCGGGGCGGCCGGACGAGGTCACGCGCGACGGCTTCCAGCACGGCGGCTGGGCGCCCGGAGTGACGGCCCGGTAGCCACCACTGTCCGAAAAGTCGGGTATCGGCCGCCTTCATTGGCCGACTATGCGGATAGTCGCCGAAGAATGAGGGGCGACGCAGGATCAATCAGGTGCCGACACGTCCCAGTTACCTGCGCTCAGGTCCGAATGACTTTCGCCGGTCGCTCCTCGCGGTACGCGATCGCCAGCTCGGCGGCGATTTCAAAGTTCTCGCAGAACTTGTCGTTGCTGGTTGCCTTGCGGACCTGCTGCACCCGCGCTTCGAGCTGACTCCAATAGATGTCGATCGCAAAGGCATCGAAAAGCAGATCCTCGGGTAGCAGTCCGTGAAGGGCGAGCGTGGAGATTTCCTCGAATACGTGCGCCATCGGGATCTCGTCATCCGGCTGTTGCGTTCCGCTGACAAGGCGCGAGAACGCGCTCGATATTGGCTGCTGGTGGAGTATCTGCATGATGCCGATGAAGGCGGGAACGTCTTCCCGCCGCGCGGTCCCGAATCGCGGACGTGGTTTCTCGCTGAGTTTGTGAACTACCGGACCTGCCATGTCTTTCTCCTTGCGCGGTGGGTTGCCTCTCCGATCATAGGCCCGATGTGGTCTCGGACAGGCCGAGCGAAGGCGCCGGGAAGCACAAAGCGCTTTGGCGGCCAATTCAGCGGATGGTGGCGGGGATGGATGGGAATCGAACCCACCCGGGATGCCTTAACAACGCCCCGCAAAGGTTTTGAAGACCGCGGGGTCTGACATCCGCCATCGTTCATTGCTGTCCGCCTCCAGTTAGCCGACTACCATCGCATTCAAGTGAATGTTGGACTCGAGCCCGCTGCGTGGCAGGGCTTTTTCGGAGCGGTTGCAGCCGCGTCAGCAGCGCTTGCCGGCTTGTTCTTCGTGGCGATCTCGCTGCGTCCAGATGAGATAGGAACCCACCCTGTGCTGAGGTACAGAGCGAGGTCGAATCTCCAGAATCTTCTCCTGATTCTGGCGATCTCCCTGATAGTCCTGATTCCAGGGCAGAGCGCGGTTGTTGTCGGGGTCGAACTGCTTCTCGTCGTCGTCTTGATGACGGCACTCGGCATCGCAGGGGCCATTCAAATGTACTCGCGCGCCGACCGCGTGCTCGGCGGTGTGCATGTGAGGCTCGCAATAGCCCTGGCGTCGGCGCTCTTCGCTCTGGCCGCGGGCGTCAGCCTGATTGTTGGCAGCGGCCCAGGGCTCTATCTCGATGTGCC
>DASPYE010000042.1:0-4262 GCA_035636935.1 Candidatus Dormiibacterota bacterium | reverse complement strand
CAAGAGCTGGATTTCCGCAACGCCTTGCGTGCGGTGTTCGTCAGCCGCAAGGAGGACATCCCCACGTTCGAGGCCGCGTTCGACATCTTCTGGGCGCCGCCCGATCCTCGCGCCGCGGCGGGCGTCCTCCCCGGGCGCAGCCGCGCGCTGCCTCTGTCGCCGGAACGCGCGAAGGCTTGGGCGAACGCCCTCGGCCTCAACGCATCGCAGATGAACCGCGAGCAGGACGCCACCGAATTCCCGGCCAGCTCGAGCGGTTACAGCGCGGAGGAGCTGCTCCGCCACAAGGACTTCGAAGAGATGACCTGGACCGAAACCGAGCAGGTCCGCCGGCTGCTCGAGCAGGCGCCATGGCGAGTCGCTGAAAAAAAGACGCGCAGGCTGAGGCCGTCGCGGACTGGAGGCATCGACCTCAGGCGTTCGGCTCGCCACGCGATCCGCTCCAGCGGTGAGCTGATGACGCTGTTTCGACGCAAGCCTCGCGTGAGGCGCAGGCCCCTGGTGTTGCTCTGCGACGTGAGCGGCTCGATGGAGCGCTACTCGCGGCTGCTCATGATCTTCGCCCACGCGATCGCGCGTCGCGAAGATCTGGAGGCGTTCGTCTTCTCGACCCGGTTGACCCGCATCACGCGAATGCTCCGCCAGCGCGACCTCGACCGCGCGCTGGATTCGGTGAGCAAGCGAGTCCACGATTTCAGCGGTGGCACGCGGATCGGGGACGCGCTCGGCGATTTCAACCGCCACTGGGCACGTCGCGTGCTCGGCCACGGGGCCGTGGTGATCATCATCAGCGACGGATGGGACCGCGGCGATCCCAGCCATCTCGTCGCTGAGCTGATCCACCTTCGGCGATCGGCGCATCGCTTGATCTGGCTGAACCCGTTGCTCGGATCCGAGGGCTACGAGCCGCTGACGCGGGGCATGGCCGCGGCCCTACCGCATTGCGACGACTTTCTCGCCGCGCACAACGTCGCCGCCCTGGAAGACCTCGGCAGGTTGCTGGCCGGGCTCGACAGCAGGAAGAGATGAGAGAAGTCCTCAACGAGCTCAACGAATGGAGCCGAGACGGCGAGGAGATTGCCGTCGCGACCGTGGTCGAGACTTGGGGCTCGAGCCCGCGCCCGCTGGGTTCCAAGATGCTCGTCACCCGGTCGGGCAAGATGGCGGGCTCGGTCTCCAACGGATGTATCGAGGGCGCGGTCTTCGAAGAGGCGCAGAAGGTGCTGAAGAGCGGGCAGCCGACGATCGCCGCCTTCGGCGTCGCGGACGATGTGGCGTTCGAGGTGGGTCTGGCGTGCGGCGGTCACATCGAGGTCTTCATCCAGCCGTTCGGCCGCGTGCAGCAGCAGGTGCTCGCGATGCTCAACCGCGATGAGCCCTCGACGCTGAGGACGAATCTCGTCACCGGCGTCGCCGAGGTCATCGAAGGCACGCCGCCGGGCACGGAGCTGGCGAAACGCGATGGCGACGTTTTCGTGGAGCCGTTTCGGCGTCCGGCGCACCTGGTCATCATCGGAGCGATCCACATCGCGATCCCGCTGCACCGGCTCGCCAAGCTGATGGGCTATCGCGTCACGGTGGTCGACGCCAGGGCGAAGTTCGCGACGAAGGAAAGGTTCCCGGAGGCTGACGAGCTGATCGTCGCGTGGCCGGATGAAGCGATGGCGAAGATTGCCGTCGACAACTCGACGTATGTCGTCGTCCTGACGCATGATCCCAAGTTCGACCTTCCCGCCCTGCGTTCGGTGCTGAAGAAGGACGCCGGCTACGTCGGGGCGATTGGCAGCCGGAAGACCAACCAGAACCGTTTTGACGCGCTGCGCAAAGAAGGGTTCACCGAAGAGCAGCTGTCACGCGTGCACGGCCCGATCGGCCTCGACCTGGGCAGCCGGGGGGCGGAGGAGACCGCGCTCGGGATCCTGGCCGAGATCACCGCAATCCGCTTCGGCGGCTCCGGAGCGGCCATGAGGGAAGTCCGGGCCAGCTAACGGAGCAGCGCTTAACTCCTCCCCACGCAGTGGGGAGGTGGCGGGCGAAGCCCGCCGGAGGGGCGTGCACGTGCCATCCCCGACTGAGGACCCTGCACGCCCCATCCCCCGGCTTCGCCGGGTACTTCCCCGCATAGCGGGGAAGAGTTACTTATCTGCTTTGTGGGCCTCCCGGAAGCGCCGGGCTTTTTCCCGGTTGCCGCAGGACGCCATCTTGCACCAGCGGCTGGACTGGTTCTTGGAGCGGTCGTAGAAAGCCCACCGGCACGGATCTGAGCTGCACAGCTTCAGTCGGTCCCAGCCTTCGTCCTGCATCGCCGAGTAGAGGGCCGCGACCAGGCGGCCGATCGCGCCGGCGGCGCCTGGGGCTTCGGGTTCCAGGCGTGGCTTGCCGTCCGGCCCAAACCGCATGCGCAGCCGGCTTTCTCCGGCGGCCTTGGTGAGTGTGGCGAGGTCGACGGGGTAGACGCGCAGCCCCGAGTTGCCGCCGATCAGCCCGCGCATGGCCTCGCGGACCGCGATGGCATGCCTCAGGTCAGCTTCATCGACCGGCTGCGAAGAGTCCAGGAGCCCGTTTGCAACCAGCCACGCCTGGAGCGTGTTTGGGTCTTTGAGCTCCTCGTCCCCCGGCATCAAGTCGACGGTGTTGACGAACGCCTGGACGAGCCCCAGCTCGCCAGTCGCCTTTTCCCGATCCGGCATCGCCTGTCAGTCTACCCATAACCGCAAAACCGTCAACATCGGTTATACTAACCTACGTAAAGACTTAGAGAGTTACAGGAGGTGGCGAGATGAACCCGTATGTCAACGAAGAGGTGATGTGGCAGCGGCTGAAGGACGTCCAGCTGGAAGCCGAGAACCGGCGCCTGATGGGACTCGCGCCATCCCTTCTGGATGTGGCGTGGACGCTGGGCAAGCATCTCTGGATGCTGGCGCGGCCCGAGCGGCGACCGGTTTCCCCGGTGCGTGCCGACGAACGGCCGTCCGCGTCGGACGCCGCCTAGCTGACATTCCCGGACCCTATGCCCGGAGTGCCAGATGTGGGCGGGAACTTCACCTAGCCCCTTCTCGCTCGCTGCCTGGCCACCGAGCGCCAGCTGAGGATCGCCGCGAGCAGCACGATCTGTCCCACGAAGACGATCCGGTTGACGTCGATGGCGGGTATCCACGACACGTCGGAACCCTTGATCACGAAGGCGCCCGCCGGTCTCGCATCGAGGCCGACCCCGGCCCCGCCCGCCTCGCCGGCGTCCTGACCACCTCCGCCTCCGCCGCTGACTTTCGCGGCCGGGATCACGGTGACACCGTCCTTCTCGTAGGGAGCGCCGAAAACCGTCGCCCCGGTGACCACGTCTTTGACCTGATCGAGGATCTTCATCTCGAACCTCCTATTTAGCCAGTCGCTTCAGGGTCGCCACCTGCTCGGCGTCCGGTCCGCCTCCCGCGCCCGGCACTTCCAGGATGAACGGCAGCTTCGCGAAACGGCGCTCGTGCAGCAGTGCGCGAAAGCCGTCCTCGCCGATCTGTCCCGTCCCGATGTTGGCGTGACGGTCTCGGTTCGAGCCAAGGCCGGTGACCGAATCGTTGCAATGGATCACCTCGACGCGTTTCATCCCGATGACGCGGTCCAGCTCGTCGACAGTTTTCGTGACGTCGACCGTCGTGCGCTCGTCGTATCCCGACGCGAACGCGTGACATGTGTCGAAGCAAACGGAGACTCGAGGGTCGTCGTCCAGCGCCCTGAGCATCTGCGCGATTTCCTCGAAGCGAGCGCCGACGCATCCGCCGAGCCCCGCGTTGTTCTCGATCAACAGCCGGGCCGACTTTGGGTCCGCGCGCTCGAGCACGTGCTGTAGGTGTTCGGTGATCGATGGCAGGCGGGCCTCGAAGCCCGCGCCCTTGTGCGAGCCGGTATGAAAGATGACCCCGTTCACACCCAGGTCGTCGGCCGCTGTGAGATATCCGGCGAGGGTGCTTTCCGAGCGCTGCCGGAGTGTCGGATCGTCGCCGGCGAGGTTGATCAGGTAGACCGCGTGAAAGTAGAACGGCGGATGGCCGTGCTTGGCGGCCGCTTCCTTGAAAGTCGCGATGCGGTTCTCGTCGAGCTTCGGCGACCCCCAAAACCCAGGCGGAGTAGGGTGGATCTGTATGGCTTCAGCCCCCATCGCCTTGGCGCGCTCAAAGGCCAGGTGGAGGCCCCCGGACGAATCGACGTGAGCTCCAAGAAGGGGCATTCAAGAGAGAGTAAATCGCGTCCCATCTGGCATGCTGGGC
>DASPYE010000041.1:0-3905 GCA_035636935.1 Candidatus Dormiibacterota bacterium | reverse complement strand
TGCCACGCGCGAGCGACGACCGCGGCGGAGACGGACTGGCCGCGCATCGTCGCTCTCTACGACGCGGTCGCGCAGCTCGCGCCGTCGCCGGTCGTCGAGCTGAATCGGGCCGTCGCCGTGGGAATGGCCTTCGGTCCCGCTGCAGGCCTCGACCTTGTCGACGCACTCGTCGGCGAGCCCTCGCTCAAGTCGTACCACCTGCTGCCGGCCGTCCGGGGCGATCTCCTGAGGAAGCTAGGCCGATCCGAGGAGGCGGGCGCCGAGTTCCTGCGCGCCGCGTCGCTGACCGAGAACGTGCCCGAGCGTGACCTCCTGCGGAGACGAGCCGTGGAGTGCGCTGCGGAACTGATGACGGGCTAGAGCCCGGCCCTGCGGCCCGGGTGGCCCGCACTCGCACAGCTGGCATCTCATCCCTTCCGTCGCGTTGGCGCTCGAACTGCCGGTCTGGCGCGAGAGCGCTCTCTCTTAGATCTTGACAAAGCCGCGCTACCTGTGTACAAAGGCGGCGTGAGAGCGCTCCCACAGACGGTGTCTAATCCGACGCTCGAGGAAGTCGCGAAACTCGCCGGCGTCTCGCGCGCCACCGCGTCTCGGGTCTTCACCGCGAGTCCGAGGGTCAGCCGCCAAGCCAAAAGGGCGGTCGAGCGGGCGGCCGAAAAGCTGCGCTACGTGCCCAATCGCGCGGCGCGCACGCTTGTGACGGGGCGGACCGACTCGATCGGACTGGTCATCCCCGAGCCGACCGCTTTCCTCTTCGGCGACCCCTTCTTCCCTCGGCTTGTGCGCGGCATCAGCGAGGTTCTCTCCCGCCGGCTCTTGCAGCTGGTCCTTCTGATGCCGCAGTCCACAGCCGATGAGGCGCGGCTCGAAGGTTACCTGTCCGCCGGCCACGTGGACGGCGTGCTCATGGTGTCGCTCCACGGCAACGATCCGCTCCCCGAGCGGCTGTACGGTCGCGGGATTCGGGTGGTCCTTGGTGGCCGCCCGAGCGGCAGCAGCCCGGTGGCCTACGTCGACGTCGACAACGCGGGCGGCGCCCGCCTGGCGGTTGAGCATCTCATCGGCGGCGGTCGCCGGCGAATCGCGACAATCACCGGTCCGCTCGACATGGGCGCAGGCATCGACAGGCTTCAGGGCTACCGCGATGCGATTCGTGAGGGCGGCCTCGCGACCGATGCGTCATTTCAGCAAGCGGGGGATTTCGGACAGGTGAGCGGCGTCATCGCGATGCAAGCGCTTCTCGACCGGCATCCCGACCTGGACGCGGTGTTCTGTGCCTCGGACGTGATGGCCGCCGGAGCTCTGGAGACCCTGCGCCGGCACGATCGCCGGGTACCGCATGACGTCGCGGTTGTCGGCTTCGACGACTCCACCATCGCCACCTCGACGGCTCCCGCCCTCTCCAGCGTGCGCCAACCCATCGAGGAGATGGGGCGCGAGATGGCGCGGCTTCTTCTCGCGAGCCTTGACTCCGAAACCTCGGGTGGGAAACGAATCATCCTCGCGACCGAGCTTGTCGTCCGCGCGTCAAGTGCCAAGGGGGGAAGGGAATAGAGGCGAACCAATGTGGGCCCGGGCTTTACGGAATAAGCACCACAGGTGCAAGCAAAGGAGGTAGACAAACGAAGCCATGAATCGATTGAATAGCGCCGGTCGAACCCTGGGGGTGGCGATTCTCGCAGCCCTCTCGCTCGCCGGTTGCGCATCGGGGAGCACACCCGTCGCAGACAACTCACCGATCACGCTGACGCTGGCCACCTTCAACAAGTTCGGCTACAGCGACGAGATGCTGGCTCAGTACCACAAGGTTCATCCAAACGTGACCGTAGTCCAGAACATCGCTGCCACCTCTCAGGCCGCGCAGGACAACATGTTCACGAAGCTTGCCGCCGGTTCAGGTCTCGGCGACGTCGAAGCGGTTGAGGTCGACTGGATGCCGAAGCTCAAGCAGTACGGGAACCTCTTCGTCGATCTTTCAACATCCGAAACCAAGAGCCGCTGGCTGGATTGGAAGTCCGCCTCAGCGACCGTCAACGGCAAACTCATCGGGGCCGGCACCGACATCGGCCCGGAGGCGATCTGCTACCGGTCCGATCCGTTCGTCAAGGCCGGCCTTGCAAGCGATCCGGCTGGAGTAGCACAGCTGCTCAACGGCGATTGGAACAACTACTACGCGGTAGGCCAGAAATTTGCAGCGGCGCACACCGGTGTCGCCTGGTTTGACTCGGCCGGGGCCACCTACCAGGGCCTTGCCAACCAGTACCAGAACTTCTTCGAGCAGAACGACGGCACGGTCATCGCGACGACGAACCCCGACGTCAAGGCCGCCTTCGTTTCTGTCCTCAACGCGAGCGCCACGAGCTCCGCGCATCTACAGGAGTGGAGCACCGACTGGAACGCTGGTCTCGCCAACGGTGCATGGGCCACCATGCTCTGCCCGTCGTGGATGCTCGGTGTCATCTCTGGGAACGGTCCCAAGGTCAAGGACTGGAAGATCGCCAACGTCTTTCCGAACGGTGGTGGCAACTGGGGCGGCTCCTTCCTGACAGTGCCGGCTCAGGGCAAGCACACCGCGGCGGCCAAAGAGCTTGCTCTATGGCTGACCGCTCCCGAGCAGCAGATCGCCGCCTTTGTCACCACGGGTAACTACCCGAGCCAGGTCGGCGCCTACGGCAACCCTGCCCTCACCGGGGCGATGAATCCTTACTTCAACAACGCGCCCGTCGGCCAGATCTTTGCGGACCGCGCGAAGGCCGTGAAGGTCACTCCATACAAGGGCGTGAAGTACGCCGCGATCATGCAGGCGGTCCAGGACGGCCTGACACGCGTCGAAAGCAAGAAGCAGTCCATCGACGCCTCGTGGGCGCAGGTGGTTTCCGACATCAAGGCTCTCAGCTGATCCGCGCCGGCCGTCACTAATAAAGGTTGATTACGAAAACTGGGCCGCCCGCCGGCCCAGTTTCATCCCCCATCGAGGAGCCTCTTATGACAACCTCGACCACCGTGGTCAAGGACCTCCCGCGCGGTGGCTTCCGCCTGAGGGCGAGCCTCGGCCGTTGGGACGTGAAGTACTCGCCGTACCTCTTCATCTCCCCGTTCTTCATCCTGTTTGGCCTGGTCGGCCTCTTTCCCCTCCTCTACACCAGTTGGGTCTCGGTGCACGCGTGGGATCTGCTTGGTGGCCAGGGCAGGTGGACAGGCTTCGACAACTTCGCCTTTGTCCTGCAGCAGCGGCAGTTCTGGGTTGCGCTTCGCAACACGTTGAGCATCTTCCTGGTCTCCGCCATCCCACAGCTCATCGCAGCGACCGCTATCGCCGCCGCGCTCGACACGAACTTGCGCAACAAGACCTTCTGGCGCATGAGCGTCCTGCTGCCGTTCGTCGTCATGCCCGTCGCCGTGACCCTCATCTTCGGGAGCATGTTCGGCGAGCGATACGGGCTTGTGAACAGGACGCTCGCCGATATCGGCCTCGGCCCGATTCGCTGGCACACCGACCCACTCGCGAGCCACGTGGCGATCGCGACGATGGTCAACTTTCGCTGGACGGGCTACAACGCGCTGATCCTGCTCGCCGGCATGCAGGCCATCTCGCGCGACTTATACGAGGCTGCGACGATCGACGGCGCGAGCTGGGTACGCCGGTTCTTCCGGATCACCATCCCCCAGCTCCGGCCGACGCTGATCTTCGTCATCATCACCGCCACCATCGGCGGCCTCCAGATCTTCGACGAGCCGCGCCTTTACGACCAGAACGGCCTCGGCGGCGAGGACCAGCAGTGGATGACGATGACCATCTACCTCTACAAGCTGGGCTGGACGCAGCTGAACTTCGGGCGCGCCGCCGCCGTCGCCTGGCTGTTGTTCCTTGTCATCGTCGCGATCGGCCTCGTCAACCTGGCGGT
>DASPYE010000040.1:0-11426 GCA_035636935.1 Candidatus Dormiibacterota bacterium | reverse complement strand
CGGCGAGGACCAGCAGTGGATGACGATGACCATCTACCTCTACAAGCTGGGCTGGACGCAGCTGAACTTCGGGCGCGCCGCCGCCGTCGCCTGGCTGTTGTTCCTTGTCATCGTCGCGATCGGCCTCGTCAACCTGGCGGTCACGCGAAGAATCGCCACGAGCGAAGGGCGAACAGCGTGAGCGCCCTCTCGGCCTTGAATCGCCGCCGCGCCCAGGCAAAGATCGCGCAGCGGCCGGGTGCGCTTGTTTACGGCTTGCTCAGCGTCATCCTCGTCGCGTCAGTCTTCCCCTTTTACTGGTCCTTTCTCATCGGGAGCGGGGACGCCGGCACCCTCAGCGACACAAGCCTGTCATGGATTCCCGGCGGCAACTTCGTGGCCAACGCGCGCGCTGTGATCGACAACGAAAGCGTCAACTTCTGGAAGGCGCTGGGCAACAGCCTGATCGTTTCAACCGTCATCTCCGCGTCCGTCGTGTTCTTTGCGACGCTCGCCGGCTTCGCTTTCGCAAAAGGCCGCTTTGTCGGCCAGAGGGGCCTGCTTGTGTTCGTGATCGGGACGATGTGCGTGCCGACGCAGCTGAGCGTCGTGCCGCTGTTCATCGCGATGTCGGCGTTCGGCTGGACCGGAACACTAGGGGCGGTGATCGTCCCCGGCCTGGTCACCGCATTCGGAGTGTTCTGGATGACGCAGTACATCGCCCAGGCGCTGCCCGACGAGCTGGTCGAGGCTGGGCGTATCGACGGGGCGAGCATGTTCCAGACCTTCTGGCACATCGCGCTGCCGGCCGCTCGGCCCGCCGCCGCGATGCTCGGTCTCTTCACCTTCATCATGGCCTGGACCAATTTCTTCTGGCCCTTCATCGCGCTGAACCAGACCAATCCCACACTTCCGGTTGCCCTGGCCACTCTTCAGGCGAATTACTTCGTCGACTATTCGATCGTTCTCGCCGGCGTGCTGCTGGCCACGATCCCGCTCCTCGTCCTTTTCATCTTCACGGGCAGGCAGCTCGTAGAGGGAATCATGCGCGGCGCGGTCAAAGGCTAGGCGCGATGGAGTTTCCGCCGAATTTTCTCTGGGGCTCGGCCACTGCCGCCGCTCAGATCGAGGGGGCTGCGCACGAGGACGGCAAGGAAGACTCGATCTGGGATGCGTTCGCTCGAGTCCCCGGTGCAATCGCCCAAGGAGACACCCCCGAGGTGGCCTCTGACCACTACCACCGGATGCCCGAGGACGTCGCACTCATGAAGGAGCTCGGGTTGAATGCGTATCGCTTCTCCACCAGCTGGGCACGAATCAAGCCAGGTGATCGCCAGGTGAATGCGAAAGGTCTCGACTTCTACAGCCGTCTTGTCGACGAGCTGCTGGAGGCGGAAATCGTGCCCTGGCTGACCCTTTATCACTGGGATCTCCCTCAAGCCCTACAAGAGCAGGGCGGCTGGGCCAACCGCGACACCGCTTACCGCTTCCGCGAGTACGCGACAGCGGTGCACGCCGCCCTCGGCGATCGCGTCAGCCACTGGACCACCTTCAACGAGCCCTTGTGCTCGTCATTGATCGGCTACGCGAGCGGCGAGCACGCCCCGGGTCTCCAGGATCCCCGAGCCGCCTTGGCGGCGGTCCATCACCAGCACCTGGCGCATGGGCTGGTAGTCGAAGCGCTTCGGGGCGGTGGCGCCCAGGAGGTGGGCATCACGCTCAACCTCACCAACGCGATCCCCAACACGCCAGGCGACCCGGTGGATATGGAGGCGGCGCGTCGCGTGGACGGCCTGTTCAACCGCATGTATCTCGAGCCCATCCTGATGTCGCGGTATCCAATGGACCTGTTGGCTGACGTGCGCATGTATGGGCTGGCGGAGCTGATTCAGGCTGATGATCTCCGGGTCATCGGTGCGCCGATCGACTTCCTGGGCGTGAACTATTACCACGACGACAACGTCAGCGGATATCCGCTGTCCGCCGGTGCGCGCCCGAACCTGTCGCCCACGTACCGCCCGAAGGCATCTCCCTTTGTGGGTTCCGAGTACGTGACGTTCCCGTCACGTGATCTGCCTCGCACAGCCATGGACTGGGAGGTCAACCCCGACGGCCTTCGGGCTCTGCTCGTGCGTCTGGGGCGCGAGTACCCCAACCTGCCACCTCTGTACGTGACGGAGAACGGTGGCGCCTACGACGGGGACGTCGTCGGCGAAGACGGTCGCGTGCACGATTCGGACCGCACCACTTACATCCTGCGCCACGTCGGGGCGGTTGCAGACGCAATCGCCGGGGGGGCTGACGTCCGCGGCTACTTCCTCTGGTCGCTGCTCGACAACTTCGAGTGGGCCTGGGGATTCCAGAAAAGGTTCGGCATCGTGCACGTCGACTACAAGACTCAGATGCGAACCGTCAAGGACAGCGGCCTGGCTTACTCGAGGTTCATCCGCAACGGCTCGAACCACACTCCAAAGTGAGGTCGCAAACCTGCCGAAGGAGGGGGCAACGTCCTCCGATCCGCCCAACTGCACCAACTTCTTCCTGGGCGACTACATCGCAGTGGCCTCGACCAAGAGGAACGCGCAGGCGCCGCGCTCGTGCCGAGACGGTGGCGGACATGCGCATCGCGGGCGTCGCCGTGACGCCCTCAGGGATCAGACCCTGACCGAGTAGAGCGGCGGACCTTCCGCGCAACCCTCTGGAAACTGACGCTGCGCCCTTACAGATCGATGACACGATTCCCAGGGGATTCTCACAAATCCCACACGCGGCCCCCAGGCTCCGTGGTCAGCCTGACCGTCAGTGCGCAGGGACGCTCTCGGTCCAGTCGCCGACCATACCGGGTCGGGTCGTTGGCCGGCCGGCATTTCGGCTGCGGCGCAACTCCTCGGCGAGGTTGCGGTCGGCATGGTCGCGGGCACGCCCGGCGTCCTCGCGTACCGATCGGTGGTGGTAACCGCCGCTCATCACGTGGAGACCTCGCTGCGCCAGATCGATAGGAGCAGGTCATGAAGAGACTGTTGCGCGGAAAGCTGACACTGCGGAAGGTCCTGATCACGCTTGTCGTGCTGACGACCGCCCTCGGCGGCACCATCGTGTATGCCCAGGCGGCCAAGCCCACGACCACATACCGGACGGCCCAGGTCACGTACGGCACGATCACCCAATCCCTCGGCATGGCCGGCAACTTGCAGCCGGTCAGCGAGGCCGACCTCAACTTTGCCTCCTCGGGCACCGTCCAGTCGGTGTCAGTCCAGGTCGGTCAGACGGTCGCCGTGGGGACCACCCTTGCCGCCCTCGATGCGACTCTCCTGTCGGCTCAGGTGCTGCAGGCTCAGGCGTCGTTGGCGTCGGCTCAGGCCAAGCTCGCCCAGGACAGAGCGGGGGCAACGCCACAAACCTTGACCGCGGCGCAGAACGCCATCGCGGCGGCTCAGGTCAACGCCAACAACGCGCAAACCAGCCTCGCCGACACACAAGCCATCAACGCGCAGTCGGTCGCTGTCGCGCAAGCAGCGGCGACAGCCGCCCAGGCCCTGGTCAACGCCGACGAGGCGACCACGCCGCCAAGCCCCACCCTCGCTGCTGATCAGGCGGCTCTCACCGCAGCCAACAACGCACTCGCCGCGGCCAGGGCCAAAGCGCAGCAGAGCAACGACCAGGCCGCTGCCTCGCTGGCGACGGCGCGACAGCAGCTGTCCAGCGCCAATAGCTCGCTTGCCTCGCTGCGTACGAGCACTCCCGCGTCGACGCTCCAGATGGACGACGCCCAGATCCAGATCGCCCAGGCGAACGTGAACACGATGCAGCACCAGCTCAATGGCGCCACCATCAAGTCTCCGATCGCGGGCGTCGTCTCTCAGGTCAACATCTCCGCCGGCCAGTCCGTCAGCGGAGGCGGTGCGGGGACGGGCACGTCATCGAGCTACGCCATCGTCGTCTACAGCCCGGGCTCATACGAGGTGACGGGAACCGTGAGCGACGCCCAGGTAAACCTGGTCGCCGTCGGCCAGACGGTCCAGGTGACGCCGGCCGGTTCGAACCAGGCGCTGCAGGGCAAAGTCACAGCGATCTCCCCGGCCGCGACCATCAGCTCCGGTGTCGCGACGTTCGTCGTCACTGCCCAGTTGACTGACACGAGCAACTCGATCAAGCCCGGGATCTCCGCCACGGCGACCATCGTGACCAACCAGGTCGTGCATGTCCTCACCGTGCCGACGAGCGCGGTGCACACCACAGCCGCAGGAAGCACCGTCCAGATCCTTGTCAACGGCAAACCGCAAACCGTGGTCGTGACGACGGGCGCGTCGGATCCGACTCGCATCCAGATCCTGTCTGGGCTGCAGCTCAACCAGACCGTGGTCATCGCCGTGATCTCGAGCTCGGTCCCGAGCAGCAACGCGGGGACCGCACTCGGCACTGGCGGTGGAGCACGGGGAGGAGGCGGCGCCACGCGCAGTGGCGGAACCGGCGGATGAGCGTCGGCATGACGCCCGAGCAAGAGCCGCTGATCCGACTGGAATCGATCTCGAAGCTCTACGGATCAGGTGACGCCCAGGTTGCGGCGTTGCGCAGTTTCTCCCTCCGCGTCGCCCATGGCGAGCTGCTCGCCGTGATGGGTCCCTCAGGATCAGGCAAGTCGACGCTGATGAACATCCTGGGGTGCCTCGACACTCCCACCTCGGGCCGCTACTGGTTCGCGGGCGAGGACGTCAGCAGGCTCAGCGAGACCCAGCTCGCCCACGTCCGCAACCGCCGGATCGGGTTTGTCTTCCAGCAGTTCCAGCTGCTGCCCAAGCTGTCGGCTTGGCGCAACGTCGAGTTGCCGCTGCTGTATCGCAACGAGAGCGATCGAAGAAGCCTCGCCATCCATGCACTCGAGACGGTCGGCCTTGGCAATCGCATCGAACACCGGCCGACGCAGCTTTCCGGGGGCCAGCAGCAACGGGTCGCGATCGCGCGCGCGTTGGTCACCGACCCCGATCTGATCCTGGCCGACGAGCCGACCGGAAACCTCGATACCGCCGCGAGCCAAGAAGTGCTCTCGATATTGCGAGAGCTGAACCAGCAGGGCCGCACGATCATCGTGATCACGCACGACCCCGAGGTCGCTCCCATCGCATGGCGCACGGTTCACGTTCGCGACGGAGAGCTCGTGCAGCTGAAGGCCGCATGAGCATCCTGCACACGATCGAAACCGGCTTGCGCAGCCTCTTCGGGCACCGCTTGCGGTCTGTCCTGACGACTCTCGGGATTCTTTTCGGTGTCGCTGCGGTGATCGCCACCGTGGGCATCGGCCAGGCCTCTTCCGACAGTGTCACCGCGCGCATCACGTCGCTCGGCACCAATCTGCTGACCGTGTCGCCTGGCAGCACTGTCTCCGGAGGCGTGTCCGGCGGCGGGGCAAGCGCGAACTCTCTGACGATGCGGGACGTGGCTGGACTAGCAGACCGCCAGAACGCGCCGGACATCGCCGCTGTTGCCCCTGTCTCCCAGGGCAGGGTGTCGCTGGTGAGCACGTCCAGCAACTGGAGCACGACTCTTTCGGGCAGCACTCCGGACTGGCTGATCGCCAACGCGCGCTCGATGGGCAGCGGAACATTCATCACCAGTGCCGACGTGAGCACCAGCGCACAGGTGATCGTGCTCGCGGCGACCACCGCCTCCAACCTCGGGGCCGGGGTTGGTGATCTGATCACGGTCAAGCAGATCCCCTTCCAGGTCATCGGGGTCCTCGCCTCAACCGGCAGCCAGGGCTTTGGAAACCAGGACGACCTGGCTGTCGTGCCTCTCACAACGGCCCAGGACGAGCTGATCGGCGGGGTCGGTAGCGTGCAGCGAATCCTGCTCAGCGCGACGAGCTCCGCGAACCTCGGCACCGCCTACGCCGAGGCGAATCAGATCCTTCTCCAGACACATGGGATCACCAACCCGAGTCAGGCCGACTTCTCGATCACGTCCCAAACACAGGTGCTCAGCACCGCCCAGGCGGTGACCCAGACGCTGACCATCCTGCTCGCCAGCGTCGCCGCCATCTCGCTGCTGGTGGGTGGGATCGGGGTCATGAACATCATGCTGGTGTCGGTCACGGAGCGAACCAGCGAGATCGGACTGCGCAAGGCACTTGGCGCCACGCCGGGCGACCTCTTCCGCCAGTTCGTGATCGAGGCCGGTGCTCTGACCGCTGTTGGAGGCCTGCTCGGGGTCGCCACCGGATTGGCTGCCGGCTACATCGTGCCTCGAACGGCCAACATCGCGGTCACGATCACCCCAGCTCCGGTCGCGATAGCGGTGGCCGTGGCGGTGGTGGTTGGACTCGTTTTCGGCGTTTACCCAGCGCTCAGAGCTGCGCGGCTCGCGCCCATCGAGGCGTTGCGCGCCCAGTGAGTGTTCCAGGAGGAATGAATCGATTCCGTCTCGTCATGTGCATTGGCGCGAGCTTCGTTCTCGCCGCTTGCGGCAACTCTGCAAGCGCTGGAAACACCGCATCACCAAGCCCCGGCGCGGCGGGCGCGCCTCGTGGCGGCGCCTCGGGCCAGTTGGTGCAGATCAACGGCGCCACGCTCATCCTCACAGGCGCCAATGGCGACGTCACGGTCACGTATACGAACACGACCACAATCACCAAGACGTCGACCGCCACCCTGGCCGACATCACGCCGGGCCAGTGCATCTTCGCGACCGGCGCGAAGGACTCCTCCGGACTGATCACCGCGACATCGGTGCGGCTGGCGCCCAAGAACGCGAGCGGCTGCACGACTGGGGGAGCAGCATTCAGTCCGCCTGCGGGCGCCAGCCCGCGGCCGACACCGAGCGGTCAGGCCAACATGAGCGTCGTGAACGGTGAAGTGACAGCAGTCAGTGGAACCTCGGTCACGGTTCTCACCGCATCCAGCGGCAGCCAGACACTGACTGTGCCGACCGTGGCCAACGTGACGATGAGTTCCGCAGCGAGCGCGGCTTCGCTTCAGGTCGGCCAGTGCTTGCGCGCGACCGGCGCGCCAGACGCTTCCGGCAACGTTCAGGCGACGTCCCTTGCGATCACGCCCCCAGGCGCGAATGGAACCTGCACAACTGGCTCCGGTTTCGGCCGTCGGCCCGGAAGTGGAGCTCCGCAGGCCGGGGGCTAAGGTGCCTGGCGATCGGTGTGTGCTGGCCGAACGACGGCCTTGACGCTGCTCGGATCGCGGCCCGCGGTGATGGCTTGCTCGGCGTCTGCAAGGCCGAACTCGCCGGTGACCAGGTCGTCGAGCGTGACTCGGCCCGATGCAACCAGGGCGATCGCGGTGGGCCAGGTGTTGGCGTAGCGGAACGTGCCCGTGAGCACCAGCTCGCGTTGCTGGATGACCTCGAGCGGCAATCTCAATTCGTCCGCACCCATGCCCACCAGGACGACTGCCCCTGCCGGCCGAACCGACCGCACACCGCCATTGATGGCAGCCGCTGAGCCGGAGCAGTCGATGAATGCATCGAAGTCGCCGGCGATGTCGTCAGAGCCCGGCACCGCGATCTCCGTGGCACCGCTCGCCAGCGCCGCCGACAGTCGGTGGCGGTTGACGTCGGTCACGGCGATTCGGGTTGCTCCCATGGCGAGCGCAACCTTGGTGGTTACGAGGCCGACCGGCCCTGCCCCTGCGATCAGCAGTGAGGTCCCGATCTGCGTGCCGGCTTTGCGATTCGCCCAGATTCCGACCGAAAGTGGTTCCAGCAGGGCGGCTGCGTTATCGCTGATCTCGTCAGGAACCCTGTAGGCGAGATCCGAATTGACAGTGACGAACTCCGACAGAGTGCCATCGACAGGCGGCGTGCCATGGAATTTGATGTACGGGCACAGGTTGTATCTTCCGGTTCGGCACTGTTCACAGCGACCGCACGCTTCGCCAGGCTCGATGGCGACGCGTTCGCCCACTCGCGCTTGCGAGACTCCTTGGCCGACCTCTACTACCTGACCGGACGATTCGTGTCCTAAAACTAGAGGACTGCGGACGACGAAATCGCCGATCCGGCCCTGCTCGTAATAGTGGACGTCGGACCCGCACACCCCGACCGACAGAATCCGGACCAGTACCTCGCCGTGCGATGGACTGGGAACCGGACGCTTTTCGATTCGTAGATCATGCGGCGCGTAAAGCACTGCCGTGGTCATCGTGCCCGGCATGCCTTGTTGGCCGGCGCGCATTACGTGCGAGGCGACGGCCTCACGCCGCGTGCCTGTTTCCCGACTCGATGGGTCCCCCATCAAGACCCATTCTGGCGGCGCTGATGTCGAGACGCCCGTAACCCTCCGCGACCAGCTCGCGCCAGCGCCGGGCGATGGCGGCCGCGATCGGGAGAGCCGCGTCCCCCGCCGCGGCTTTCGCGAGGTCGAGGTCCTTCAGCGCCCACTCGAGCGAGAAATCGGGGGCATCGTTGCGCTCGTCAATCTTGGCCAGCTTGGCCATCGCCACTCCCGACGCCAGCGCGCCACCCTTCACGGCATCGACCAACGCGGGGTAAGGAACGCCGAGTCGGGCGGCAACCGAGCTCACCTCGGCGGCCGCTTCGACCTCGAATGCAAGCCATGTGTTGAGTACCAGCTTCAAGCGGCTGCCCGCCCCGGCCGCACCCAACCACAGGGTGCGCTGGCCGAGCGCTCCGAACACCGGCTCGAGAACGGGCCTCGCGCTCTCGGGTCCGGAGGCAAGAATGAGGAGGTGCCCCGTGCGTGCCGGCTCGCGGCTGCCGGACACGGGCGCGTCCACGAACAGGACATCGGGGCGCGCGCGCGCGACTTCCGCTTGCAGCAGATCGGTGGCCTCGACTCCGATCGTGCCCATCTGGGCCCAGACGGCGTCCGGCCGAAGCGCGTCCAACGTACCCATGCCCACCATCACTTCATCCGCCGCCTCACCAGTCGGCAGCATCGTCAGCACGATGTCCACATCGGCCACGGCCTGAGCGGCGACGGCGTGCGCGGTGGCGCCTCGCTCGGCCAGGCGCGCCGCCGAACCTGGTGTGCGATTCCATACGTCGACCGAAAAGCTCTGATCGAGGAGACGCTCCGCCATGCCGGCCCCCATGGTGCCGGCGCCGAGCAGAGCGATCCGCGCGCGTGGGGTGGGGGTCACCTTGTTGTCATTCATCGCTCTTTCTCCTTTCACACCGACTCCGGCGAGGGTCCGCCGACCCTCACCTCGTCGCGGATTATGTCCTCGATCCGGTTGAGTGCGGCCGTGTCGAGCACGAGGTCACCGGCTGCGATCGCGTCGTCGATGTGCTTGGGGTTGCGCGTGCCGACGATGGCGACGTGGACCGCGGGATTCGAGAGCGTCCACGCAATCGCGAGGCGGCTGACCGAGGTGCCCAGCTCGAACTGCGCGAAGCGGTCCAGAGCAGACACGACGCGCAGGTTACGGCGATACAGCTCACCCCGGAAGACATCGCTCCTGGAGCGCCAGTCATCGGGCGCGAAACGGCTCTCGGTCGTGAGCCCGCCACTCAGCAGGCCGTGCGACAGCGGTCCGTAGACCAGAACCCCAATGTCGTGAGAGCTGGTGTAGGGAAGGATGCTTTCCTCGATGTCGCGACGGAACAGGTGGTAGGGAGGCTGCAGAGTCTCGACCGGCGTGGTCGCGCTGAACTCCTCCATCTGCGCCGTGTCGAAGTTGGAGACGCCGACGTGGCGAATCTTGCCGGCCGCCTTCAGCTCGGCCAATACGCCGGCCGTTTCCGCGAAGGGAACCTTCGGGTCGGGCCAGTGGATCTGGTAGACGTCGATGTAGTCCGTGCCCAGCGCCTGGAGGCTGGCGTCGACACCACGTCGAATCCAGTCCGGGCTTGCGTCACGCTCGACACCCCCATGCACGGTGGGCCGGAGACCGCCCTTGGTGGCGATCACCACCTGGTCTCGCGGTCGATCCTTCAGCGCCTTGGCCAGCAGGCTCTCGGACGCGCCGAATCCATAGCCCTGCGCGGTGTCGAAAAAGTTGATCCCCCGTTCCGCAGCGCGGCGGATGGCCGCAAGCGCGGCTTCCTCATCAGTTGCGCCCCAGTCGCCGCCGAGCTGCCAGGTGCCG
Source organism: Candidatus Dormiibacterota bacterium (assembly GCA_035636935.1). Lineage (GTDB taxonomy): Bacteria > Chloroflexota > Dormibacteria > Dormibacterales > Dormibacteraceae > 40CM-4-65-16. The sequence continues at coordinate 1,392 of DASPYE010000040.1, read as the reverse complement.
AAGGCGATTCGCGAAACCTTGAGCTCGCTGCGTCCCAACCTGATTTCTTGCATCTCGAGCCTCCTCCAAAACTCAATTACGGACGGATCGTCTCGTTATTCCTGTAAGCTGGAACCCCATGGCGTCAGCAGCTATTCCCAACTCCAAGAAACCAGGTAGGCCACGCGATCCCCGCACCGAGAAGGCGATTCTCAAAGCGGCCAACCACCTGGTGACAAGGACGGGTCTCGCCGAAATGACCATCGAGGGCGTGGCCGAGCGAGCTGGTGTGGGCAAGGCTTCCATCTACCGGCGATGGCCCAGCAAGGGAGCCCTCGCCTTCGACGCCGTCCTCGACGCCATCCTGGCCACCCAGCCGACCCCGGACACAGGCAGTCTCGAGGGCGATCTTGTGGACACAGCTCGGAATTGGGTCGCGCTGGCACGTCTTCCCGGCGGCCGGACGGTTGCGGGCTTCATCGCCGAGATTCAGAGTGACCCGGATCTGGCCGCAGTCTGGCGACAGCATTTCGTGAGCCGGATCCGGCAGGAGCGGCGGCCCATCATCGAGCGGGCCATCGCGCGAGGCGAGATTCCCGCCCGCAGCGACCCGGAGCTGATCATGGACCTGCTCTATGGGCCGCTATACCATCGCTACCTCAACGGGCACCTGCCGCTCAACGACGCCTTCGCCAGATCCGTCGGCCGTATGGTGGCCGCGGCCGCCGCCAGCGGAGCGGCGGCACCGGCAGCCGCCTAATCGCGTACTGCGCGCTGATGCTGCTGCTGGAACATCTCCCTGATCTCACGCACCGTGGTCGCGTCTTCGGGTTTCTTGTCGGCGGAGCGGAAGGAGACGATGCGCGGGAACCGCAATGCGAATCCCGGCTGGTCGCCGACCATGCCGGCGGTGTGCCGCGGGCTGGGCGTGATCTCATCAGCCAGGACTTCGACCACCAACTCCGGCTGCAGCCAGATGTCGGGGACGAGGAGGGAGTTGACGCGCGCGGGCTTCTCGCCAACCTCCAGCCGGCTCAACTGCTTGTGGAGGTCGCGCCAGCCCTCGTCTGAGAGACCGGTCCCGAGCTTGCTGATGCTGACGAACTCATCCTTCTCGCTGTCATAGACCCCGGCCAGGAGCGCGCCCGCGCCGAATTCCGCGCGCTTTCCCTTGCCGCCGTAGTAGCCGATGAGGACGACGTCGATCGTGTCTGTCAGCTCGCCGCTCGTGTTGCGCTTCAACTTCACCCAGTTGAAGTTGCGGGCGCCGGCCTGATACGGCGAGTCGAGGCGCTTGGCCACGACTCCCTCCAGTCCGCGGCTGATGTTGTCGAGAAGCTCCCTGGTCAGGACCTCGACCGAATCCGTCTTCGTCAGTGGCGCTGTCTGCAGCGAGTCCGACCCCTTGAGCAT
>DASPYE010000039.1:0-2235 GCA_035636935.1 Candidatus Dormiibacterota bacterium | reverse complement strand
GTCAGGTTGGCCGAGAGCTCCTCGCGGAGGGTGCGCATGATCGACCAGCGGTCGAGGCTGGACGCGAGCCGGCGTCCCACCGAGTTGACGACCTCGAGGCGGCGGCGCTGGTCCTCGATCGCCTCGTAGCTGCGCGCGTTGCGAAGGGCGAGAGCCACCTCGTCGCACACGAGCTCGAGGAAGGCGGCGGTCGAGTCTTCATAGGCGTACGGGCGCGAACACCTGATGCCCAGGGCGCCCCGCGCGATTCCGCCTTCTTTGAGCGCCACCCACAGCGACGAGTGCGGGTCGTGGGCGATCGCCGGCTTGTTGCCCGCGATGACGGTGCGGGCTGTAGCGGCAAGTGAGGAGCGTGCCGGCAGCCAGCGCGCGGCGGGGGCCGCATCCCCCTCGATGCGGTAGTAACGCGCGCGTTCGTTGTCCTCGGGCAGCGTCACCATCTCGAGCGAGTCCACCGGCAGGAGCTCTCGCAATGTGCCGTAGAGACCGGTCAGCACCGTGCTCTCATCCAGCGTCGAGGTCATCGCACGCGCAATTCCGTTGAGCGCCTGCAGGCGACGCGCCTGGTTCCTGGTCAGCTCGTTGAGCGAGGCGTTTGCGAGGAGGACGCCCAACCTCCGGTGCACGTCTTCGAGGAACTCCTGCTCCATCGGCGGGACTCGGCGCTTGCGATACGTGTGGTAGATGACGCTGCCGATCAGCTCGCCCTGGTGCGTGACCGGGACCCAGATCGCCATCTTGCTGCGGACGTTGCCGCCGGGTCCCTTGCCAAACTCCTGCCGTGTCGACTCGATGGGCAGCACGGTGGTTTTCGGATTGGCGAACTGGCGGGCGTAGGACGACTCGCGGACGGGCCGGCGGCGCACGTCCTGCAGCACGCCGGAGTCGATCGGCTGCGAGTGGTACCAGCCCTCTCGCTCGAGCACCTGCAGGTTGATCGCGTCGTACCCGAATTTGCCCTGCAGGCCGCGGTAGAGCACCTGCAGGAGGTCGGCTTCGGTGACGCATGTGCCGAGCTCGTGGACGAGTGCGCTCACAGACGGCCCCGTTTTGCCGTTGGTTGGAGCGATGGGCTTCGATTTGGGGCGCGCGACAGGGCGCGTCACCACGCTGGGCGAGCGGTGCGGGCCTGTGTTACGCCGGGCGGAGGTGGCCATTGCCACGGATATACTGCGCCAAGAGTGGGCCGCTTCGGAATTCCGCAGCGTACGCGCGACCTGAGCGGCCTGAGTGAAGGCGAGGAAGGCTAGACGCCATGCCGTTCACACCGCCGAAACCGATTGCGCCTACTCCCGAGGAAATGCGAGGTGCAACCGTGCTCGTGGTCGACGACGAGCGGGCGTGGCGGGTCATCCTCGAGACCGACCTCAAGATGCTTGGCTACAAAGTGTCGATGGCGGAGGACGCCGACCAGGCCCTGGTCCGCGCCCAGGCGGATAAACCGGAGGTGGCGATCATCGACCTGATGCTTCCAGAGCCGATGGACGGTTGGGGCTTGTTGAACGAGCTGCGCGTGCGGGGCCAGAAGGTACCCGTGATCTTTTACACCGCCTACCCGGTCTTCCCCTCAGGGACCGATGATCCGGACGTGGTCGGATACATGAGCAAAGCCGTCGACCGCGCAGACCTCTACGCTCTGCTGCCGGTCGCGATCCGGCGCTCGAGGGAGCGCCGGAACTCTGATTAGTTGCTTACCAGCCGAAGTACGAGAAGATCGCCCAGATGTCTGTCCAGCCCGCCCCGGAGGCAGCGGCCAGCGCACCCAGCGCGACAGTCGCGAATACCACGCCCTGGACCTTGAGTCTCCACGTCATCCCCAATTTACCCCTTTGTTTTTCCAATTACGCCAGGTCCGGCACAAAGTATGCGGCGTCCCAGTCGAACTTAGGCATTCTACCTTAGTCAATAATCGTAAAAAATAATATAGGGGTGGCCTTGGAAAATCGAAGCCGGACCCGTGAAATCCACAATGCCGTGAGGCGCGAGGTGCGTCTACCGCCGCTACCGCCCGGCCTGGAGGTGTACCGGCCGGCCGACGTGCTGGGATCATCGGTGCTCGTCGTCGAGGATGAGGCGGCGATGCTCCAGCAGCTTCGGATCGACCTACACGATCTCGGTTACCGGCCTTCGGTTGCCGCCTCCGTCGCCGAGGCCCAAGAGCTGCTCGAGCACGAGCGCGTGGCCGCGGTGCTGCTCGACCTCGTCCTGGACGAGCGCGAGGACTCGGGCTTCGAG
>DASPYE010000038.1:0-12171 GCA_035636935.1 Candidatus Dormiibacterota bacterium | reverse complement strand
GGCGCGCCCGAGATCATCGTGCGCAACGAGAAGCGGATGCTCCAGGAAGCGGTGGACGCGCTGATCGACAACGGCCGCCGCGGCCGCGCCATCACCGGCACGGGCAACCGCAAGCTGAAGTCGCTCAGCGACATGCTCAAGGGCAAGCAGGGCCGGTTCCGCCAGAACCTCCTGGGCAAGCGCGTGGACTACTCGGGTCGCTCCGTGATCGTGGTCGGCCCCGAGCTGAAGCTCCACGAGTGCGGTCTGCCCAAGAAGATGGCCCTCGAGCTCTTCAAGCCTTTCGTCATGCGCGAGCTCGTGAACAAGGGCTACACGACCAACATCAAGTCGGCCAAGCGCATGGTCGAGCGCAGCCGGACCGAGGTCTGGGACGTCCTCGACGAGGTCATCCGCGACCACCCGGTGCTGCTCAACCGCGCCCCGACCCTGCACCGCCTGGGCATCCAGGCGTTCATGCCGGTGCTGGTCGAGGGCTCCGCTATCCAGATCCACCCGTTGGTCTGCGCCGCCTTCAACGCCGACTTCGACGGCGACCAGATGGCCGTCCACGTACCCCTCTTCAGCGGCGCCATCGCCGAGGCGAAGAACCTGATGATGTCGTCGCAGAACATCCTGTCCGCGGCGGACGGCCATCCGGTGGTCGCGCCGACGCAGGACGTCGTGCTGGGCTGCTACTGGCTGACCGCGACGCGCGGCGACCAACCGGCCGACACGTCCAAGCTGCGGATCTTCAGCTCACAGAACGAGGTCCTCCTCGCGCTGGAGAGCAAGGTCGTGAAGCTGCAGGAATGGATTCGCGTCCGGGTGGGAACCGAGACGATCGTCACCACTCCGGGCCGCGTGGTCTTCAACCAGCCTCTGCCCGTCGGCCGCAAGCCGATGCAGGGGGTTGGGGGGACTTCCCCCGGTGATGAAGACAAGGTGATGCAGCCCCTGCCCTTCCAGAACGCGCACTACGACCGCAAATTGCTGCGCGTCCTCGTGGCCGACCTCTACCGCCTGTACGGCAGCGAAGTCACGGCGACTGTCGTCAACGACATCAAGCGCCTGGGCTTCCGTTACGCAACACAGGCCGGAATCACGGTGTCCGCGATGGACATCCCACACCCGGACACCAAGTGGCAGATCGTCCGCAACACCGAAAAAGAAGTGGCCGACGTCGAGCGGATGTACCGCCGCGGCGTCATGACCGAAGACGAGCGCTACCGCAAGGTGATCGAGCTCTGGCAGCGCGCCTACGAAGAAGTGGGCAACCAGACCGAGCTTGCATTCGACAAGTTCAGCCCGATCTGGATGATGATGGGCTCGGGCGCCCGCGGCAACATCCAGCAGATCCGCCAGCTGGCGGGCATGCGTGGGCTGATGGCCGACCCGACAGGCCGGATCATCGACCTGCCGATCATGGCCAACTTCACCGAAGGGCTCACCGTGCTGGAGTACTTCATCTCGACGCACGGCACGCGCAAGGGTCTTGCCGACACCGCTCTGCGGACGGCCGACTCCGGATACCTGACCCGGCGTCTCGTTGACGTCGCGCAGGACGTGATCGTGCGCGAGGAGGACTGCGGAACCACCAACGGGATCTGGATCCGCGACGTCACACCCGAGCGCGCGAAGACTGAGCCGATCTACGAGAAGATCGCCGGCCGCGTGGCTGCCGAGGACATCTCGATCAAGAACAAGGTGCTGGTCGCGGCGGGCCAGTCGATCAGCGACGAGGCAGCGAGGGCGATCATCGCCGCGGGCGTGCCCGTAAAGATGCGCTCCGTGCTCGTATGCGAGGCCCGAGAGGGCGTCTGCCGCACGTGCTACGGGCGGAACCTGGCGACCGGCAAGATCGTGGAGATCGGCGAGGCGGTGGGAGTCATCGCGGCGCAGTCGATCGGCGAGCCGGGCACCCAGCTGACCATGCGCACGTTCCATACAGGTGGTGTCGCCGGCGTTGACATCACTCAGGGTCTTCCCCGCGTGGAGGAGCTGTTCGAGGCTCGCATCCCCAAGGGCAAGGCCATCATCTCCGAGATCGACGGCGAGCTCGACATCATCCGCCAGGAAGGCTCACGCAAGGTGCGGGTGACTTCCAAGGAGGAGTTCGAAGTCTCGTATCCGGTGCCGGCGAAGATGGAGGCGCTCGTCAAGTCGGGCGACGACGTGATGGAGGGCCAGGAGCTGGCGCGTGACCCCAAGAACGACGTCATTCGCACGCGCCACGCGGGCAAGGTCGTGGTCTCGGCCAAGGAGATCAGTGTCAAAACGGTGGACGAGGAGGTGCGCGAATACGCGATCCCGCACCAGGTCCGCATCCGGCCGGAGCTCGACCGGCGCGACGGTCACAAGGTTCTGATCAAGGCCGGCCAGCAGATCACCGAAGGCTCGATCTCACCGCAGGAGCTGCTCCACATCCTGGGCAAAGAGGCCGTCCAGACCTTCCTCGTCGACGAGGTCCAGAAGGTTTACCGCAGCCAGGGTGTCGACATCAACGACAAGCACATCGAGGTCATCGTCCGGCAGATGATGCGGAAGGTCCGCATCGACTCCGCGGGCGACACCGGCCTGCTGCCCGGCGAGATCGTCTCGCAGTGGGAGTACGAGGAGGCCAACGCCCGGGCGCTGGCGGAAGGCGGAGAGCCCGCTACCGCGCAGACCGTGCTGCTCGGCCTGATCAAGGCGGCTCTCAACACCACGTCGTGGCTGTCCGCCGCGTCCTTCCAGGAGACGACCCGGGTCCTCACCGAAGCCGCGATTTCGGGCAAGGTGGACCGCCTCCGGGGCCTGAAAGAGAACGTGATCATCGGCAAGCTGATCCCCGCCGGGACGGGGCTCGACTACTACAAGAAGCAGCGCGAACAGGCGGCTCGAATCCTCGAGGAGGAGCCGATTGACCTGGAGACCTTATCTGTCTAGAAACTGAACGCGGTTTAGGGTAAAGTCAGCCGTACGTGCACAAGGGGGGCGCCCGCCAGGGTTGCTCCCTTTTTCACGTCACGAAAGGGAACCCAGGTTCCCTTTCGTGGGCTATCCCTCCTGGCGATGGCGCGCACCGCCGGCGGCCACGAGTTTCGTATGGTGACGGCCCAGCAAAGTCGGGCCTACGCACGACGCGTGTTTAACATGTGGACGTGACCTTAAGCCGAAGGCTGGTCTGCGCCTTCGCGATCGTGCTCACCGCCGCCGGCGCTTGTCAGAACGGTGTCACGGTCGGGCCGAAGCTCGCGAAGGACCAGGTGCTGCGGGTGCAGCTCGAGGACCAACCCGCATCGCTCGACCCGGGCCAAACGCAGTACACGTACGAGACGGCATTGCTGCGGGCGGTCGCCGAGCCGTTGCTCAAGCCCAGGGCAGACCTGAGCGGCGTGGAACCGGCCGCGGCCCAGAGCTACGAGGTGAACAGCGCGGGGACGGCCTACGTCTTCCACCTACGGACCGCCGCCAAGTATTGGGACGGGACCGCCGTCAAGGCGCAGGACTTTGTCTACGCCTGGCAACGCCTGATCGACCCGCGACTGGCGGCGCCGAACGAAACCCTCTTCGCCGACGCTGTGCTCAACGGCGAGAAGGTATCGCTGATGGACCCGCAGCGCGACAAGGCCACCATCGAGACAGCGCTGAAGACGCTCGGCTTGAAGTCGGTCGACGACTTCACATTCCAGGTCCAGCTCGCGCATCCGGATCCCGCGTTCATCTGGCTCGCAGCGATGCCCGCGGCCGCGCCGATCCGCAAGGAGGTCGTGGCGACAAACGGCGACAAGTGGGCGACGGCCCCAGCGACGTTTGTCACCAACGGCTCGTACCGGGTGACCGAGATGGTCAAGAACGATCACATCAGGGTCGAGCGCAATCCCAACTACTGGGGCCCGAAGCCGTCGCTGGACCGGATCGATTTCATGATCGTCAACGACGGCGCGGTGGCGCTGACGAAGTACAAGAACGGCGAGCTCGACGAGATGTCGGTGCAGCCGGCACAGGCCGCATCGGTGAGCAACGACTCGGCGCTCAACCGCCACCTCGTCAAGACGCCGAACCTCACCGTGTTCTGGATCGTCTTCCGCGTCAACTCGCCGCCGCTCAACAACGTGCGAGTCCGGCAGGCTCTCTCGCAGGCGATCGACCGCAATGCGTTCGTCGCGCAGGTCTTCCAGGGCGAGAGCATCCCTGCCCAAACCTTCATCCCCAAAGGCATGGCCGGCTATTCGGCCAACCTGACCGGGCAGAAGTTCGACGTCGCGCAGGCGCGGGCGTCGCTTGCTGCCTCTGGGCTGTCGGCGAAACAGGTGTCGCTCACCTACGCCTACGACCAGTCGTCGGATTTTGCGAAGGCGACCGCGAAATTCGTGCACGACCAGCTGAAGAGCAATCTCGGGATCGAGCTCAACCTGCAGGGGCTTGACCCCAACACGCTGTCCTCGCGTGTGGGTGCCGGCCAGTTTCAGGTCACCGGACCCCGAGGCTGGACCGCCGACTATCCCGACCCGGCCGACTGGTACGACCTTTTCCTGACCACGAGCTCGAACAACATCGCGTTCTGGCAGAGTCAGCAGTACGACAACTTCGTGAGCGTCGCCCGGACCGACACCCAGGCCGCCCGTCGCGACCAGGAGTACCTGCAGGCCCAGTCCATGCTCGTCAACGAGGCGCCGGTCGCCTTCCTCGCCCAAACGGTGAGCTGGTACCTGGTCCAGCCCTACGTGCGAGGTTTGGTCACCTCGGCGGTGGACGAGTGGCCCGGTGCCACGTCTCCTACCGAGCTGTCCATCGCGCCGCATTAGCCTGATCACAAACAATCGTTCGGGCAATTCGCGTGCCTAAAACTTGACACTTGTTGCTCGCGCACAACAGAATTCGGATTGGCCGAAGAGGCTGTGTGAGTAAGACCTGCCGCCGGCGCACTCTCGCCCCGCCCCGCGGGAAGAAGGCTGCAGGAACTGTCTGAGAGGTAAGACGCGTATGCACCTACGAGTAAGCATCCGGGCGGTGACGCTCGCACTTACAGGGCTCTTCGTCGTGAGCGCCTGCGGTGGCGGTGGCACCACGAGCCAGAACCTGGCTTCGCCGGACAAGCAAGTCATCAACATGAACGACGGCACCGAGCCGAACAGTTACGACCCGACGCAGCAGACATACGTCTATGAGGCCGCCGTAGGCCGCAACGTCTTCGAGACGCTCCTCAAGTCAAACAAAGAGGGCACCGACGTGATTTCCGCGGCGGCGGAGAGCTACAAGGTCTCAGACGACGGTCTGACCTACACCTTCAAGCTCCGCTCCGGCGCGAAGTGGAGCGACGGCAAAGCGGTCACCGCGGCTGACTGGGTGTACGGATATAAGCACCTGCTCAACCCGGCCCTGGCCGCCGGTTATGTCGACCCGTTCTTCGACTCGACGATCAAGGGCGCCGACGGATACGGCGACGTCGACGTTTCCAAAGCAAGCGCGATCGACACGTTCCTGTCGAGTCTTGGCCTCACGGCTCCAGACCCGAACACGTTCGTGATCACCCTGCAGCACCCGGCGGCGTTCTTCAAGTGGGTCGTGACGCTCTGGATGGCGGCACCCATCCGCCAGGACGTCGTGGAGCAGGCTGCCGGCGGGACCTTCCCGTCCAGCGACACGACCAAAGCAGAGATCTGGGCCCAGAAGGCCGCGACGATCATCGGCAACGGGGCCTTCAAGATCTCAGAGATCGTTTCCAAGGACCACGTCACGCTGGTCCCAAACCCGAGCTACTGGGGCGGGGCGCCGCACCTCCAAAAGATCGTCCTGTGGTTCATCGAGGACGCGAATACCGCGTACGCGAAGTACCAGACGGGCGACCTCGACGCGATCACCGTGCCTCTGGCGAACGTGGACGTCGTGCGCAACGACCCCAAGCTCAGCAAAGAGGCGAAGGTCTACCCGAAGCTCACCACGTTCTGGATGGCATACAACGCGCAGAAACCGCCATTTGATAACCCGAAGGTCAGAATGGCATTCGCCAAGTCGATCGACCGCGACAAGCTGAACAAGCAGGTCCAGCACGGCATCCAGCAGTCCATCTCGAGCTTCATTCCCAAAGGCATGGCCGGTTACGACACCTCGAACAACGCGCAAAGCTTCGATGCGGCTGCCGCAAAGAAGCTTCTAACCGATGCGGGCGTGACCGCCGACCAGCTCAACAAGTTCAAACTCCTGACACGCAACACCACTCGCAACAAGACGTTGAATCAGTTCATCGTCGACCAGTGGAACACCAACCTCGGCCTGAACCTCCAGCTCGAGGTCATCGACAGCAAGACCGTGACGAGCCGCCTCCGCAAGGGCCAGTTCGACCTCTACGGTCCCGACGGATGGGGCGCTGACTACCCGGACCAGCAGGATTGGTTCGACCTCTTCTTCAAGGGGGCGTGCCACAGCCTGAACTGGGGTTGCGCGGACATTCCTGGCTACGATGATCTGGTCAAGAAGGCCGACAGCGAGCTCGACCAGAACCAGCGCAACGCCGACTACAAGAAGGCACAAGATATGCTGATCGACCAAGCGGTCGTCGGCTTCATCTTCCAGGACTACGAGTACAACCTGATCAAGCCCTACCTGGGTGGGCTCACCATCACCGCAAGCGACGACCAGAGCCTGCCAGGCTCCTTGTTCTGGCACGACGCGTTCGTCACGCAGCACTAAGAGCGGCAAGGAAATGATTTGGCAGTAGATGCGGGGCGCCCCAAGCGGGGCGCCCTGCTCCCCAAGCGCATGGCGGCTGTGACGGACAGCCGGCTCGGGAGCCTTGGGGTCTACATCCTCCGTCGCGTCCTGTGGATGATCCCAGTCGTCTTTTTCGTCATCGTCATCACTTTCGTGCTCATGCACAGCGCCACCGGCAGCCCCTGGGACAAAACAGGCGGCCGCCAGCTGTCACAGGTGGTCGTCGACAACCTGAACAAGAAGTACGGCCTGGACAGGCCGGTCTTCGAGCAGTTCCTCCTGTATCTGTGGAACGTGCTGCACTTCGATTTCGGGCTGTCTTACCAGTACCAGGGCAAAAGCGTCATCCAGCTGATCTCCGAGGGCTGGCCGTATACCGCGACGATCGGCACGCTGGCTTTCCTGCTTATCGTTCCGGTCGGAGTGGGTCTGGGGGTGCTCGCGGCGCTGCGCCAGAACACCCGCGTCGACTACGCGACGATGGGTTTCGCCACGCTTGCGGCCTCGTTCCCCAACTTCGTAGTAGGAGCCCTGATGGTCGTCCTATTTTCAGTCCTCACATATAAATGGACGGGCGGCAACTTCTTCTTGCCCGCCGGAGGGTGGGGCGTCGACGACCACCTGGTCATGCCTGTCATAACGCTTTCCCTGTTACCGATCGCCTACACCGCGCGGTTGACGCGAGCCAGCACGCTGGAGACGATCCGTCAGGACTACATCCGCACCGCCTGGGCAAAGGGGCTGCCTGAACGCCTGGTCGTGATTCGACACGTGCTCAAGAACTCTTTGATCCCCGTTGTCACGACCCTGGGGCCGACCTTCGCCTTCCTGGTCACCGGTTCGGTGATCGTCGAGACGGTCTTCAGCATCCCGGGGATCGGCCGGGCGTTTGTCGTGGCCGTCACCTCGCGCGACTACCCGATGATCCTCGGTACCACGGTCCTGTTCTCGATCGTGATCGCGACCGCCAACCTGATCGTCGACGTGCTTTACGTCTTCATCGATCCGCGAGTGAGGCTCACCTAGAAATGGCTCTCCCGGTCGCGGTCGTAGAAGCGGCGCCGATCGATTGGGAGGTACCCGAAGAACAGATCGGGCTCTGGCAGGACGCCTGGATCCGGTTCCGCCGCAACCGTTTGGCCGTTCTGGGCGCTGGGTTGGTCCTCTTCTTGCTCGTTGTCGCGGTGGTGTCGCCGATCCTGGTCCACTTCGGGATCCTGGCCAACCCGATCACGCAGCACGTCGAGAGCATCGAGACCGGGCCGGGCGTCAACGGACACGCTTTCGGCACGGACCTCCTCGGCCGCGACACTCTGGCGCGCCTGATGATCGGCAGCGAAGTCTCTTTGACGGTAGGTCTCCTCGTCCAGGGAATCATTTTTCCGATCGGCCTGGCGATCGGCCTGGCGGCCGGCTATTTCGGCGGCCGGATCGACAACCTGCTGATGCGGTTCACGGACATCTGGTACGCCTTCCCCGACCTGCTGTTCGTGCTTGTGGTCGTCACCGTCTGGCGCCTCCAGGGTCCTTGGTACATCCAGCTCATACCCATCTTCGGAGCCATCGCCCTGGTCAACTGGGTCGGCTTGGCGCGGTTGGTCCGAGGCCAGGTGCTTTCGATCAAAGAGAAGGAGTTCGTCGAGGCGGCGAAGTCGTCAGGCTCGCCGCCCCTCAAGCTGATCCTCAAGCACCTGCTGCCCAACTCGCTAGGTCCCATCATCGTCACCCTGACCTTCGGGATCCCCAACGCCATCTTCCTCGAGGCCGTGCTCAGCTTCCTCGGGGTCGGCATCCAGCCGCCGCAGCCGACCTGGGGCCAGATGGTGTTCGACGGCTACGAGGCGATCTACGCGAACCCGAGCGGTGTCGTGTTCCCCGCCCTCTCGATCGGCTTCACGCTGCTTGCCTTCTCTTTCATCGGCGACGGCCTGCGCGACGCCCTCGATCCGCGCATGCGGCGCTAGCCGCCGCTAGAGTTCTGCAACCAGAGTGGCATCAACACTCCTACAGGTCGAAGACCTGCACACGCAGTTCTTCACCTCGCGCGGAGTCGTCCGTGCGGTTGACGGGGTAACTTTCCACGTGGACGCCGGCGAGACGCTGGGCGTCGTCGGCGAGTCGGGGTGCGGCAAGACGATGACCGCCCTGTCGATTCTCAGGTTGCTCCCCGATCCCGGCAAGATCACCTCCGGCAGGATCCTGTTCCGCGGCAAGGACGTCACCAAGATGACGGACGAGGAGATCCGTGACTTCCGGGGCAACGACGTCGCGATGATCTTCCAGGACCCAATGACCTCGATGAACCCGGTCACCAGGGTTGGACGCCAGATCGAGGAGGCCATGACGGCGCACGAGCGCTTCACCGAGACGCTCGCCCGCGGACGGGTCATCGAGCTTCTGAAACGGGTCCGTGTCCCGGCCGCCGAGTCGCGCATCAAGGATTATCCGCACCAGTTCTCCGGCGGAATGCGTCAGCGGGCGATGATCGCGATGGGCCTTTCCAACGAGCCTGACCTGCTGATCGCCGACGAGCCGACGACTGCCCTCGACGTCACGGTGCAGGCCCAGATCATCCAGCTGATGAAGCAGCTCAACCGAGAGCTGAACACGGCCATGATGCTGATCACGCACAACATGGCGCTGGTCGCCAGCCTGTGCCAGCGGATCATCGTGATGTACGCCGGCCGGATCGTCGAAGAAGGCCCAGTCGAGCAGATCTTCAAGAGCCCCCAGCACCCCTATACGTGGTCGCTCCTGCGTTCCGTCCCCCGCGTCGACGAGGCACGCAAGGACAGGCTCGTGTCGATCAAGGGACTGCCGCCCGACCTCTCGCACTCGCCTCCAGGCTGCAAGTTCCACCCCCGCTGCCCCTTCGTGGTCGACAAGTGCAAGGTTGAGCCTGAGCCACCGCTGGGCGAGGTGGCGACGAACCAGGTGGCGCGTTGCTGGGTCCTGATGCGAAACGTCAAGGAGGACGATATCGAGGCTGCCAAGCAGAGCGCGCTCTCGAAGGAAGCCGCCGAGAAGCTGAAGGCCCCAACCGCCGAGCTGGGGGGGACCATTGGCGGCTGAGCCCGCGGCGATTACCGCGGCCCGGCAGGACTCCGTGCTGCTCCGGATCAAGGGCGCCTACAAGCACTTTCCGGTCGGTGGTTTCTCGGGTCTCTCCGTACACGCCGTGGATGGTGTCGACCTCGAGATCAGGCGCGGCGAGACGTTGGGCCTGGTCGGCGAGTCAGGCTGCGGCAAGTCGACGCTGGCGAGACTGGTTACAGGACTGCTGCCGGCAACCGCGGGTTCGATCGTGCTCGACGGGCAGGACATCACGCGTCTGCGCGGTGGCGCCCTGCGAAGGGTGCGCCGGAAGATGCAGATGATCTTCCAGGACCCGTATGCGTCCCTCGACCCGCGCATGACGGTCGGCGATATCCTCCAGGAGCCGCTCGACAACTACCAGGTCGGAACCTTCAAGGAGCGGCGGCGCCGCGTCCAGGAGCTCCTCCGGCTGGTGGGCCTGAACCCCAACTTCACCAACCGCTACCCGCACGAGTTTTCCGGCGGCCAACGGCAGCGGATCGGAATCGCCAGGGCGCTGGCGGTGAACCCCTCGTTCATCGTGTGCGACGAGCCGGTCTCGGCGCTGGACGTGTCGATCCAGGCCCAGATCATCAACCTGCTGCAGGACCTGCAGCGGGAGTTTCAGCTGACGTACCTGTTCATCGCCCACGACCTCGCCGTGGTGCGGCACCTTTCCGACCGCATCGCGGTCATGTACCTGGGCAAGGTCGTCGAGACGGCGGACCGCAAGGACATCTACGACCGGCCTCAGCACCCTTACACGAAGGCGCTCCTCTCCTCGATCCCTGTCCCGGACCCGGTGGCCGAGATGAGCCGCGCGCCGATCACCTTGAAAGGTGAGATCCCGTCGCCGGTCAACCCACCCTCGGGTTGCCGGTTCCACCCGCGCTGCCCCATCGCGAGGGTGCCCGGCGTCTGCAGCGAGCAGGAGCCGCCGCTGGAGCCTCATGGATCGCGGGACCAGATGGCGGCCTGCCACTTCGCCGGTCAGTTCTAGGCCAGTCTCAACTCCTCCCCATTCACGGGGAGGTGCCGGCGGAGCCGGCGGCGGGGCCAGGCTTCACCTCGAGCACCCGGTAGCCCTTCTTCGATCGGAGCCGCGTCACCTCGAAACCTTGCTCGCCCAGCCACTTCGCCAGCGAGTCGGAACCCAGATTGCGCTGCACGACCAGGTAGGCGGCGCCGCCGGGTTTGAGGCGCGGCAGCCACCTCAGCAGGAGGTCATGGAGCGGCGCCTTGCCGACCCGCACGGGCGGGTTCGAGTAGATGGCATCGAAGCGAAGCTCGTCCGGCACCTGCTCGGGCGGCAGGGCCGAGACGTTCGGAATCTGAGCCGTGGCCGCGTTCGACCGCGTGAGCTCGATCGCCCGCTCGTTGACGTCCACGGCCCAGACGTGGGATTCGGGAGCACGCCGGGCCAGGACCAGGGCGATCGGGCCGTAGCCGCTACCCAGGTCGAGGAGATCGCCGGACAGGGGCGGGGGGGGCGCCTCGCGGAGCAGGATCATCGTCCCGGGGTCGATCCCCCTGGAGGCGAAAACCCCCCTGTCGGCCTGTAGTTCGAGTTCGAGCGCGCCCAGCCGGAGACGCACCGTCCTCGGCCGCGAGGCGGTCGCCGGGCGAGCTTCGAAGTAATGGGATTTGGGTATACTCATCGCTTGTCGCCCAATCGGCTATTGCCGCGTGGGAATCAAACCGCTATTCGGAGAAACGTTTGCCAACCATCCAGCAGTTGGTCCGCCTTGGGCGCAAGGCGGCCAGAGCGAAGTCTAAGGCGCCGGCGCTGCGCGGCTCGCCGCAGAGGCGGGGCGTGTGCGTCCGCGTCTACACCCAGACCCCGAAGAAGCCGAACTCGGCCCTCCGCAAGGTGGCCCGCGTCCGGCTGACCACCGGGATCGAGGTCACCGCGTACATCCCAGGCATCGGGCACAACCTCCAGGAGCACTCGGTCGTGCTCATCCGCGGCGGCCGCGTCAAGGACCTGCCCGGCGTCCGCTACCACATCATCCGCGGCACCCTGGACACCGCGGGCACCAAGAACCGCAAGAAGGCTCGGTCGAAGTACGGAGCGAAGCGGGAAAAGGGCAAGGCGGCAGCCTGATGCCTCGCCGCAACCGTCCCGTCAAACGTGTCGTCGCGCCCGACCCCGTCTACCAGTCCGAGGCGATCGCCAAGTTCGTCAACGTGGTCATGAGCCGGGGCAAGCGCTCGACCGCCGAAAAGGTCGTCTACGACGCGCTCAGCCGCGCCTCCAAGCAGGCGAAGAAGGAGCCGCTCGAGGTGTTCGACCTCGCGCTGCGCAACGCCACGCCTCTGCTCGAGGTCAAGCCGCGGCGGGTCGGCGGCGCCACCTACCAGGTGCCGGTCGAGATCCGGCCGGACCGCAGGCTCGCGCTTGCGCGCCGGTGGCTCGTTCGT
>DASPYE010000037.1:0-4180 GCA_035636935.1 Candidatus Dormiibacterota bacterium | reverse complement strand
GTCGTCGCGGCGGTCTTACTCAATGCCCGTGATGCGCACGCTGTAGCGGCCGCCGGGCGTGTTGATGTCGACCTCGTCGCCGACGCGGTGACCGATCAAAGCCTTGCCCAACGCGGATTCGTAGCTGACACGACCCGCCTTGGGATCGGCCTCCGCCGGACCGACGATCCGGTACCTCTCCTCATCGGCGCCGTCCTCGGCGAAGCGGACCGTGTTGCCCATGCCCACCACGCCTTTTTCGGTGCGAGCCTCGATCAGCACGTGGTTTTTGATGATGGATTCGAGCTCTTTGATGCGAGCCTCCATCATCCCCTGCTCGTTCTTGGCCGCGTGGTACTCGAAGTTCTCCGAGAGGTCCCCGAGCTCGCGCGCGGCCTTGATCTTGGCCACGATTGAAGGCCGCTTCTGGGAGGTCAGCTCGTCCAGCTCTTTCTCGACGGCTTCGAGCCCTTCCGGGGTGATGTGAACGTCAGCCATGAATCGAGTCTAAACCGTGACTAAGCGGGTATCCGGCATATAGAGTCGCGGGCGTGAGGCCGCTGATCCTCCGGATCGGGATGCTGCTGATGGGCATCGGCCTGCTCGGCGGAGCGGTGGGCACGGTCCTGGTCGCGTCGTTCAAGTCGATCGACGAGCAGGTCGGCACCAATGGGTCGGCCGCTGCCGCCGTGCTCGGCATCGGGCTGATCATCGCGGCGTTCAACCCGGCGGGATCGGTCGCCTGGGTGCGGGGCGGCATCCTTTACGGCCTGATCGTGCTCGTGTTCGAGATCGTCTCGGCGATACACGGCAAGGGCTTTCACCTTGGGCCGGTGATCTTCGGCCTCGCGTTCAGCTTGCTCCTGATCGCGGCTTATCCGGAGCGCAAGCGCCTGATCGGCGACAACGCCTCAGCCGTCAAGCCCTCGCCGTTGCCGGACGCGGCGCCAGTCCAGGAGGACAAGACCGAGGTCGAAGCCGAGAAGCCGGAGTCCGAAAGAGCTTCCTAGACGGGCCCCCTACGTGCGTGGGACCAGCGCCTGAACCTCTTCCATCATCCGTCGCTGCAGCAAGTACGAGATTCCATAGACTGCCGCCGCGAGCACAGCTCCGGCCAGCACCGCCAGGCCCGCGTGCAGGGCGGGAGGCGAGATCGGGGCCAGGGCGACGGAGTCGTCGCCGATCACCGCGGCGAGTGCCAGCGCAAGCGGCGTGAGCAAAGGCAGCAGCTGGAGGCGCCGCATCACGGTCGGGACGGGAGGCTCGACGCGGCCCACCATGCGCTGTCCCATCACCCCGACTGACTTCACGTGCTTGAGGTGCGGCGTGACCGTGAGCACGACGTTGACCTGGTTGCCCGGCACCTGCTTCAGGCGCGCCGGCGGAACGAGGTACTGCTCCACGCCGCCGCGGGTCTGCACCATCAGCATGCCGAGACCCATCGAGGTGCTCACCGAGCTTGCGCCGACCAGTTGACCCTGGACCAGCCTCGGCTCCGCGCGCTTGTCTTTCAACGCAAGCCGAAAACCTGGCCCGACGAAGGTGGCCAGAAGCGCGATGGGCAGCAGCCAGGCGATCGACGCCGCCGCGGCGTCGGGCCACCCGTAGATGGGTGGCAGGAAGATGAGCAGCGCCGCGACGATGAGGAGGCACACCACCGCCACGGCGACGGAAATGTATCCGATCCGGACCACGTAGTCGGGTGCGTAACCCTGCAGCATGCCTCCGGACTGGACGTATCGCTCGCGCTGCTTGCGGGTTGCGCCCTGCGCGTTGGAGGCAGCCTGCTTGGGCTGGACTTTGCGCATCTGCTGGCGCACCTGGCGCACCTGTTTCTTGCCCATTCCCCCTCTAGATGGCGAGTGTATCCGGCGGTGGGTAGGTGATGCGCCCGCCCTGAACCTGCGCGAACGGTGTCAGGGCGTGTCGCGCGGGCTTGGCCCCAGTGGTGACGTGCCTCACCTCGACGCCTCGGAGAGTGAGGGCGTCGGAGACCAGCGAGCGATGGCAGCGCCACGGCAAAGCCTCAGCGCACATGATCGCCTTCCCTTCCCCGCTTGCCGGGGAAGGTGACCCGGCCGCGAAGCGGCCCGGTCGGATGGGGAGACTCATAAGGCGCACGATCCCCGCCCAGAACTCGTCCGTCTGCATGTAATCGGCATAACCGCGAAAGCTAACGTTGCGCCAGCCTGTGTTGATCGAATCGGCCTTCGGCTTGCGCAGGCCTCCGAGCTCCGGCATGTGCAGGTAGCGAATCCCACTTTGGGGGAGAGAGCGCTCCAGCGCCAGCTTCGAAAAATGCGGCATGCGCCGCGAGGCCGGCACCGTACGCACGTCGACGAGCAGTCCCACGCCATGGTGGATCAGCAGCTCGGTGAAATCGTCGAGCGACCGGGTCGAATGGCCGATCGTGAGGACTACGGCGTTCGCTGCGAAGGATCCACCGCCGGTATCAGCACGTGCCTGGTCATCGTCACACCGTTGACCTGGACGGTACCCGAGAAGAGAAACGCAGGTTCGTAAAAGCTGTGGTCGCCCGCGGTGGCGAGCACATAAACAAGCTCTGCCTGCTTCAGCTGGACGATGGGCACCGAACTCCCGGTCGAGTTGGTGCTTGGCGCCGTCGCCAGCCGGATCGCCTGGTCGCCCGAGATGATCCTGTATGGCGCGCTGTCGAGGCTCACCGGCAACAGGCCCTGCACGAACACCGGACGGCGTCCGTTGAGGTCGACCTCGAGCCCGTAACGAATTCCATTGCTGTCGACGAGGTGAGCCCCGGCGTACCCCGGCACGTCGAACTGCCTCTCGAAGATCACCTTGACGGGGTTGCCCCGACTGTCCACCGACACCGTGTAGGTCCACTGCGGAAGCAGGCTGTGCTGCGCGAGAAAGATCGCCGCGAGGTCCTGTGGTCCCGCGCCGGCCGCGTCGATCTCAGGCATCGACACGTTGGCGAGGATGAAGTAGGCCGGGCTGACAGGCGGCGACTGGACCGTTCCTCGCACCTTCAGCGTGTACGTGGTGGCGGAGTAGGAACCAAGAAGGCCCTGCGGCCGGCCCTGCAGCGCCGCCCCGAGCGCCGTCGCGAATTGATCCGAAGCGTTGGTCGACGGCTCCCGGTACCGATAGACCGGGGCGGTCGACAGTGCGAGGTCGAGCTGGCCGCTCCACACAAAGGTGGCGGGGCCCGCGTACTCTCCGGGTGCCTGACCGTACAGCGGCGGGGCCTGCTCGACGCCCTTCGGCGTCGCGCTCATGCCGGGTGCAGGGACGGGACCGAACGCTCCGGCGGACAGGTTCGTGTTGCCGCGAGCGTCGTTGCCCGGCGCGCTGGCTCCCATCGTCGTGCCGCCCCCGCCGCCGCGGCCAATCCCGCTGTACGCGAAGATGCCGACTCCGATGACAACGACCAGCAGGCCAGCCACGGCGGCCATCGGCACGGCAGGCACCTCGCGGATGCCCTGGAACATGCCCGCGAACGCATCTCGGATGCGAATCGACAACGGCCGCCTCGCCTGCATGCGAAGCCAGAGCTCGTCGTCGAACCCAACGCGCGGCCGCGTCGTCGCGAAAGCGTCGTCCAGCTCACGCTGGAGTGCTTGCAGCTCGAGGTCCTCGTCTTGCTCGCTCACACGCCTTCTCTCTGCACAGCGTCCTTCAACGCCTTCAGGGCACGGTGGTAGAGCATCTTGGCGGCGTCCTCGCTGCACCCCATCAACTTGCCGACCTCGTCGAAGCTGAGACCGGAATGACGGAGGGAAATCGCGTCGCGCTGCCGCTCGGGCAGCTGAGCTACCTGGCCCAGCAGCGCCCGATAGCGGATCCGGTCTTCGGCCTGGCCGGCCGGGTCTTCCTCCTCCATGGGCTGGTGCTCGACGGTGCGTCGCAACCGCTCCCTCCGTCCGTGCGCCCGGAAGTGGTCGAGGGTTGCGTTGCGCGCGATCCTGAACAGCCACGCCGCGGGCGTGGTGTTGCGAGGCTCGAAGCGCGCGTAGGCCTGGTACGCGTTCATGAAGACCTGCGCGGTGACGTCCTCGGCGTCGGCGGCCGCGCCGACCTGGGCGCGGATGTACGCGTAAATGCGACCGAGATATTCCCGGTAGAGGTCTTCGAATGGGGGCCGGTCGGCCTGCACGGCCGGTTCATGGTATGTGCGCGCAACGTATTTGAGCCAACGCCGCGCCGGGGGGCCCTGTAACGG
>DASPYE010000036.1:0-3457 GCA_035636935.1 Candidatus Dormiibacterota bacterium | reverse complement strand
GCCTCCCATCACTTGCCGCCCTCTTCCCAACCGCGGTCGGGGCGAGAGTGCGCCGGCGGCGAGTGCGGCCACATGGGATGGCCGAACTGCTACTCCGAGGCAAACTATCGACTCGGAGGGCCCCACAAGTCAAGTCGAAGTTGGGAAGTGGTCGCTCGGGGCCTCTAATAAGGAAGGCGGAGGCTGTAGTCCACGGCTCCGCTGAACTTCCACGGGGCCCTTGGATCCGCCCCGGGAGCTTCGAAGACCGAGACGACCCGCTTCGTCGTATCGCCGGCCGCGTCGAAGCCGAGCTCCCCGGTGACCCCGTCCAGCCCGGAGGTGCGCGCCAGCTCGGCCGTGATCGCCTCGCGGGACGGCAGCCGGCCGCCGCCGGCGAGGATGGCCCGGTTCAGCGCCGCGTACATTGCGGCGGTGGCGTCGTAGGCGAGCATCGTGTACGGGCCGAAGTCGGTCGGGCGCCGAAACGTCGCCTTGAACTCACGAATCACCGTCGCGGCACCGGGAAGGGAGGCGGCGTCCACGATCGGGGCGGTGGCGTAGATGCCGGGGCTGTTGGCTCCGGCGGTCAGGATGCAGTTGGGGTCGTGCGCGATCCCATCGCCCCCCAGAAATGGCGTTGCCTCACCCGGCGGGAATACGGAAGCCATCTGGGCGCGGATCGCGCAACCCACCGCGCTCACCCCGCCGAAGTAGATCGCCTGGGCGCCCGCCTCCTTCATGCGCTTCAGAAATTCCGTCGCGTCGGTGTTGCTTGCCTCGACGTCCAGGTGGCCGAGCACCGTGCCTCCGCGCCTGACCAGCCGGGCGTTGAAGGCCTCCGCCAGACCCTGCCCATAGAGCTCGTGGTCGGTGATGACCGCGGTGCGCAGCACTCGCAGCTTCTCGACGGCGAAGTCCGCCGCGGCCGCGCCCTGAAGCTCGTCCGTCGTGGTGAGCCGGAAGAAGTTGTTGGCGTGCGAGGGGCGGAGCTCGGAGGCCGGGGGCAGGCCCGCGACTTTGCAGGTGATCGGCGTCCGAGCAGGATTGAGGAGCGAAGGCATGTACACGTCCCGCGTCAGGCACGGGTTGCTTGTCGCCGGGCTGACCATGGCGAGCCCCGCCGCGTTGGCGAGCGGAATCTCCTTCCGCGCCACCGCGCCGTCAAAGGGCCCCATCATCGCCACCACGTTCGCGTCGGCGAGGAAGCCCCTTACATTGGCGGCGCCCCGGTCCGGACTCGCGCTACCGCCACCCGCGGCCGCGTCGTCGGCCGTGATGAGCTCGATCGCGAACCCGTCGAGGGTCGGGTGCGTCTGCACGAAGAAACGGATTCCGTTGAGCGCCGGGAGCGCGGCTCGAGTCTCGGTTCCGGTAAGAGGAAGGTCAACGGCGATGCGAAGTGGCTTGCCGGCGGGCTGCGCCCCGCCGATCGTGCAAGCGCCGAGAAGGATGGCAACGAGAGACGCGCAGAAGCGCACGGCGCAGAGAATGACAGACGGTGCCTTCCCCGCCTGCTTGGGGAAGGTGGCCCCGCCTTCCCTTCCCCACTTGCTGGGGAAGGTGGCCCCGCCGCGCAGCGGCCGGGCCGGATGGGGGCTTGAAACCGCCAGTTAAACCCGCGGTACGTATACTCAGCATCCTTCCCGCCCTCAGCCGGCCATAGGAGCGCGCCTTTTGAAAACGGACACCAGCGAACACCTCAAACCCCGATCGCAATATGCCGATGACGCCGTGCAGCTTGCGATTGCCGGCAAGTGGGACGAGGCCGTCAAGTTGAATCGCTTCATCATCGAGAGCTTCGGTGCCGACGAAGAGACCCAGAACCGCCTGGGGAAGGCGCTGTCCGAGCTCGGCAAGTTGAAAGACGCGAAGGCCTCCTACGAGGCTGCGCTGAAGCTCAACCCGATGAACTCGATCGCCAAGAAGAACGCTGCGCGGATCAACGCGCTGCTCCACCAGAAGGAAGGGCTCAAGGTCGGAGGCACGAGAGTCGATCTCAACCTCTTCGTCGAGGAGATGGGGAAGACCATCATCACCACGATCGACAGTCCAGCCAGCGCGGACATCTCCTCCAAAGTCGCGGCGGGCGACGTCGCGGAGCTCAAGATCGATGGCGACGGCATCCTCGTGGAAACGTCGCGGGGCATCCGCCTGGGCTCGCTGGAGGCCAAGCTCGCACGCAGGTTGACCAAGTTCATGCGCGGCGGCAACCGCTACCAGGCCGGCATCACCTCGGTCGAGGGCAACACCGTGAAGCTGATCGTTCGGGAAACCCACCAGGACCCGCGCTTCGCCGGCAAGCCGAGCTTCCCGATGCGCCGCAAGCGCGAGGTCGAGTTCCGGCCCTACACGAAAGAGAGCCTGATCACTCGCGGGGTCGAGGTCTTCACCGACGACGAGGATGAAGGTGAGAGGCTGGTCGAGACGCCGGCCACCGATGACATCGAAGAGGGCATGCACGCCGTCGAGGACGAGGGTGAAGCGCTCGACTTCTCGGAGGACGCCGACGGCGAATCAGAGGATGAAGATGAAGACGAAAGCTGACAGAGACGGCATTCGAGTGGCCACGGCCCGGAGGTCCCTTCACCCGGGCTGATCCCTCGGTCCCGGTGCAGCTCGGCGGTGTACCCGGCTTCCGGGATCTGCTACCGCTCGAGGCCGAGATCCTGCGCGAAGCCCAGGAATCGCTTCTTGCGGAGATGCGTCGTTGGGGGTACCGCCACGTCATCACCCCGCTCGTGGAGGCGATGGACGTGCTCGACCTCGGTCTTGGCGTCGAGCAGCGGCGCCGCCTCTTCAAGTTCACAGACGGCCGCGGCGACGTCGTCGCGTTGGTTGGGGAAAGGACCGTCCCGGTGGCCAGGCTGGTCGCAGGCAAGCTGCGCACGGCCGCTTTGCCGCTTCGGCTCTGCTACGCGGGGCCCGTCGTCTCCACCGAGGAAAGCCGGTTCCAGCACCGGCGCGAGACGTACCAGGTCGGCGCGGAGCTGATCGGAGCGTCGGGGTCGGTCGCCGACGCCGAGGTCATCGCGCTTGCCGCCAGGTGCATGGAGGCGACGGGCATCCGCCGCTATCAGATCGATGTCGGCCACGCGGAGTTCTTCCACGGAATCATGGATGCGGTCCGGCTGCCCGAGGACGTCAAGACAGCGGTGCGCGCAGCGCTCGGAGCGCGGGACTTCGTCGGACTCGAGGCCTTGCTCGAAGACACACCCCTGCGCTCCGCCGAGCACGAGCTGCTGCTGCGTTTCCCGGCGTTGCGGGGCGGGCTCGAGATCCTCGACGCGGCCGCGGGCCTCGTGCGCAACGAGCGATCGGAAAACGCTCTGGCCCAGCTGCGCGAGGTCTACGGCCTGCTGAGCGAACACGGGATCGGCGACGTCGTGATCCTCGACCTCGGAGCCATCCGCGACTTCGACTACTACACGGGGGTGATCTTCGAGGGCTACGGGCCCGACCTCGGACGGCCGGTCGC
>DASPYE010000035.1:0-4455 GCA_035636935.1 Candidatus Dormiibacterota bacterium | reverse complement strand
GGCGTCATCCACAGGTTCATGCCGAGGTCGAGGTCGGAGAGCACAAAGATCGGCGTTTGGAATCGGTCCGCGTAGTCGAACGCGTCGCGCGCGAACTCGTAGCACTCCTCGACCGTCCCGGGCAGCAAGACGATGTGCTTCGTGTCGCCATGCGACAGCGTGTAGACGAACCCGATGTCGGCCTGCGACGTGCGCGTCGGAAGACCAGTCGACGGGCCGATGCGCTGGATATCAAAGATCACGACCGGAACTTCGGCGTAGTAGGCCAGACCGGAGAACTCGGCCATCAGCGAGATGCCTGGTCCGGAGGTGGACGTGAACGCGCGTGCGCCCGCCCAGCCGGCGCCGATCGCCATCCCGACCGCCGCGAGCTCGTCCTCGGCCTGGACCACCGAGACCAGCTTCTCGCCGGTCTTCGGGTCGACTCGGAACCGGTCCGAGTAAGCGATGAAGTACTCGCATAGAGACGACGACGGCGTGATGGGATACCACGCGACGACGCTGGCGCCGCCCATCAAAGCACCGAGCGCGGCCGCCTGGTTGCCCTCGACGAGGACCTTGCCTTCGACCCTTCCCGTCATCGCCTCGAGGCGGTAGGGATCCTGCTTGGAGAAGTTGTCCTGCCAGTAGTCGTACCCGACCTTGATCGCGTCGAGGTTGATCGGTACCGCCTTGGGCTTGGCCAGAAACTGGCGCCTGACCCCGTGCTCGAGCGCCTCCCACGGGATGCCGAGCACGCCGGCCACGACGCCGACATAGATCATGTTGGCCAGCTGCTTGCGAAGCGTGTCGCTCTGGATCTTCGACTTGGCCAGCTTGGAGAAGGGCACCGCGTAGTAGGTGACGTCCGTCCGCGCCTCCGCTTTGGAGAACGCCTCTTCGTGGATGACCACGCCGCCGGCGCGCACCGTCGTCAGGTCTTCGCGCCACGTGGCGACGTTGAAGGCGACCAGGACATCGACCTTGTCCGAGCGCGCCATGTGTCCTTGCGGCGTGATCCGCAGCTGATACCACGTGGGCAGGCCTTCGATATTGGAGGGAAAGACGTTCTTGGGCGCTACCGGGATCCCCATATGGAAGATCGCCCTGGTCAAAACCAGGTTTGCGGTCTGGCTGCCTGAACCGTTGACGGTGGCGGCCTGGATGGTGAGGTCGTTGACGATTGGTTCGGTCACTTCGATTTTGGGTTGGCGGACTACGGATTCTACGCGTGTGCAGCAGCGACCCTTGATTGCTTAGAGTCACCAAGTCGTGAAGGTGGCGGTTCCCAGGGAGATCGAGCAGGGCGAGCGGCGTGTGGCCCTCGTCCCTGACACGACCAAGATGCTCGTCGCCGCCGGCCTCGAGGTGAGCGTCGAGGCCGGGGCCGGGGCAGCCGCGTTCCTCACCGACAAGCAGTACGAGGACGCCGGGGCCAAAGTCGAAAGCCGCGCGGGAACGATGCTGCACTACGCCGACGCGGTGCTGAAGGTGCAGGCGCCCCGGGAAAGTGAGATCGCCCTGTTGAAAAAGGGCGCGGTGCTCATCAGCTTCCTGCAGCCGGCGACCCAGGGCGACACGGTGAAGTCGCTGGCCCAACACACGATCACCGCCTTCAGCCTCGAGCTGTTGCCCCGCATCTCGCGTGCGCAGTCGATGGACGCGCTCTCTTCACAGGCTTCCGCGTCGGGCTACAAGGCCGTGCTGATCGCCGCGGAACGGCTGGGCAAGCTCTTCCCGATGATGATGACCGCGGCGGGCACGGTGGCTCCAACCCGCGTCCTCGTGATGGGGGCGGGGGTCGCGGGGCTGCAGGCGATCGCGACCGCGCGCCGGCTCGGCGCCGTCGTCTCCGCCTACGACGTGCGCCCGGCGGTCAAAGAAGAGGTGCATTCTCTCGGCGCCACGTTCATCGAGCTTGCCCTCGAGGCTCAGGAGGGTCAGGGCGGTTACGCACGAGAGCAGTCCGAGGAGTTCCTGCGCAAGCAGAGGCAGCTCATCGGCGAGCATGTCGCGAAGGCGGACGTGGTCATCACCACAGCCGCGGTGCCAGGGCGAAAGGCACCGCTGCTCGTGACCGCCGACATGGTCAAAGGAATGCGCGCTGGTTCGGTGATCGTGGACCTGGCCGCAGAGACGGGCGGCAACGTCGAGCTGACCCAGGCCGGGAAGGAGATCGGCGTTGACGGCGTGACCATCATCGGCACCCGCAACGTGCCTTCGACCATGCCGCAGACGACGAGCCAGCTCTACGCGCGCAACGTCGCCAATCTGCTCCTGCACCTTGTCAAGAACGGCGCCGTCGCTTTGGATTTCGAGGACGAGATCACCAAGGCCGCGTGCGTGACCCATGGAGGCGAGATCGTCAACGAGCGCGCGAAACAGATGGTTTCCGCGGCGTGACCAACGAGCTCCTCAACGAGCTGACCTTTTTCGTGCTGGCGATCTTTGTCGGCTTCGAGGTCATATCCAAGGTGCCGACCGTCCTGCATACGCCGCTGATGTCGGGCACGAACGCCATCCACGGCATCATCCTGGTGGGCGCGATTCTCATCGCGGCGGGCGCTGACTCGCCGGTCACGATCATTCTCGGTCTGGTGGCCGTGATCCTCGCCACGACCAACGTCGTCGGCGGGTTCGTGGTCACGGACCGCATGCTCGAGATGTTCAAAGGCCGGCAGGTGACCAAGAAGTGACTGGACAGTCACGACTGGAGACCGTCGACGGATCTTCGGCGCCCATGCAGCCCACTGCCCCCATGCCTTCGGCATGGGGACCCCAGGAGGTTTCCGCTCCTCGTCACCCCCGCGCAACCACGGCGCGGGGACCCCGGGATGTTTGCGCTCGCTCTGCTCGGCCGCGCCTAGCATCTGGGCCGCCTGGTCACCGAATCTCTCGTCGAAGGCTCCAGCCGTGACTGTCGCGATCACGCTTGCCTATCTTCTGGCTGCTGTTCTCTTCATCCTCGGCCTGAAGCAGCTCAGCTCGCCCAAGAGCGCCCGCAATGGAAATTTCACCGCCGGCGCCGGCATGGTCGTCGCGCTGGCGGCGACGGTGCCGTTGCTCCATTTCACCAATGTGGGCTTGTTGATCACGGGCATTGGAATCGTGATCGGCGCTCTGGTCGGGACGGTCGGCGCCCGCATGGTGCGGATGACCGCGATTCCCCAGATGGTCGCCCTGTTCAACGGCGTGGGAGGCGGAGCCGCGGCGCTGGTCGCGGTCGCCGAGCTGCTGAAGTTCGGCGTCCATCCGCAGTTTGCCGTGCTCTTTCCGAGCGTCTTCAGCATCGTGATCGGCTCCATCTCCTTCGCGGGCAGCGCCGTCGCATTCGCGAAGCTGCAGGAGCTGATGACCGGGACTCCGATCACGTATCCGGGGCAGCAGATCGTCAACGGAGTCCTCGCGGCGGCGATCGTCGGTTTCGCGATCGCGATCCTCGCCCTCGCATCGGTGCCGTTCACGTTTCTTCCCCTGATGGTGCTGGCGCTGATCCTCGGCGTGGCGTTCGTGCTTCCGATAGGCGGCGCCGATATGCCGGTCGTGATCTCCGTGCTCAACGCCTGCACCGGTCTGGCGGTGGCGGCGAGCGGGTTCACCCTCAACAACTTCGCGCTCATCGTGGCCGGCACGTTGGTCGGAGCCTCCGGAAGCCTGCTGACCAAGCTCATGAGCGACGCGATGGGTCGCTCCCTTGCCAACGTCCTCTTCGGGGCGTTTGGCCAGGTGCATGGGGCGGCCACCGCCGCGGCGGGCGCCCAGGGCCGCAGCGTTCGCTCCGCGTCGGCGGAAGACCTCGGCACCCTGCTGGCCTACTCGCAGCGCGTCATCATCGTCCCGGGTTACGGGCTGGCGGTAGCCCAGGCCCAGCACGCCGCGCGCGAGCTGGCCGACGTGCTCGAGAAGCGAGGCGTGGACGTCGAGTACGCGATCCACCCGGTCGCCGGACGCATGCCCGGTCACATGAACGTGCTGCTCGCCGAGGCCAACGTCCCCTACGAGCAGCTCAAGGAGATGGACCAGGTCAACGACGACTTCAAGAACGCGGACGTAGCGCTGATCGTCGGCGCCAATGACGTCGTCAACCCCGCCGCGCGCAGCACCCCGGGCAGCCCGATCTACGGGATGCCGATTCTGAACGCGGACCAGGCCAAGAACATCATCTTCATGAAGCGCTCGATGCGCCCAGGTTTCGCCGGGATCGACAACGAGCTCATGTTCGGACCAAAAACCGTGATGTTCTTCGGCGACGCCAAAGACTCCCTGACCAAACTGGTGAGCGCCGTCAAGGCGGCGTAATGCGCGACCGCCGGCACTCGCGCTTTTTCGCGCCCCGAATAACCCGCGGCCGCCGGCCCTCACGGGGTTGCCTCATAAAGTGACGAGCCTCCTGATTTTGGTCAGGAGGCTCGCGCCGCGAAGAGGGTGTGGTGTAGGAAATGGTATGCCCGCGGCCCAGATTGTGTTAGTGCGCCA
>DASPYE010000034.1:0-13772 GCA_035636935.1 Candidatus Dormiibacterota bacterium | reverse complement strand
CTGCAAATGGCCCGCTTGCGAACGCTCCGCCTCGATGTGTGATGGACATCATCTCGTGCATTGGATCGACGGCGGTCCGAGCGACCTCGACAACCTGGTCCTGCTCTGCCGGCGGCACCATCGGATGGTGCATGAGGGCGGTTGGCAGCTGATCAAGACTGAACATCAAGAGATCGTGACGATTGCGCCGACCATCACCTTCGGGTTGCCGCGAGGACCCGACTAGGTACTTCGTCCGCGCATTACGTTCCTGCGACTCGCCGATATGTGGGGTGTTCTATCCATGTGGAGCATCGCCGGATCGCCATCATCGTCAGCCCCTGGTACCCGGTTCCTCCCGGCGGTTACGGCGGAATCGAGCTCATGGCCTACAACCTCGGGCGCGAGCTGGCGAATCGCGGACATCAGGTCACGATCCTCGGCCGGCAGGGATCACACGGACCGTTCGAGTCGCTCGCGCTCGCGCCGGAGAGCTGGGCGCAGCAGCTGGGTACGCTTGATGAGCTTCCGCGCCAAAGCCTTTTCCTCTACCGCGCGTACGAGACTGTCCGCAGGCGGGCCTTCGACATCGTCCACGACAACTCCGGTCTGACCGGCATCCTCGTCGCCGCGCAGGCACGACTGCAGGCGCCGGTCGTTGCGACCTTGCATGGCGCGCTGCGGGAATCCGAGGGCGACTTCTTGCGGTCGGTCGCCAGGCAGGTGCATCTCGTTGCGATCAGCCGCGCCCAGCAGGCGATGGTCGCGGGCGTCGAGTGGCGAGGTGTCGTGCACAACGCCATCGATCCCGCGCAGTACTCGCCGGTCACCAAACCCGAAGAAAAAGAGAACTACCTTGTCTCACTGGCACGCATCAACCCGGACAAAGGTCAGCATGTCGCGATCGAGGTGGCCAAGCGCCTGAACGTACCGCTCGTGCTCGCCGGCAAGGTCGACGCGTCGGCGCAGCGCTACTTCGAGGAGAAGATCAAGCCGAATCTCAACGGCCAGGTCACGTGGCGCGAGAACGTGGAAGGCGAGGAGAAGGCCAAGCTGCTCGCTCGTGCCAGGGCGTTGCTCTTTCCGATCCAGTGGGAGGAGCCGTTCGGCCTGGCGATGGTGGAGGCGATGGTGAGCGGCACCCCGGTGATCGCGTCTCCGCGTGGGGCCGCGCCAGAGATCGTGGAATCTGGAGTCACAGGCTTCCTGGCAGCGAACGCGGATGAGATGGTGGCGGCCTACGAGCGCTTGAAGGAGATCGACCTCGCGCGCTGCGCCGAGGTGGCGGCCAAGCGATTCGGTCCGGCCATGATGGCGGACGGCTACGAGAGTGTCTACGAGCGCGCGATCGAGCAGTCGCAGTACAAGGAGCCGCCGCTCAGCTGACGCGAACCCCGGCGGACTCGAACACCGGCCGGCTGCCAAGGGGGTAATCCGTCCACTCCTTGCGCGCGAGCAGGTCAGAAGCCATCGCCTCCAGCTCACGCACGCGCTGGTTGGCACGGATCGCCTCGCGGATCGACAGGATGCCGACCGCGGGGTGACGCTTCTCGATGACATGGCGAAGCATGTTGAGATGCGCGTTGTCGGGCACTCCGGGCTCGCGGATCCTCCGCACCGCGGCGCGCACCGTCGCCTGCGTGCCGTCGATCGCCTCGCCTTTGCCGAAGTCGAACTTGTAGCTGGGGCTGCGGCCGGCGGCGCGTTTCTCGCCGCTCAGCTTGATCCACTTCGCGTTCTCCGCACCCTTGCCGACGTCTGCGACGAGCCGCACCGACCGGCCGTGATATTCGAAGGTGGCGTTCATTCGCGCGTAGCTCTCGCGCTGCCCCGCCAGGCCTTCATGGCGGCCGAGGAGGAGGGGCGATGTCGCGTCGAGCTTGATCCGGTCGATCGGCGTCAGCAGCGAGATGATCGCGAACGCGTGGGGGATCAAGTCCGCGATGACGCCGATGTCCGCGGCGGCGCCGGTCAGCGGTTGTTCCTCGAGGATCTCGATTCGTATCTCCTCGACGCTGTCGAGGAAGTTGCGTAGTGTCCGCTCCTCGGTGAGCAGCATCGCCAGCAGGCGGACCTCGAGCTTGAAGTAGTAATGGTCGGCGGCCACAATCTCGACGCCACCAGGCGCGGTGTCGAGGAACTTGCGGTAGTCGTCCGGCGGTGCGCCCAGCGGCTTCTCGATCAGGACCACGTCGCTCAGGTCGTAGTAGCGCGCGAGGGTTGGCAGGTGGGTGGCCGCCGGCGTCGCGATGTACGTGATCACGTAAGAGCTCGATTCCAGCTCGCGCTCCAGGTGGTCTCGCGCGGGGGAGCCGTGGCTGTCCCAGTAGAACGAATCGCCATGCGTGCGCACCTCCTCCTCTTTCACGCCCAGGCGGTCGCGTGATCCGGGCGAGTCCTGCTCTACGACGTGCGTGCGGAAGTTGAAGAACTGCTTGAGCGTGAGCAGGTGCTGGTAGGCCTTCTGGCCCCACTGGCCGAAACCGATCAGGACGAAGTCCTTCTGCAGGTGTCGCTCTTCTTCGGCCAGCGCATGCAGCCGCGCGTTCTTGATGGCCACCGCCGCCTGCACCGCCAGCGCCTGCGCGCGCTGCACCTCTTCAGGCGTGAAGCGGCGGTTGCGGGTGCGTTCCGCCAGGATCGCCGCGCCGATCGCCTGCTCGTCGGCGATGAGGGGCAGCGCCATCAACGACTTCACGCCAAACGCGCGCACGTAGTTGGGATCGACCTGCGAGCTGGTGGACGTGTCGTCGATCACGATCGGTTGCTCGCGGTCGAGCACATCGAACAGGAATGTCGTTTCCGACCGCTCTGCATGTTCTCGGCGCCAGAGGTCCTGCAGGTCCGAGGCCGCGGCGCCGTACCAGCCTTCGTGATCCTCTTCATAGAGCGCGATCTGGCACAGGGAGGCGTCGACCAGACGGGCCAGGTTCTGGGCGACGAGCGTCAAAGTCTGCTCGAGGTCGATCGAGCTGGCGATCGCCTTGCTGACGTCGGCGACGAGCTCGAGCTGCTCGGCGTGGCGCTGTGCTTCTTCGTACAGGCGCGCGGTCTCGACTGCGACCGCGAGCTGTCCGGCGGCTGCACGGAGTGCTTCGACCTGGCCCCAATCGGGGCGGCGCTGGTCAGACCGGTGATAACCGACCTCCAGCACGCCCGTCGCCCGCCGAGCGGCGTCGCTCCCGAACGGCACGAAGACCCGGATGAGGTCCTTGTGCCCGCCCCGATCGAAGACCTCGCCGGCGAGGGTGAATGGCGCCGGCTCCTCGCCTCGCGCGCGCTCCTTCTCCCCGATCAGAGAAACGAGCACGTTGCCGAGCACCATGCCGTTCGTGTAGACGACCGGCACCTCGGTCCAGGTCGACTGGACCGGTATGCCTCCCGAGATCACGTCTCCATGGTCGCCCGCGGGCAGGGGCCCAACGATCACGGTCTGCCAGGTGCGCGCCACGTAGACGAGGACGTCGCTCTCGGCCAGAAGGCGGTCCTCGTCCAAAGCCCATCGCGGGACTTTCTTGCCGGCGTGGGGTGCCGTTCCCTCGATCGACGCCGCGGTGGCGGCGCCGGCCGCCATGCGCACCACAGTCGCCTCGTCCTCGCGCTGGTCGAGCAGATAGACGGTGGCGAAGTTGAAGTCGAATTCCGGGACCTCGGAATCGGTGAGGTGGCCGACCACCGCGTCGATGACATCGTGCCGGCTCGCGCCAGGCTTCAGCATCGCCGCCGTCATGTCGCCCAGCGCGCTGAGCAGCCTATTGCTGTTCTCCAGCTCGGCGATCAAGCGCTGTGACGCGAGCGCGCTTCCGATCAGCTGGGCTCCCGCCTTCAGCATCTCGTCGGTGGCGTGCGCGCGCCTGACGGTGGCGAGGCTGTCGCGGCTGACCACGATCAGGTAGCCGTGAGGCTCGTCGGGCTGGCCGAGCGCGTATGTGGCCACGGGATGCAGGTCCGATTCGGCCGTGGTCTCGCCGACGGTCTTGCTGAGGGCTGCCTCCCAGAGGGTCGATGGATCGCCGCGCTCCACGCGCATTGGGGCGGCAACGCGGAGGTGGGCGGTGACAAGCTCGAGGTGCGAGCGTTGGTGGCCGAACTGGTAGATGGCCGCGCCGTCAAGGTTGCTTGCCATCAG
The DNA here is from genome assembly GCA_035636935.1 of Candidatus Dormiibacterota bacterium. Lineage (GTDB taxonomy): Bacteria > Chloroflexota > Dormibacteria > Dormibacterales > Dormibacteraceae > 40CM-4-65-16. The sequence goes on along the minus strand of DASPYE010000034.1, from coordinate 9,664 downwards.
CAGGTCGGCGAGAGCGATCGACAGCAGTCGACGCAGCTCCTTCGCGTCGGTGCGGGCGTCACCAACCGGAGTTGTGAGGAGCGACGTCAGGCGCGACAAGCCCTCGAGGGCGGTGCGCTCGGCGCCCTCGAGCGCGCTCTGGATAAGCGCCGCCGCGGTTCCCGCCCGGCGCTCCAGCTCGTGCAGCTTGTTGTCGTCCGGCGCGCGCTCCCTGCTGCGGTAGTTCAGGTAGATCAGGCCGAGGAACCTCTCGCCGGCAAGCAGGGGCAGCCCGATCGTCGACTGCACCTGGTAGCGGCGGATGAACGTCGAATCGATCTCCGCCGGCGCGTCTCGCGCCACGAGCCGCTGCCGGGTGACGGTCAGCCAGACCGTCGAGCCGTACTGGTGGACCCCCAGCTCGTCAGGCGCCTTGCCCTGCCTCTCGTCGTTCAGGTAGCGAGCGAGCTGCTCGCGCATGTCGGTCAACGAGTCGAGCAGGCTCTCCTGCGGCTGGCCGGTCGCGAACGGGGCGTAGTAGGTGTGGGTCTCTTCTTCGTACAGGAAGACGGACACGATCTCCGCTCCCGACGCGTGCTGGAAGTCGGCGATCACACCGCGGAGAACCGCGGCGAGCCCTGAATTCGCTTCGACCGGCGGGCGGATCAATTTCTCAGGGCGATCATAGGTTCACGAGCCCCCACCCGCCCTTCGGGCGACCTCCCCAGCCAGTGGGGAGGTGGCTGCCCCGCTTAGAGCTCTGGCTCTTGCCACCTGGCCCAGCCACGCCAGGCTTGGCCTGGGATGCCGGGCGAATGTCTGCCGGTCCACCGCCACCAGGCCGAACGTCGGCGCGTAGCCGAGGGCCCATTCGAAATTGTCGAGCAGCGACCAGTAGACGTAGGAGCGGACATCGATCCCGTCCGCAAGGCATGCGAGGACCTCTCGCATTGCGGAGTCGATGTACGCGATGCGCTTCTCGTCGTTACCGGTGGCGATTCCGTTCTCGGTGACCAGGATCGGCACGCCGGGACAGGCGCGTTGGGCGCGGCGGATCGCGCCACCCAGCGCCTGCGGGTAGTACTCGTAGCCCATCTGCGTCGTCAGGTCGTTTTCGGCCAGCTCGCGTGTGGTGTCGCTCCAGTCGTGGCCGGGGCTGCGCGGACCTTCGGGCCCATAGCGGAAGCGCGTGTACGTCTGAACGCCGATGAAGTCATCCTGCCGCGCCAGCTGCAGGAACCAGTCGTTGATCGTGGATTCCAGCTCGAGCGAGCTCGAACCCGGCTCGGCGCCATCCTCGTACTGGATGTCGGGGATCGCGAGTGTCACGCCGGTCGGAACGCCCGCGCGGGAGCGGATCGCGGCGGCGCCGCGTCGGTGCGCCTCCAGCAGGTTGTCGATCGCACGCTGCGCGCCTTCGCGGTCGTCGGTGTGGCCGGGCGGGTTGATCCCGAGCAGCCACCCGCTGGAACCGAGGCCTTGCGGTTCGTTGATGGTGCATGCGTAGGCGATCCGGTCGCCGAGGGCGTGGGCCACGCGATCGCAGTACCGCTCGAAGAGTGCAGGGAACTTCTCCGATGCAATCCCTCCCTGCTCATGCAGCCATCTCGGGACCGTGAAGTGGTGGAAGGTGACGATCGGGGCCACTCCATGCTCGTGGCACGCGTCGAGAATGCGGCGGTAGTGGGCTAGCTCCGCGCGTGAGAACTCGCCCTCTGCCGGCTCGATGCGCGCCCACTCGATGCCGAAGCGGAAGCAGTCGAGCCCGGAGCGGGCAAGCATCGCGACATCGTCGGCGGAGCGGTGGTAGAAGTCGCATGCGTCGCCGGACGGCTCCGGGCATGGAGTGGACTCGATGTGCTCCCACCACCACCAATCGGAGTTCACGTTGCCGCCCTCTGTCTGATAGGCGGAGATCGCGGCGCCGAAGAGAAAGCCGTCAGGAAACCGCAGGGAGTCAGTCATCTGGCGGAGTCTAAGTCCTCCTTTCGTCGACAATCGGCCGGCCGAATTGCTTCCGATCACTGAGGTCCCAACCACTCGAGTCGTCCTCTCCCGCGGGTCCATCGCCGGCATCGCGGCGACGTTCTTGCTCATGGGGATGATCGTCGCCGGCTACGGCCCGCTCCTCGAGCACCTCATACGCCGATTCGGCGTGAGCCTCCCTGTTGCGGGCGCGACGATCAGTGTGCATTTCGCCGGCTCCCTGCCCGGGGTCCTGATCGCGATGCGTTCGTTCGAGAAGCTCCCTGGCCGCGTCACCGTGATGATCGCGACGGCTATCGTGAGCTTCGGGCTGGTGATCATCGCGATCGCTTTCGTCTGGCCCGCGTTCCTGCTCGGGGTCTTCATCGTCGGCCTCGGCTTCGGCGCCCTCGTCCTCGGGTTGAACCAGCTCGTCGCCTACAGCGACAGCAGGCGGCGCACGGCGCTTCTCAACGCGCTGAACGGCGCGTATTCGGCCGGTGCGGTCGGCGGGCCAATCCTCGTCGCGGCGTTCGCCGGCGAGCACTTCTCGTCGTTCTACCTGGTCTTCGCCGCGGTGTGGCTCGCGTTGATTCCAGGCGCGATTGGCATCACGGGCCGCCTTCCGGTCTCCGCCGGCTCGCGCGTTCGCCCGGGAATCCTCGTGTGGATCTTCATCCTCGCTTTCGTGCTCTACGTCGCCGTCGAGAACGGCACCGGCGGCTGGATGACGTCACACCTCGAGTCGGTCGGCCTGCGTTCGACCCAGGCCGCGACTGTGACATCGGGCTTCTGGCTGGCGCTGGTGACCGGCCGCCTCCTGATCACGTTGGTTCCTCCTTCTGTCCCCGAGGGCACCATCGTGCTCACCGGTGCGGGCGTGGCCGCGGTTGGGTTGCTCGCCGCGACCGCCGGCCCCCTGGCGCCGTGGGCCTACCTCGTGACGGGACTCGCGCTCGCGCCCATCTTTCCAACCGGCATCGTGTGGCTGGCCAAGCTGCGGCCTGGCGATTCGCGCGCGACGTCGTGGCTTTTTCCTGCGGCGTCGATCGGCGGCATCGCCGGGCCGGGTGCGATCGGGATTGTGATCGCGCAGGCCGGAGTCAGCTGGGCGCCGGCGGTGCTGGCAGTGGTCGCGATCGGCATGTCGATCGCATTCTTCGTCGCGTCTAGACGATAAGAGGACGGAGCGTGTTGCGGGCGAGGAGAAAGCCGCGCTGCACGAGCTCCAGCTCGCCTTCGAAGTCGCGGTCCTCATGCTCGATCGATACGACCCAGTCGTAGCCGATTGCGTACAGGGCGCTGATGAAGCGATCCCAGCGAACTTCACCCAGCCCTGGAAGCCGGGGCACCTGCCAGCCGACGCCGAGAGACATCACGCCTTCGTTGTAGAGCCCGTCGCGATCGACCTCCATGTCCTTGGCGTGGACGTGAAAGATGCGCGGCGCGAACTCGCGGACCGCCCGCGTGTGGTCGATGAACTGCCACACGAGGTGAGAGGGGTCGAAGTTGAGGCCGAAGTTCTCGTCGGGGATGATCTCGAACATCTGGCGCCAGAGTGCGGGGGAGTACGCGAGATTGCGTCCCCCGGGCCACTCGTCGGCCGAGAAGATCATCGGGCAGTTTTCGATCGCGATCCGGACGCCGTGCTCGCGCGCGTGCCGCACGAGAGGCGGCCATACACCCTTGAAGTCTTCGAGGTTCTCCGCGACAGAGCGCCGCTGATCGCGGCCGACGAAGGTGCAGACCGTCTCGACCTCGAGCTGCTGGGCCGCCTCGACCACGCGACGCAGGTGATCGTGGGCGGCCTGCCTGGCATCTGTGTCGGGGTCGAGGTTGTTCGGGTAGTAGGCGAGCGATGAGATCTCCAGGTCGTAACGACCCAGGAGCTTCCGCACTGCTTTCGGGTTGAAATCGTGGACGTCGATGTGGGCGACGCCGGCGTAACGGCGATGCTCGCTCCCGCTCGAAGGCCAGCAGGCGATCTCGAGCGCGTCGAAGCCGTTGCCGTGCGCCCAGATCGCGATCTCTTCGAGGGTGAGATCCGGAAACGCGGCGGTCAGCAGGCCGAGCTTCACCTGGCCGCGGACCTGACGGCACGCCCGACCTCTACCCACCTCTGGTCGCGATGACTGCGCGCGACCGCGTCGCAGACGAGCATCTCGTCATGGCCGTCGGCGAAGGTGGGATAGCCCTCCGACGGCTTGCCCGCGCCTACGGCTCGATACACCTCGGCATACAGAGCGCGAAAGGTGTCGGCGAATCCTTCGGCGTGGCCGCCGGGAAGGGTCGCCGCGCGGCGCCCTTCTTCGTTGAGGATCGCGGGGTCGCGGAGCAGGAGCTCGTTGGGACGGCCGCGATGTCCGATCCAGAGCTCGTCGGGCCGTTCCGAGTTCCATCCCGCGGCGGAGGTCGAGCCGTCGATCTCGAACCACAGCGAGTTCTTGCGGCCCGCGCTGATCTGAGAGACCGTCAGGGCGCCGCGCGTACCGCCCTCGTAGCGAAGCAGGATCGTCGCGCAGTCCTCAGTCGAGATATCGCGCTCCACCGTCTTGACCCCGGTGCCGGTGGCAAACGTCTCCACCGGGCCCGACGGCTGCCGTCGCTTCTTGACAAACGTCGCCAGGTCCGCCATCACGGCGACGATCCGCCTGCCGGTCAGAAAGGTTGTCAGGTCCATCCAGTGTGAGCCGATGTCGGACACGGCGCGGAGGCCACCGCCCAACTTGGGCTCGAGCCGCCAGTTCCAATCGGTGTCGAGCAGCAACCAGTCCTGCAGGTAATGGCCGGACACCAGTCGCACCTCGCCCAGTTCACCCTCGCGAACCATGCCATGCACGTGCTGGACGACCGGATAGAAGCGCAGGTTGAAGTTGGTCGCGTGCACCTGCCCACTTTGCTCGGCGATCTGGAGCAGGTCAGCCGACTCGGCCGGCGTCATGGCAAGCGGCTTCTCGCACACGACGTGCTTGCCTGCGCGAAGGGCGGCGCGCGAGTGCTCGTGGTGCAGGTGATTCGGTGAGGTGACGTGCACCACATCGACGCGCGGGTCATCGAGCATCGCCTGGAAGCTGTCATAGGCCCGGGGCAGGCCAATCTCCTCCGCGCGCGCGCTGGCGCGCTCGCGCGTGGATCCGACCACGCCATGCACCTGCACACCCAGACGGCGCAACGCTTCGACGTGGACGGTGCCGATAAACCCGGTGCCCACCACGGCGGCCCCGACATCGGCGAATGACTTCACATATACCAGTTTCGCTTCGACCTGCCCTCTCGTGCCGACGGGGCGTCGTTCGGCCTGCTTGAGCCGCCGCACCACGCGACGCAGTTGGCGATCACGCGTTGGATCTCTGGCTGGTGATAGACAGGAAACTCCTGGTCGCCGGGGCTGAAGTACGCGACGCGGCCGGCACCGCGGAAATAGCAGCACCCACTCCGAAACACCTCGCCGCCTTCATAGGAGCTGATGAAGACGAGCTCGTCGGGAGGTGGGATGTCGAAGTACTCGCCGTACATCTCGTCATGCGCGACGACGATCGGCTGCGGCACGCCGGCGGCGATCGGGTGGGCGGGATTCACCGTCCAGATCACCTCACGCTCACCGCCCGGATCCGAACGCCATCGCAGAGAGCAGCTTGTGCCCATGAGCCGCTTGAAGATCTTCGAGTAATGGCCCGAATGGAGCACGACGATGCCCATGCCGTCCAGCACGCGCGCGTGCACGCGCTCCACGACTTCGTCCGAGACCTGGTCGTGCGCGGCGTGGCCCCACCAGGTCAGGACGTCGGTGTCCTCGAGCGCCGTCTCGCTCAAACCGTGCTCCGGCTCGTCGAGCGTTGCGATACGCACGGCCACGGTGTCGCCCAGCTCGCGGCGGACGCCTTCGGCGATCGGCGCGTGCATGCCGGCGGGATAGATCTTCCTGACCGACGGGTCGCGCCGCTCATGGACGTGCTCGTTCCAGATGGTGAGGCGTAGATGGCGACGAGCCAGCATCAGATGGGAAGCGCTTCGCCGGTCCGGTAGATCGATACGGGCTCGTGGACCGACGCAGACTCAACCGCGGCCGCGATGAACGCGACCGTGCCCAGGTTGTGGCGGCCTGAGGTCTCCGGCTCGCGGCCCGACTGCACGGCATGCGCAAACTCGGTCAGTGCCCCAGCCGGCCCGGTCCTCGCCATCGGGCGCAGCGCCGCGGTTCTCGCCTTGCCACCGCGCGGCCGGATCATCACGCGGTCCTCGTTCATGTCATCGTCACGGCTCGTCCAAACGACCTCGCCGCGCTCGAACTCGAGATGCCACTCGCCGGCCCATGGCGTCAGGTGTCCGGCGCTGACCCAGCTGCCGCGGTAGCTGACGACGACGCCCGGAAACAGGATCGAGGCGACCGTGGCAGAAGGGCCGCTGAAGTCGGTCCAGCTCGGATTCCACGCTTCGCAGAATATGCGCTCCGGCTCGGAGTTCAGGATCAGGCGAAGCAGGTCGAAGTGGTGGATGGACATGTCGACGAGCAGGGGCTGCTCCTCGAGGTGGTGGCGGCCGCGACCCGACGGTCCCGCCGTCGAGAAACGCCGGAAGTCGATCGAGACCTCGTGCAGCTTGCCCAGGGGCGCCGCCTGCACGAATTCGGCGATTGCCCTCGGCGCTGGAAAGTAGCGGTAGTTCTGGCTGACCATCAGGACGAGTCCGGCTTTGCCGGCCACGTCGACCAGCTGGTGCGCGGCGCCGAGGGTCGGCGCGAACGGCTTCTCGACCAGGACGTGCAGCCCGGCGTCAAGGGCCGCGCGCGTCACGGGCACATGACCCCCAAGCGCGGTGGTGTTGAGGAGCGCGTCCGGCCGCGTGGCCGTGATCGCCTCCCGGATCGATTCGAAGTACATACCGGCCGGCGCGCGGAGCTCTTCGCGGGCGATGTCCAGCGCGTACGGATCGGAGTCGACGTAGGCGACGAGCTCGACCTCGTCGACGTCCGGGACGATGCGCCGGGCCCAGTTGCGGCCGTGCCCTCCGAGGCCAACTTGCATCAGTCGCAGCGCCGTCACGGCCGACAATCATGTCGTCTTGCAACGCGGTTTCATCTCCCTTACGCGATGAATCGAACCGAATATCCCAGGCCCACCTTTCGCCGGTCGCACTGGATGACTTTGAACGGCGAATGGCAGTTTGGCGCCGGTACCGAGCCGAGCTTCGACCGCCAGATCGTGGTTCCTTTCTGTGCCGAATCCGAGCTGTCGGGAGTGCATGAGCTGCCCGGCGACGTCGTCTGGTACCGGCGTCGGTTCGACGCACCTGCGGCCGATCGCCTGCTGCTCCACTTCGGGGCGGTCGACTACCGCGCCACCGTCTGGGTCAACGATGTCGAGGTCGCGCGCCATGAAGGTGGTCACGTCCCTTTCACCGCCGACATCACAGGTATGTCGCTCGCGCGCGACAACCACCTGGTCATCCGCGCGGAGGATCCGCTGACCGACAAAACCATTCCGCGCGGCAAGCAGTACTGGGGCCCCAAGCCGGAGGGCATCTTCTATACCCCCACGACAGGTATCTGGCAGTCGGTCTGGGTCGAGCCGCTGCCCGAGCGGCACATCACCGGCATCCGAGTCAACCCCGACCTCGCCCAAGGTGCGGTCGCCTTCGAGGTTGGCGGGGAAGGGAATATCGAGCTGGTCGCGAGGCTGGATGGGGAGGTCGTCGGAACCTGGTCCGGGCCGCCCGGCCCCGGTCGCATGCAGCTCGATGCTGTCGCGCTCTGGTCGCCGGAGTCGCCTCGCCTCTACGACCTGGAGATCCGATTGCTGGGCTCAGGCCGTGCTGAGACAGACCGCGCCGACACCTATTTCGGAATGCGCCAGATCGAAACGAGGGAAGGGCAGTTCCTGCTGAACGGAGAGCCCTACGTCCAGCGCCTGGTCCTCGACCAGGGCTATTTCCCCGGCGGCCTGATGACCGCGGCGCGCGATGAAGAGCTGCGACGCGACATCGAGCTCGCCAAGGCCTTCGGGTTCAACGGCGCGCGCAAGCACCAGAAGGGGGAAGATCCCCGCTGGCTCTACTGGGCCGACCGGCTCGGGTTCCTCGTGTGGTCTGAGATGCCGAGCTTTCATGAGCATTCGCCAGAGGCCGAGCGCCGCCTGGCGGCCGAATGGAGCGAGCTGGTGAGGCGTGACCGCGACCACCCGTCGATCGTGGCCTGGGTGGTCGCCAACGAGAGCTTCGGCCTCGACCACATCGATCCCGCTGTGCGCGCTCGGTTCCTGGACGAGCTGTACCACCGGACGCACACTCTCGACGGCACTCGACCGGTGATTTCCAACGATGGCTGGGAGCACGCCCTGAGCGACCTGTGCACGGTCCACGACTACTCGCCGCCGGCCGAGCTCGCTCGGCGCTATCGCAACATCGATGCCGCCCTCGACGGCGGCGCCGGCGGCCATGCCGCCTACGGCCCGGGCTACGGCCACCGCGGCGAGCCGGTGATGGTCAGCGAGTGCGGCGGCTTGCGGATCGCCGGGTCAGGTGGATGGGGCTGGCTAGAGGTCCCGGACGGGGACGCCTTCATCGGTGTGTATGGCGCGCTGATCGATGGGCTGATGGACGCGGGGCCCGTGGTCGGTTTTTGCTACACGCAGCTCGCCGACGTGGAACAGGAACAGAACGGTCTGCTGACGGCAGGGCGAGTACCGAAGGTGGACGCGGCGCTGCTCCGCCCGCACACGCAGGCGCCAAAAAGGGCGCCCAACCCGATTCTTGACAGATCGCCAGATCCATCCTAGGATCGGCCCTAAACCGCTTTACTAAAGCGGTTTAATCGCTGGGGGGCGAGCCATGACAGGAACCCTGGGTGTCCCGCGTCACAATCGCTGACGTCGCGATCGCGGCAGGCGTCTCGAAGACGGCCGTGTCGTTCGCGTTCAACAACCCCGAAAACCTGGGCCAGGCGACCCTCGAGCGCGTGCTGCGCGTCGCCCGCGACCTCGGCTACGCGCCGCACCCAGCCGCACGTGCTCTCTCCATGAGGCGCAGCGGAACCATGGGCGTCTTGATCCCACAGCGCCTGTCCACCGTCTTCGCCAACCCTTTCCTGAGCGAGCTCATCCAGGGCCTCGGCGAACAGTGCGAGGAGCACGACCTGACCTTGCTGTTGGTGCCGCCGGTCGACGGATCACTGGAGAGCGCGATCAGTCAGGCCTCCGTCGACGGCTTCATCAGCCTCGGCCTGGGCCCAGACGACAAAGCCCTCGCCGTGCTGGACCGCAACGGCATCCCGACGGTGCTGGTCGACTCGGACGGGTCGCCTGAGCATCCTGCGGTCAACGTCGATGACAAGGGTGGGGCGGAGGAAGCGGCCAGGCACCTGCTCGAGCTCGGCCACACCCAGCTGGCGATCATCGTCTTACCGCCGACACGCTCCGAGCTCGAGACGACACCGACGGCGGTAAGGCGGATGGAGGGCTACGAGGTGGCGATCGCCGGCGCGGGAGCACCCGCCCCGGAGTGCGTCACTGCGGGCATCTCCGTGGAGGCAGGTGCGCGCGCGTTTCAGCAACTCCGAGAGGGCGCCCGCCGTGCCACCGCGGTGCTCGCGATGAGCGATATGACAGCGATCGGGGTCATGTCGGCGGCGCGTGCATCCGGGCTCCGCGTACCTGACGACCTCTCGGTCGTCGGTTTCGACGACCTGCCCATGGCGGCATGGACAAACCCGCCGCTGACCACGGTC